>CAZNSG010000137.1:0-20339 GCA_964575715.1 uncultured Hyphomicrobiales bacterium | reverse complement strand
AGGCGGGCGACCTCTCCCCGCAAGCGGGGAGAGGTGAAGAGAGATTTCCGCAAGACCGACTCAATCTGAAATGGTCCCGCGCTAGCGTTTGACGGCCATCGCGCAAACGTCCTCATCCGGCCGGTTGTGCGTGAACGGATTGCTCGCGAGCGGACTCTTGAAGTCCAGACGCCGGATGGACTTGAAATCGCCGCACGCCTTGAGCTGAAAGCGCAGTCCGGCAAAATCATAGCACCATTTGTGCGGGATGTGCGGCCAGCTATGGGCAAACATTGCGAAATAGAAGCTGCTGGGAGAATTTTTGGGAAGCCGCTCATTCGCCCACCAGCGAAAACTGGAGGTCTTGTACTTATTGCGCAAATAATTGCGGATATGGATTTTGAGATCCGGCACGGTGATCAAGATGATCCCGCCCTTGTTCATGAGCCGGGCGCAGTTCTTGAGGACAATGCGGCCGTCTTCGGGGGTAAAGTGTTCGAACACGTGTTGCATCCTGACCACGTCGAACTTGCCGAACCTGACGGCGGCGCGGCCGGTCAATTTTCGGATGTCGTAGCAGATGTAGCCGCGCCGGTGTTTTGCGGGAATATTTTTTAACGGATACGTGTCCATGCGCAGAAAGCCCGGCTCGACACTGTCGCCGCAGCCGACATCGAGCCAGCGCGTTTTGCCAGCCTTGACGAGGCGCGCGCGCAGCGTTGCACGGTTATTGCGATGGGAGGCCATGATCGTCCTAAGATCCTGGCTATTTCTTCCGGTACACCAGCAGCGTCTTGAATTCGCCCACGCGTTTGACCGGCGCTTTCTTCTCCCACTTCGCGATGATCGGCTTGGCCTTATCGAAGGCGATCGAGCGCATGTAGAACAGGATGTAGCCGCCCTTGCGCGTCTTGCCGGTGAACAGGTCCAGCACCTTGGCGTCGGTGAGCCCGCCGTATTCCTTGCTCGCGGTGTTGGGAAAGAAGAATTCGCACAGGTGAAAGAGCGTTACCGCGTCGAACGCGGGGAGCAAATCCGGATTGGTCAGATAGATGTCGCCAAAATAGCCAAGGTAGTTTTTCGCCACGCCGGAATTCTCCGTGACCAGCTGCACGTAGGCGTCGTATTCCTCCTTTGACGCGGTGATGGCGAAGACGCGGTTCTTGCGCGCCGCCTGCTTGATCCCGACGATGTGATGAGTGCCGGTGCCGAAATGGTAGATCGATTTGTTTTTCAATTTCTTGCTCGCCACCCAGTCGTTAAAATGGACATCGCACGGGCAGATGTTCTCGTCCAGATCCCACTTGGCGGTCCAGTAGTTCATCTTGAGCATTGGCACCTCCCAGGAATTTTAAGATTGAGCGCACGTCCTGTTCCCTCCCCCTTCCAGGGGGAGGTATAATTCAATTTCAGCGTATCCATATGTTCCTTACGCGGGCACCGCCGCCAGGCCGGCATGATGGCCGGACGACATGCCATTGGCTACTGCCTTCATTTCAATGGTGCGGGTGTGGAGATCGCGCAACACCCCGCGCCGGTCAATCGAGACGATGATGGTCTGCGGCAGGCGTTCGATCAAGGTGCGGTAAAGCTCGCGCCCGGCGGCATCGTCGAGCGTGGCGACCGGTTCGTCAAACAGCAGAACGGTGGGACGGCGCAGCAGGGCGCGGGCAAACGCGACCCGCTGCTGCTCGCCGCCGGCGAGCAGCACGCTCCAGTCCGCTGCTTGGTCCAGTTGAGAGACGAGATGACCGAGACCGACATCGGTGAGAGTTGCGCGCACTTGCGGATCGGGCACTTCGGCGGCCGGCATGGGATAGGCGATCGCCTGGCGCAACGTGCCGAGGGGAAAATAGGGCCGTTGCGGCATCACCAAAACGTCGGCGCCGCGCGGCAGCGTGACGGTGCCCTCCCCGGGCGGCCACAATCCGGTGAGCGCGCGGAACAGGCTCGACTTGCCGGCGCCGGATGGGCCGGTGATTAGCACGCGCTCGCCGGGCGCGATCGAAAACGCCGGTACACTTACGATCTCGTTGCCCGATGGCAATCGTGCGACCAGATCGGTGGTGATAAGTCCATCGTCCTGCCCCGTGCGTACCGTAATTGTGCCAGCCGCCTGCCTGTGCGCATCGACCGCCGCCATCGCCGCTCCCATTTGTGTGAGCCGGTCCATGATCGCCTTCCATTCGGCGAGCTTGCTGTAAGCGCCGATGCAAAAGGCGAACGCGCCTTCCACGCGCTGGAACGCATTGGCCGCCTGCACCAGCGTGCCGAGCGGGATGGCGCCGACGAGAAAAGCGGGGGTCACGATCAAGGTCGGAAGCACGGATGAGACGTTGGAATAGCCCGCCACGAAACCGGTCAGGCGCGTCTGTTTGGCAACCAGTAAAGTCCAGTTGCGCACCAGATTGCCAAACCGGCCGCGCAGTTGCTCCCGCTCGACGCCCTCCCCGCGCATCAGCGCGATCGGCTCGGATTGATCGGCGGCGCGCACGATGGCGAAGCGAAAGTCGGATTCGTAACGCTGCTGATTAAAGTTAAGATTGATCAGCCGCCAGCCAATCCAATGCGCGATCAAGGTGCCAAGTCCGGCATAAACGAGCGCCATCACGACCAGATATCCGGGGAAGGCGAGATTGACGCCGAACAGCGGCAGCGGGGCAATCGCGGACAGACCCCATAGAATATAGGCGAAAATTACCAATGCCCCGATGCTGCCGAGCAGGCCGGTGCCAAGTTCGTGGGTACGCTGGACGAACAGATACACATCGTTGGCGATACGCAGATGGATGTTGTCGATGGTGGTGTCGACAAAGCGCACGCGGTAATGGCGGCCTTGCGCCATCCAAACCGCAACGTAATTCTCCGTTATCCACCGGCGCCAGTTGATTTGCAGCCGCTGGCCAAAATAAAACTGGGACATGCCGATGATGATGGCGCCGGCAACGATGAAGCAGAACACGATCAGTTCATCGACGATACCAGACCAGTTGCGCGCTTCCAGGGCGTTGAAAAATCTCCCGTGCCATTGGTTGGTGGCAACCGCGACGTAGACGAGGCCGGCCTCGGCGGCCACGACCGCCGCAAGCAAGGCGCAGGCACGAACGCGATCCGGTGAGCGAAAATAGGGCAGCGCCAAATCCAAGAACATGCGCAGCGGCACCATCATGTGTTTCATGCGGACTCCCCGGCGAGCGAAGCGTTTATTATTGGCACGAAGCCTAGCCGTATTTCATCCACCCTTTAGAGCGCTTTTGTTTTAGGTCGAAGCTGTTACCACAGCGACGGCGAGCTCCCTCTCCCCACCCGAACTCGGGTTTACCCGAGTTCGGCATTTAGACTGGCCGAAGTCGGATAAATCCGACTTCGGCTGGGGAGAGGGTTGGGGTGAGGGGATCTAGGTTTCTCGATAGACTGTAACCCCTCACCCGGATCGCTTCGCGACATAGCCGATGCTTTGCATCGGCGTTCTTTATGCAAAGAACGGCGGCCGAAGGCCGCCTACGCCTCTCCCATAGGGCTAAGGTGTGCACACATCTTTTCGAGCCGTTTACCGAGCAAGTATTTGTCATCCCCTGGCATGCGATCGGACTTGCTCCGACCTCATCCTGAGGAGCCCGCCGAAGGCGGGCGTCTCGAAGGATGGCCGCGCGTTCGGAGCTTGTGGCCATGCTTCGAGACGCGCCCACACAAGTCGGCTATAGCCGACTTGCGCACTTAGTATGCCGATGTCGGGTAAACCCGACATCGGTGGGCGCTCCTCAGCATGAGGTCGAGTGAATTCGTCCATTGGCGCATCGGTACACGATGAAGATGTGTGCACACCTTAGCCCTTGGGGAGAGGTGAAGTGAGATTGCCGCAATGCCGATTCAATCTGAAACGATCATGCTCTAGTGTTAAGGGAAGCGGAACAAATGGGGCCGATTTGCACGCGGCTGCAAATTTGCTGTGATCCTCAAAACGCTGGTCAGGGCGCGCGGCGGGCCTTATGGTAGGCCATCGTGGAGAACCCATTGTCGAAGCCCTCAAAAACTCCCCTGCTCGACCTGATCGATACGCCAGAAGCCTTGCGCCGGCTTGCCGCAAGCAAGCTCCGCCAAGTCGCCGACGAGCTGCGGGCGGAAACGATCGATGCCGTGGCGGTGACCGGCGGCCACCTTGGCGCCGGCCTCGGCGTGGTCGAACTCACGGTGGCATTGCATTACATATTCGACACGCCGCGCGATCGGCTGGTCTGGGATGTCGGCCATCAGGCCTATCCGCACAAGGTGCTCACCGGCCGGCGCGACCGGATTCGCACCATCCGCCAGGGCGGCGGGCTTTCCGGCTTCACCAAGCGCGCGGAGAGCGAATACGATCCGTTCGGCGCCGCCCATGCCTCGACTTCGATCTCGGCCGGCCTCGGCATGGCGGTGGCGCGCGATTTAAACGCCGAACCGCATCACGTGGTCTGCGTCATCGGCGACGGCGCGATGTCGGCCGGCATGGCGTATGAAGCGATGAACAACGCGGGCGCGCGCAAGGAGCGCCTGATCGTCATTCTCAACGACAACGACATGTCGATTGCGCCGCCGGTCGGCGCCATGTCGGCCTATCTGGCACGGCTGGTCTCGGGGCGGCCGTACCGCTCGCTGCGCGCGAGGGCCAAGCAAATCGCCAAGCATCTGCCGAAATTCTTCTATCTGAAGGCGGCCCGCGCCGAGGAATATGCGCGCGGCTTCTGGACCGGCGGCACGCTGTTCGAGGAACTCGGGTTCTATTACGTCGGGCCAATCGACGGGCACAATATCGATCATCTGCTGCCGGTGCTCAGGAATGCGCGCGATGCCGAGCAGGGGCCGATACTCGTGCACGTGGTGACGCAGAAGGGCAAAGGCTATGCGCCGGCCGAGACATCGGCCGACAAATATCATGGCGTGGTCAAGTTCGATGTGGCGACCGGCGCGCAAACGAAATCGAAGACTCAGGCCCCGGTCTATACCAAGGTGTTTGCCGAGAGCCTGATCAAGGAAGCGAAGAAGGATGACAAGATCGTCGCGGTGACCGCGGCGATGCCGTCGGGCACCGGGCTCGATCTGTTCGCCGCCGAATTTCCCGCCCGTTTTTTCGATGTGGGCATTGCCGAACAGCATGCGGTGACTTTCTGTGCCGGCCTCGCGGCGGAAGGCTTCAAGCCGTTCGCCGCGATCTATTCGACCTTCCTGCAGCGCGCCTACGATCAGGTGGTGCACGATGTCGCCATCCAATCGCTGCCGGTACGCTTTGTCATCGACCGCGCGGGTCTGGTCGGCGCCGACGGGCCGACGCATGCCGGCTCCTTCGATGTCGCCTATCTCGGTTGCCTGCCCGGCTTTGTGGTCATGGCGGCGGGCGAGGAGGCCGAGCTTGTGCATATGGTCGCCACCCTGGCGGCGATCGACGACCGCCCCAGCGCGCTACGCTTCCCGCGCGGCGAGGGCATGGGTGTGCCGATGCCCTCAGCGGGCATACCGCTTGAGATCGGCAAGGGGCGGATTGTGCGCGAGGGCAGCAAAGTGGCGCTGCTCTCCTTCGGCGCGCGGCTTGCTGAGTGCATCAAGGCCGCCGACGAGCTTGCGGCCTACGGTCTCTCGACCACGGTAGCGGATGCCCGTTTCGCCAAGCCGCTCGATACGGATCTAGTGCTCCGGCTCGCGCGCGAACACGAAGTGCTGGTCACCATCGAGGAAGGCGCGATCGGCGGCTTTGGCGGCTATGTGCTCTTGGCGCTCTCCGAGCACGGCGCGCTCGACCGCGGCGTCAAAGTGCGCACCATGGTGTTGCCGGATGTCTTCATCGACCACGACGCGCCGGCGGCGATGTACGCGCGCGCCGGCCTCGATGCCAAGGGCATTGTCGCCAAGGTGTTCGAAGCTCTCGGCAGAGATGCGGCGGCGGAGACCGTGAAGCTGGCGTAGCCATAACGCCGCATTCCACTCACACATGATCGTTTGTCATGAATGCATCAACATGATGCATTCATCGTGTGCGTTGTGATTTTTTCGCCGCATTAACTCTTTTTCTTCGCGGGGCTTCCCAATTTTTCCACGATCCGCGATAAATACCAGCGGCAGCAATCACTGACTCATCCCCGTCACCCTGAGGTGCGAGCGAAGCGAGCCACCGCAAGTCGGCCTTGGCCGACTTGCGCATTGAAATTCCGATCTCGGGTTTACCCGAGATCGGTGGGCGACGGCATCGCAAGTCGGGTTTACCCGACTTGCGCTCTTAATATGCCGATCTTGGGTAAACCCAAGATCGGTGGCCGCTCATCCTTCGAGGCTCGGCGCTGCGCGCCGAGCACCTCAGGCTGACGGTCATTACTTAACGCCGTTGATATAATTCGTCCGCACGTCACGCTTGCGTGCCATCCTTACGATCGTTGCACCGATGACCATGCCGGAACAAATTTCCGCTAGCGCCGCCACGACGCAAGCGCGCCAGACCGTTTGGCGCATCGAGCTGATCGACACGATCAAGCTCGCGCTGCCGATCGTGCTCACGCAGCTCGGCCAGATCGCCATGATGACCACCGATCTTGCGTTGCTCGGCCGCCTCGGCGACCAGGTGGTGGCCGCGACTGCGCTCGCCCATACGGTGCTGTTCGCAGCCTTCGTGATCGGCATGGGTATTGTCTCGGCGGTCTCGCCGCTCGCCTCGCAGGCCTTCGGTGCGCGCCAGCCGCGCATGGTGCGGCGCGCGCTGCGCGTCGGGCTGTGGGTCGCGACGCTGCTCGGCATTCCGCTGAGTTTTTCTCAAGTTTATGCCGAAGAAATTCTCATCGCGCTCGGACAGAGCGAAGATGCAGCACGGCTTGCCGCCCGCTATCTCGAAGGTCTTGCCTGGTGTCTGGTGCCGGCGTGGTGGTTCATCGCGCTGCGCGGCTTTATGCAGTCGGTCAACCGGCCGGAGCCCGGCCTCTGGATCACGCTCGCCGCGATTCCGGCGAACGCGCTGCTGGCCTATGCGCTGATCTACGGCGAATTCGGATTGCCGCGCCTCGATCTGCTGGGCGCGGGCCTTGCCACGACCGCCGTCAACGTCGGCATGTGCGTGGCCGGCGTCTGGGTCTGCTATGCCTGCCGTCCGTTCCGGAAGTACCGCATCCTCGGCCGCTTCTGGCGCGCCGATTGGCCGCTGTTCGCGAAACTGTTCGCGATCGGCGCGCCGATCTCAGGCTCCATGCTGCTGGAGTACGGCATGATCGCTGCGGCGGCGCTGCTGATGGGACGCATCGGCACGGCGGAACTGGCGGCGCATCAGATCGCGATCACCGTTGCATCCATCATGTTCATGGTGCCGTTTGGCATCTCGATGGCCGCGACGGTGCGGGTCGGCCACGCCGCCGGCCGGCGCGACAGCGAAGCAACGCGGCGCGCTGGCATGACCGCGATCGCGCTGGGCGTTGCATTCATGGCTGCGATGACGATCATTGTGATCCTGACGCGCGACTTCATTCCGCTGCTGTTCCTAGGCTCGGGCGCCGGAGAGACGAGCGCCACGGTATCGATCGCCGCCGTCCTGCTCGTGGTCGGCGCCAGCTTCTTCATCGCCGACGGCGTGCAGACCGTGGCGGCCGGCGCGCTGCGCGGGCTCAACGACACCCGCCTGCCGCTGCTGTACGCGGCGATCTGCTTCTGGGCGATCGGCTTTACCGCCAGCTACGGATTGGGATTTCCGCTTGGCTTGGGCGCTGCGGGCGTGTGGGCCGGCCTCTCGATCGGGCTGCTGGTCTATGCCGTGCTGCTGGTCTGGCGCTTCCATGCGCTGACCCTGCGGGGCTATCTCCCGGACGTCAGCCCCTCGATTTGAACAACGCTCTATAAGGACGGCATGAGCGAAAGCCTCACCATCACGCGCCTGGGCAACCGCGGCGACGGCATCGCCGAGGCACCGGCAGGCCCGATCTACGTTCCGTTCGCGCTGCCGGGCGAGAGCGTCGAGGTTGAGCCGATCGCGGGGCATCCCGATCGCCGCCATCTGTTGCGCGTCGTGACGGCGAGCCCCGAGCGCATTGCACCGATCTGCCCGCATTTCGGCACCTGCGGCGGCTGCGCGATTCAGCACTTAAGCTTTGAGCGCTACCGCGCCTGGAAGCGCAACCTCCTGGTCGAAGCGCTTACGCAAGCGGGCCTCGATGCGCCGGTCGATGCAATGATAGACGCGCATGGCGAGGGCCGCCGGCGCGCCACCTTCCACGCCCGGCGCAGCACGCACGATGTGCTCGAAGTGGGCTTTAGCGCGGCACGCACTCATCACCTGATCGGGATTGACGCCTGTCCGGTTCTCGCGCCGGCGCTCGATGGCGCAATCATCGCCGCCTGGGCGATCGCCGAGGAACTTAAAATCGCGCGCAAGCCGCTCGATATTGCGGTTACGGCAACCGAGGCCGGGCTCGACATCGATGTGCGCGGCTCGGGGGAATTGAACGCTGAGCGCGCGGCTGCCCTTGCCCAAATCGCCGAGGCGCACAAGCTCGCGCGGCTCACCCGCCACGGCGAGCTGATCGCCCAGCGCGTGCCGCCGACCGTCACCATGGGCCGCGCGCGCGTGGCACTGCCGCCCGGTACTTTCCTGCAGGCGACCGCGGCGGGCGAGAGCGAACTTGCGCACCTGGTCTGCGCGCATGCCGGAGGCGCGCAAAATGTTGCAGACCTGTTCTGTGGCGTCGGACCTTTCAGCTTAAGGATTGCCGAGCGAGCGCGCGTGAGCGCGGCCGACATCGATGCCGCGGCAATCGCAGCGCTCAAGGAGGCAGCGCGAGCAACAAGCGGTCTCAAGCCGCTCGAGGCCGAGGCGCGCGATCTGTTCCGCCGGCCGCTGGTGGCGGCGGAACTCAAGCGCTTCGAAGCGGTGGTGTTCGATCCGCCGCGCCAGGGCGCCGAGGCGCAGGCGCGCCAACTTGCGGGAAGCGCCGTGCCGCTGGTGATCGCGGTTTCATGCAACCGGGCTACTTTCGCGCGCGATGCCCGCATTCTGGTGGATGGCGGCTACCAGCTCACCGCCGTGACGCCGCTCGATCAGTTCCGCTACAGCTTCCATGTCGAGATCGTGGCGCGGTTCGAGCTGGCTTCCAGAAGTTGACGATCGGCGGATTTCGATTGGTAAATAAATCATCGCGATGATTGCACGCAATTTAACGAGGTTGCCACGCGAGTTTTAAAACGGCCGTCATAATATTTGCCGGTTTAAAAACTGGCGCAATATTGATGGCTGTCGGTTCCGTCTCGATTTCGCAACAGATGCAGAGCTGGCGCGCCGGCCAAGACGGCTCGAACGCGCGCTTTCTTGTCGTGGGCACGTCCAGCGCACAAACCGAACTCGCCATCGGCGCCGCATCCGCGGCAGCCGATTCGTTCGCGCGCGCGGCATTAAGCTATCATAACGATGCCGGCACGCTTGCGGCGCTTGCAGGCATCGAACTTGCCAGCAAAACAATGGCGCAAGCCGCCGGTCCAAAATCGCCGGCGGACGAGATCGGCAGTCAGGTGACATTCTATGGAAGTCTTGCGGGGGTGGTGAATTTTGGTGCGGAGGGCCCTGCGGTCAGCGGCGGTTTCCAGTTCGTCACCGGCTCGGCGCTCAAAGATGCGTTCAAAACGACCATGCTTGGAATAAAATCGCATGGCGAAGCAATCGACACCATGTCGGTGACGGGCAGCACGCTCACGGCGCGCACGTCAGGCGGAGATGCGCATGACGTGTTCACACTGACGTTGCGCCCCGAAGGCGGCACGTGGACGTTTGCGCTGCTCAATCCGATCGATTTGCCAACGAGGATTATCAGCTCCCTCTCGAAGCTTTCCGAGCCGGTCCCCATCACACTCAATCTGTCTGCTCTGATGCAAGGCGTGAAATCCAGCGGACAAACGATTGCCCTGCCGAACACGGTCAAGATCACGGTCGACAACGAACGCATTGTCGCAGATGGCACGGCGATCGCGGGCACGGTCCACCAAGGCGGCCTCGCCTACAGCCCGCCGAATACGAATCCAAACCCGACGCCCTACCGGCCGCCGATCAATCCTGCGACCGGATATCGTTTTGTGGCAACGTCAACGGCTTCCGCGGCCATCGGCGCGACGATCAATCTTTTCGCCTGAGACCGGTATCAATTCCCCCACCTCTGCTGCCACAGCCGCTCGCCGATGGTGCAGGAGATGCGCGGCTTGGCGGCGGAGGCGGGCACGATGCGCGGCTGCGGCGTGCGACCGGCGATCTCCAGCAGGAGCTTGGTGCGGATCGCCTCCTTGAATTTTTCGCGCTCTCTGATCCCAATCACGAAGGCGCCGGGCCCGCCGATCACGCAGTCCTCGTAATAGACATCGAGATTGTCGATATCCATGGTGCCGATATTCGGCCGCTTGAGCATAATAGGCAGGCCATTGATGGTGATGCCCTTGGCCAGCACATCGTCGCGCACCAGGGTGACCGGCGGGCCATTGTTGTTGACGCCGTCGCCGGAAACGTCGATGACGCGGCGCAAGCCGCGATAACCGCTGCCTTCGAACAGCGGCATGGCAAAGGCGAGCGCGCCGGAAATCGAAGTGCGCGAGGCGCGCCGGTAGGGCGCGCGCGCGATCTCGGCGGCAAAAGCGTCGGAGGATTCCGGCCCTTCGATCAGCCGCCAGGGCACGATGATTTTCTGATTTTCGACGCCAGCCCATTCAAAATAAGTTATGGCGACCTTGCCGTTGATGCCCTGCCTGAGCGCCTGCATGAACTCGCGCGAGGTGAGCGCGGCGATGTAGCCTTCGCGCTGCAATGCCTGCTCCTCGGGGTCCATGGAATAGGAAATGTCGACGGCGAGCACCAGTTCCACATCGACCGGCAGCGCGCCCGGACTGCTGTCGGCGCGCTGGAACGGCATGGTCGGCGCTGCAAATCCGCCGCCCAGACCCGCGATCACCAGCGCGAGGAGGATGGCGAGGGAGGCAACCAGCGATAGGCGCGCGCGCATGCGATTCTCCGTCAGACAATTTACTCATGCTGACACAGACCGGTCATGGGGAAAAGCCGCCTGCTACCCCTCCAACGTCTCCGTCGCAGCGATTTCGATCCCGAACCCTGCCAGCCCGACGTAGGTGAGCTTGGTCGAAGCCAGCAGCCGAATCGAGGCAATTCCGAGGTCTTTCAAAATCTGCGCGCCAAGGCCGATTTCGCGCCATTGGCGGATGCGGGCGGCGTCCGATCCGCCCTCGCTCGATGGAATGGCGTGGGTGGGCACGCCGGCGGTGCCGTCGCGCAGGAAGACGATGACGCCGCGGCCTTCCTGCTTGAAGCGCGCCAGCGCCGCATGCACGGTCTTGGCGCCGCCGAACACGTCGCGAATGATGTCGGCGCGATGCAGGCGCGCCAGCACATTCTTGCCATCGCCGATGCGGCCGTGCACGAACGCCATGTGCTGCACCTTGTCGAACGGGGTCATATAGGCATAACCCTGCAAGGTGCCGATGGCGGAGGCGACGGGAAATTCGCCGACCCGTTCGACCAGTTTTTCGCGCACCTGCCGGTAGGCGATGAGATCGGCGATCGATACGCGCTGCAGCCGGTGGCGTTCGGCGAACGCGGCCACGTCAAGTCCGCGCATGACCGTGCCGTTGTCGTTCATCAGTTCCGCCAGCACGCCCACCGCCGGCAACCCGGCAAGACGGCAAAGATCGACGCAGGCTTCGGTGTGACCGGAGCGCATCAGCACGCCGCCTTCGCGCGCGAGGAGCGGAAAGACATGACCCGGACGCACGAAATCGGACGCTCCGGCATTGCCGTTGGCCAGCCCGCGCACGGTGTTGGAGCGCTCTTCGGCCGAGATGCCGGTGGTCAGCCCGTGGCGATAATCGACCGAGACCGTGAACGCGGTGCCAAGCGGGGCGTCGTTGAGCGCAACCATCGGATCGAGGTGCAGGCGCTTGGCATCGTCGGCGGCAAGCGGCGTGCATACGATTCCCGACGTGTTGCGGATGATGAACGCCATCTTCTCGGGCGTGCAGAGCGCAGCCGCGACAAACAAATCGCCTTCGTTCTCGCGATCGTCGTCGTCGGTGACCACGACAATCTCGCCGCGGGCGAAGGCGGCGATGGTCGATTCAACGCGATGGTGGGTTTCGTCCACTTGCAATCGTTCCTCTTTCTTTTCCCTCCCCCTGAAAGGGGGAGGGGCGATCCGAGCGCAGCGAGGATCGGGGTGGGGGTCGACGGCGATTCACCGCAGACCTCGGACCCCCACCCGGCTCGCTTCGCTCGCCACCCTCCCCCTTTCAGGGGGAGGGAATCCCTCAACCCGGCCGCCCGAACGGCCACGCCGGCGTCTCGCCGACCTGGCCGCGATGACGCAGATAATGATCGGCGATCACGCATGCCACCATGGCTTCGCCGATCGGCACGGCGCGGATGCCGACGCAAGGGTCGTGACGCCCTTTGGTCACGATCTCGGTCTCGTTGCCGTAGCGATCGATGGTGCGGCGCGGAATGAGAATCGACGAAGTCGGTTTGACGGCAAAGCGCGCCACCACGGCTTGGCCGGTGGAGATGCCGCCCAGAATGCCGCCGGCATGGTTCGACAAGAACCGCGGCTTGTCGTCGTTGCCGATGCGCATTTCATCGGAGTTCTCTTCGCCGGAGAGCGCGGCTGCGGCAAAGCCGGCGCCGATCTCGACGCCCTTGACCGCGTTGATGCCCATGAGCGCGGCGGCCAGATCGCCGTCGAGCTTGCCGTAGACCGGTGCGCCGAGCCCCGCCGGCACGCCCTCCGCCACGATCTCGATCACCGCGCCGACCGAGGAGCCGGCCTTGCGTACGCCGTCGAGATAGTCCGCCAGTTCCACCGCAACCTTGGCGTCGGGACAAAAGAACGGGTTTTTTCCTATCTCGTCCCAATCCCAGCGCGTGCGGTCGATCATGCGCTTGCCCATCTGGATGAGCGCGCCGCGCACGCGCAAGCCGGGCACGATCTTGCGCGCGATGGCGCCGGCCGCCACGCGCGCGGCGGTCTCGCGCGCCGATTGGCGCCCGCCGCCGCGGTAATCGCGAATGCCGTATTTGACGTCATAGGCGTAGTCGGCGTGGGACGGCCGGTACTTGTCCTTGATGTCGGAATAATCCTTGGCGCGCGCGTCGACATTGTCGATCACGAGCGCAATGGGCGTGCCCGTCGTCACCTGGGTGCCGCTCGCCTCGTCGATGAACACGCCGGAGAGGATGCGCACGCGATCGGGCTCCTGGCGCTGGGTGGTATGGCGCGACTGGCCGGGCCGGCGCTTGTCCAGATAGGGCTGAATATCAGCCTCGCTCAGCGCCAGGCGCGGCGGGCAGCCGTCGACCACGCAGCCGATCGCCGGCCCGTGGCTCTCGCCAAAGGTCGTGACCCGGAACATATGGCCGAAGGTATTGAATGACATGGCATTCTGACCGTGGCGGTGTGGTAGCCCGCGGGCCGCTCCGGGTCAATTCAGCGGCCGTGGCATTGGCCAGGAGAGCATGGTCGCGAAGCGCGCGAATGAGAAGCGGGCCGATCCCGATGGCCAAAAGCCAATCGTCATGTCGCGTTGCAATCCGGTTTCTATACACCGGTTTTTTTGAATTTTTGTTCACTTTTGTGAATGGCAATTAATGACCATGTGAATACCGGTTAAATTACGGATTTTTCAGTATTATTTTTTGGAAATCCAATTGCGCGGCGAAAACGAATGCACTATGTGATGGGCATGGTGAGAGACGGGTGCAAATCCGAGGGATAGAGTTCAGAAGACTTGCGTCCTAAACTTTCGCCGCCCGATCCATCACTTAAGGAGACTTCCATGGCTAAGCGTAGAAAAGCCCGCAAGCCGTCAAAGAAAAAGCCTGCGTAACGCGACGGACGCCGATCTCACGCTTAGAGATCGCGTCCGTCTGGGTTTTCGCGAAGTGCCTTGCGGCGCTTCGCCTTAAGCGGCCGGACGAGAGTCCGGCCGCTCTGCTTTTGGTTGGCTTGCTATGATCGGCCGGCATCAATGCTCGAACGCGCGCGCGATTTATGCCGCGCGGCGCGCTTTGATGCGTTTGACATCGACCGGCTTCATCAGCCGCCGCGCCACTTTCAAATCGTAATGCGACTGCAGGTTCATCCAGAACTCCGCACTGTTGCCAAAGTACAAGCTCAAGCGGAGTGCGGTGTCGGCGGTGATGCGCCGCCGATTGTTGACAATTTCGGCGATGCGGTTGGGTGAAATGCCGATCGCCTTCGCCAGCCGGTTTTGCGATAGGCCGTAGGCGGCGAGAAACTCTTGCCTTAACATTTCTCCCGGGGTGACCGGTGCAAACTCAGCTTTAGCCATCGTCGTCTCCCGTCAGTGGTAATCCACGATCTGGACCTCGTGCGGCTCGCCGTCGCGCCATTTGAAGATCACGCGCCATTGATCGTCGATGCGGATCGAATAGAAATCCTTCAAATCGCCTTGCAATTTCTCCAGCCGATTCGACGGCGGAATCAACAAGTCTTGCAAGCGGCTTGCTGCATTCACCGCCTCAAGCTTGCGCTTGGCGGGACGCGCGATACCCTGGAACTTGCGCACGAATTCATCGCGAAACAGCGCCTCGGTCGACTTATCGCCGAAGGATCGGATCATTCCTTCATCTTACCGTATCCCGGTATACGGTCAAGAGGCCAGGGGTCAAGCGTGCCGCGTCAGGCGTTCGCCAGCGAACACGTAGACCACCCCCTGCCCGATGTCGTCGTTGGCGGCGTCGCGCGGCAGGGCAATACCAAGATGCGCGATCAGCGCGCGCGCCACGCCGCCGTGCGCCGACACCACGGTATCGCGCTCGACGGTTTGATACCAGGCGCGCACGCGGAGCATGAGCTGGGCGTAGCTTTCACCGCCGGGCAGCGCGAAATTCCACTTGTCGCGTTCGCGCGCGGCCAGGGCCGGCGCCTCGCGCACTGCAAGTTCGGCGGCGGTAAAGCCTTCCCAGCGGCCGAACGACATTTCCAGCAGCCGCGCGTCGGTACGATAGGCGTGCGGATCGAGGCCGAGCTCGGCGCGCAGCAGTTCCATGGTCTTGCGGGCGCGGCCGAGCGGACTGGCAAAGTAATCGAAATCGTCCGCCTGCCGGCCCTCGCGCGCGAACAGATCGCGCAAGATTGTGCCGCATTGCACCGCCTGCGCGCGGCCAAGCGCATTGAGCGGAATGTCGTGCTGGCCCTGCAGCCGGCGCTCGGCGTTCCACTCGGTCTGACCGTGACGGACATAATACAGAGCTGGCCGCGGCATATTATACCAACGGTGAAAACGGATTACTCACTGTCCCCGTCACCCTGAGGCGCGAGCGAAGCGAGCCTCGAAGGGCGACGGCATCGCAAGTCGGCTATAGCCGACTTGCGCACTTGAAATGCCAATCTCGGGTAAACCCGAGATTGGTGGCCGTGCATCCTTCGAGGCTCGCCTTCGGCGAGCACCTCAGGATGACGGTCATTGCGCAGTGTCGTTGGTATCATTCCTTGGAGACGTCGATGTCGGGCGCGTCGGGATGCTTCATGCCGACAATATGATAGCCGGAATCGACATGAAGAATCTCACCGGTCACGCCGCGCGCCATGTCGGAGAGCAGGTACACGGCGGAATCGCCAACCTCCTCGGCCGAAACATTGCGCCGCAACGGGGCGTTGAACTCGTTCCATCGCAGGATATAGCGAAAGTCTCCAATGCCAGCGGCCGCGAGCGTCTTGATGGGACCGGAAGAAATTGCATTGACGCGGATATTTTTGGTGCCCAGATCGGCTGCCAGATAGCGCACCGAGGCTTCGAGCGCGGCCTTGGCGACCCCCATCACATTGTAATGCGGCATCCACTTCTCGGAACCATAATAGGTGAGCGTAAGCATCGATCCGCCATTCGTCATCAGCTTTTCGGCACGTTGCGCAATCGCGGTGAACGAATAGCAGGAGATCAGCAGCGTCCTGCTGAAGTTTTCCGGCGTGGTGTCGACGTAGCGGCCGTCGAGCTGATCCTTGTCGGAGAATGCTATGGCGTGCACGACAAAATCGAGCGTGCCCCAGGCCGCCTGTACGGCCGCAAAGACCGCATCGATGGTCGTTGGATCGGTGACGTCGCAATGGCCGAGCACAAGCGCGCTGACCTCTTGGGCGAGCGGCTCGACACGCTTCTTGAGCGCGTCCCCCTGGTAGGTAAAAGCAAGATCGGCGCCCTGTGCGCGAGCGGCTTTCGCAATGCCCCAGGCCAGTGACCGGTTGTTGGCGACCCCCATGATCAGGCCGCGCTTGCCTCGCATGAGACCTGAGGCTTCCGCCATGAAAGTCCTTATCCCCCGGGATTTTGACCCTAGAGTTGTTGTGACATAGGGTTTTTAGGGCTTCAAGCAGGCGCTCGAGCCTCCAAAGCCTGCATTAATGCATGGATGAATCATGTATGATCATGCGTGGAATACATAAGTCCAGCCGGTGTTGTTCGTGGCAACAGTCGAGTGCTGTCGCAATGCAAGCCGTCGCCTTTTGATAGTTAATGGTAGGCGGGGGCAGTGATGCGTGTCCGAGCAATGCACGACATCGGGAGATGCGCGTGAGTTCATTTCGGCAAGGCATCGAAGCGGCGATACCGGCACTGCGGCGCTATTCGCGGGCGCTGACGCGCGATGCCGAGACGGCTGACGATCTGGTCCAGGATACTTTGGTGCGCGCCTTGCGCTCCGAGCATTTGTTCTACGGTGGTGATGTGCGCAGCTGGCTCTACACGATTCTGACCAATCTCAACCGCAACCGGCTGCGGTCGCTGGCGCGTCGTCCGACATTGACATCGATCGAAGACAACGACGCCCCAAACTCGGCGGGACCCGAAGCCGGAGGCCGCGATATCGAACGCGCGCTCGCCATGCTGGTGGAAGAGCAGCGGACAGCATTGCTGCTCGTCGTGCTGGAGGGCCTGTCTTACCGCGAGGTGGCCGAGGTACAGGGCATACCGATCGGGACGGTGATGTCGCGTCTGGCCCGGGCGCGTGCGCAGATCAAGGATTTTCTCGATGGCGGGCGCCCGGCGCTGCGCCGCGTTAAATAAAACCTAAGTAAGAGGATTGAGGTTACTAAATGCCCGATCGCAATTTGCCCGTAACCGAGGACGAGTTGCACGTCTATGTTGATGGTGAGTTGCCAGCGGATCGCCTGGCGGCGGTCGAGAACTGGCTTGCCAGCCATCCTGAAGATGCCGCCCGCGTTGCGGCTTGGCGGGTGCAGGCGGATGCGATTCGGGCGCGCTATAGCGCGTTGGCCAAGGAGCCGGTGCCGGAGCGTCTGGCGCTCGATCGTATTATGCGGCGTGGGCGCGCCTGGACCGCAATCGCGGTGGCGGCATCCCTGGTTGCATTCATGATCGGCGGAGTTTCGGGCTGGATTGCCCGCGGTGCTTCGGTACCGCAGCCGTCCGCATTCGAGCTCTTCTCCTCGGCTGCGCTGCAAGCTCACAAGCTTTACGTGGGCGAGGTGCGTCATCCGGTGGAGGTGCCCGGCATCGAGCGCGCGCACTTGGTGCAGTGGCTGTCGAAGCGTCTCAATTATCGACTGCGCGCGCCAAATCTCGAAGAGATCGGGCTCAAGCTGGTTGGCGGCAGACTGCTGCCGGGGCCGACCGGACCGGCCGCCTTCTTCATGTACGAAGCAACTTCAGGCGAGCGCTTCACGATCTTTTGCGGCGCGACCAGCGGATTGCAGAGCGCCATGCGCTATCAGGGCGACGACAAGACTGCGTCGGTCTATTGGGTCGACCGCGACCTCGCCTATGTGTTGAGCGGAACGGCGGAGCGGGAGAAATTGCTCAAGGTCGCGCAAGCCGCTTATGACCAAGTCGAGAGCCGCGGGCCGGAGATCGCCTCCGAGCAGCGCAATTAGAGTCTGATTCAGCAGCATTGAATCAGGCAGTGCCACATACTCGCTTCACCTCTCCCGTTGGGAGAGGTCGGATCGCGAAGCGATCCGGGTGAGGGGTTACAGTCTATCGAGAGTCCTAGTCCCCCTCACCCCGACCCTCTCCCCAACGGGGAGAGGGAGCGCGCTATCCTTGCAGCAACCGCTTCAATCTCGATGGATCAGACTCTAGATGCGCGCACTTAGTCCGATCCGCTGCGCGGATCGTACGGTTTCTTATCGCGCCACTTGTGCATCAGCTCATCGAGATCGGGATCGCTGCCCGCGGGCAGCATGATGCGCACCATGGCGTACAGATCGCCCGCGCCATCCTTGGCTGGCATGCCCTTGCCCTTGAGGCGGAAGGAGCGCCCGCTGTTGGTACCGCGCGGGATGGCCAGCTCGACAGCACCATCCAGCGTGGGCACGCGCACCTTGGCGCCGAGCACGGCCTCATAGAGCGTGACCGGCAATTGCAGGCGCAGGTGCTTGCCGTCGCGTTCGAACATCGGATGGGGGGCAACCGCGACCGCGATCAGCGCATCGCCTATGGCGCCGCCCGGGCCGGGCAGGCCCTGACCCTTGAGCCGGATGGTTTGCCCGTCGGCGAGGCCGGCGGGAATCTTGGCCTCGATCTCCTTGCCGCTCGGCAGCTGCACGCGCCTGGTCGTGCCCTTGGCCGCCTCAGCAAGCGTGATCGTGACGGCGCCAGTGACATCGCGGCCAATGTCGCGGCCAGGCGCGGGACCGGTAAAATCCTCCGGCCCGGCATTCGGGTACCGGCCACCGCCGGGTGCGCCAGCGCGAGCGCCGAACATGTCCTTGAGGATCTCATCAATGCCGCCAAAGCCGCCGGCGCGGCCGCCGCCACGCCGAAATCCCTCGGGGCCAAAGTTGAAGTTCTCGAAGGTACCTTCCTGGCCAAAGCCGCCGGGATGGCGGCCGGCGCCGGCACCAAAACCTTCAAAGCCTTGAAACCGCGGCTTGCCCTCGGCATCGATCTCGCCGCGATCGAAGGCCTTGCGCTTTTTATCGTCGCCAACGATTTCATAGGCGGAGTTGAGCTCGGCGAATTTGGCCGCCGCCTTCTTGTCGTGCTTGTTGGCGTCCGGATGCAGCTTCTTGGCGAGGCGGCGAAAGGCGGTCTTGATCGCCGCCGGGCTTGCATTCTTCGACACCCCCAGCACGTCATAGGGGTCGCGCATCATGGCACTCCAATGAAAAACCCGCGCCACGCGCGACGCGCGGCCAATCCATCTTGACTGATCAATGTGGTGCTATCCGCAGCGAACCGCAACACGGCTTGGCGCCGCTCAACCCACAAGACGTTCAGGAGCTCTTGAGCGGCTTGAAGCTCTTGACTTCCCAGCGGCCGGCCGCCTTGCGGCAGGCCTCGCCCTGCAGCCACGCCTGGGTGCCCGCGCGTACGTAGCTGGCGAGGAAGTCGCGGCAGACCAAGCCGTCATGGTCGTAGGCGGCCGCAATCGGGGTCACGGTCCCGCGCGCTCCGGTGCTCGGGTTCTCCCAGGGCGCGCTGGCGTCGTTGCTGCCGCGGGAGAGCACTTCGGACACGGCAGCCCGCGCATAGGCGAGATCGGCCTCGAACAGATCGGCCTTCGATGCTGCCGCAAACGAGCCTTGTGCCATCGAGCCTTGCGCGATCGAACCGGTGACCTCGTCCTTGCGGTCGCCCGCCTTGTTGCCGAGTAGCGAGTCGAGCTTATACGAGAGCGCGCAGCCGCCCGTGCCAAGCCCGAGCGCAAGCATGAGCGCGAGTGCCGGCAGCCGTGCGCATGTCCGCCAATGACATGTCCGCCAAAGACTTGCATGCCATAGGGATGCGCGCCGTAGGCGCGCGCCCGGCGTTCCACTATAAGGGGGCGGCCTTAAAGCCCGACAGCGCACCGGGCCGGCCATATGGGTACTCCTGCAAATGTCCGACACGGTTCCGATTGAACACCCAAGCTGGTTAACGGTCGGTGACTTCACCGAAGCTGACGAGCCGCTGCGCTTGTTTGCCGCCTGGATGGAGGAGGCAACGCGCAGCGAGCCCGCCGATCCCAATGCCATGACGCTCGCGACCGTGGATGCGGATGGGCTGCCGAACGCGCGGATGATCCTGCTCAAGGGCTTGGATCAGCGGGGGTTCGTTTTCTACACCAACGTGGACAGCCAAAAAGGCCAGGAACTTGACGCCAATTCCAAGGCGGCGCTGGTTTTTTACTGGAAGTCGCTGAACCGGCAGGTGCGCGTGCGCGGCCCGGTGGAACGGGTCTCGGAGGCGGAGGCGGACGACTATTTCGCCAGCCGCCCGCGGCTGGCACAAATCGGCGCCTGGGCCAGCAAGCAATCGGCGCCGCTGGAGAGCAGGCTGGCATTCGAAAAGGCGATCGCGCGCTATACCGCCAAGTACGCCATCGGCGCGGTGCCGCGGCCGCCGAACTGGTCCGGCTA
>CAZNSG010000136.1:0-9138 GCA_964575715.1 uncultured Hyphomicrobiales bacterium | reverse complement strand
CAGCAGTTGCAGCAAATTCGGCTAGGAACTTCAAATCGAAAAGCGGCACTAGAATCATAGAGTTGCTAGTGCCCCTTTGTTTCCGAAGTTCGTGTCAGAGCGTGCTGCGGCGTATCACGAACTTCGGAAACGGGGCACTAGGCGGTCATGGCCAAGATCGTAGGCTACGCTGAAAGGACCATTATATGGACAATGCAGGGTTTGACGGGCTATCGAGGATACAAGATCAATAGGCAGCAGGAGGGCTCCCATGAAGGACGACATCGTCATCGTCAGCGCCGCGCGCACGCCGGTCGGCACATTCAACGGGGCACTGGCGAGCCTGCCGGCCCATGAGCTCGGAAAAGTCGCCATCAAAGCGGCGCTCGAGCGCGCCGGCGTCGAAGGGGCGCGGGTCTCCGAAGTCATCATGGGCCAGATTCTGACCGCCGGTCAGGGCCAGAACCCGGCGCGCCAAGCCTCTATCGCCGCCGGCATTCCAGTGGAGAGCCCGGCCTGGGGGGTAAACCAGCTATGCGGTTCCGGGCTGCGCGCGGTCGCGCTCGGCTATCAGGCCATCCTCAACGGCGATGCCGAGATCGTGGTCGCCGGCGGGCAAGAATCCATGAGCCAGGCGCCGCACTGCGCGAATCTGCGCAACGGCGCCAAGATGGGCTCGTTCGAGATGATCGACACCATGATCAAGGACGGGCTGTGGGACGCCTTCAACGGCTATCACATGGGCAACACGGCTGAAAACGTCGCAAAGCAATGGCAGATCACGCGCGCGCAGCAGGACGAATTCGCGGTCAAATCGCAGAACAAGGCGGAGGCCGCGCAGAAGTCCGGCAAGTTCAAGGACGAAATCACGGCGGTGACGATCAAGGGCCGCAAGGGCGATACAATGGTCGACGCCGACGAGTATCCCAAGCACGGCACGACCATGGATTCGATTTCGAAATTGCGCGCCGCTTTCGACAAGGAAGGAACCGTCACGGCGGGGAATGCCTCGGGCATCAACGATGGCGCCGCCGCGCTGGTGCTGATGAAGGCAAGCGAAGCGGCAAGGCTCGGCAAGAAGCCGCTGGCCCGCATTGTGTCGTGGGCGCATGCGGGCGTCGACCCGGCGATCATGGGCACGGGGCCGATTCCGGCCTCGCGCGCGGCCTTAAAAAAGGCCGGCTGGAAAATCGAGGATCTCGATCTGGTGGAGGCCAATGAGGCATTCGCGGCTCAGGCCTGCGCGGTCAACAAGGATCTCGGCTGGGATACCTCCAAGGTCAATGTCAATGGCGGGGCGATCGCCATTGGCCATCCGATCGGCGCGTCGGGTGCACGCGTGCTGACGACGCTGCTCTACGAGATGGGCAAGCGCAATTCCAAGAAGGGCCTCGCCACGCTTTGCATCGGCGGCGGCATGGGAATTGCCATGTGCGTCGAGCGCTGACAGGTTTGGTGCGGTAAGACGTTCAACGTGCGCAGAGGTTGAGTTATGGCACGCGTAGCGGTGGTGACCGGGGGCACACGCGGCATCGGGGCGGCGATCGCCACGGCGCTCAAGACGGCAGGCTACAAGGTTGCCGCCAATTACGGCGGCAACGACGAGGCGGCGCAAAAATTCAAGGCCGCCACCGGCATCCCGGTCTTTAAATGGGATGTCTCATCCTATGACGCTTGCGCCGCCGGCGTGACGCAAGTCACGGCTGAACTTGGCCCGGTCGAGGTGCTGGTCAATAATGCCGGGATCACCCGCGATGCGATGTTCCACCGCATGAAGCCTGAACAATGGAGCGCGGTGATCAACACCAATCTCAATTCCTTGTTCAACATGTGCCGGCCGGTGATCGAGGGCATGCGGGAGCGCAAGTTCGGCCGCATCATCAATATTTCTTCCATCAATGGCCAGAAAGGGCAGATGGGTCAGTCGAACTATTCTGCCGCCAAGGCCGGCGATATTGGCTTCACCAAGGCCCTGGCGCTGGAGAACGCACGCGCGGGCATTACGGTCAACGCCATCTGCCCGGGTTATATCAACACCGAGATGGTGCAGGCGGTGCCGAAGGAGGTCTTGGAAAAATCCATTCTGCCGCTAATCCCCGTCGGCCGGCTGGGCGAGCCCGAAGAGATCGCGCGCTGCGTGATGTTCCTCGCCTCCGACGACGCGGGCTTTATCACCGGCTCGACGCTCTCCGCAAACGGCGGGCAATATTTGGCGTGAGAGCGCATTGTTGATTGTTGCCCGATTTCTGTGACGCGAAAAATCCGGAGGGTGATCCGCTATCGCAGAAACCGGTTTTCGCGATCGTGTTCTAGACCAGCATCGGGCGGAGTGTAGACGGCAACGACTTCATATACCTCCCCCTGAAAGGGGGAGGTCGGTTTGCGTTAGCAAACCGGGTGGGGGTCGAAAACGGCGCAAACTCGATTCCTTTATGACCCCCACCCTAACCCTCCCCCTTTCAGGGGGAGGGAATAGTATCGACGGTCAGCTTGATACCGCACTAGAATCATTGAAATGGGATCGGCCCTGCTCATCGCGAATGCCGGCACAACGCGGCTTGAGATTGTCGTCGCGGATATAACGACGCTTGACGTCGACGCCATCGTCAATGCCGCAAACCGCACGCTGCTCGGCGGCGGCGGGGTGGATGGCGCGATCCACCGCGCGGCGGGCCCCGGGCTGCTCGCCGAATGCCGCACGCTCGACGGCTGTGACACCGGTTCGGCAAAAATCACGCGCGGCTATCGGCTCGAAGCAAAGCACGTGATTCATGCCGTTGGCCCGGTCTGGGCCGATGGCCGCAACAGCGAGCAAGACATGCTCGCCTCCTGCTATCGCCAAGCGCTTGAGCTGGCCGCCGCGCATCGCCTGCAATCGATTGCATTTCCGGCGATCTCGACGGGCGTCTATCGCTTCCCGCCCGATATTGCCGCGCGCATCGCGGTCGGCACAATTGTCTCGGAACTCGCGGCCGCACCAAGCAGCATCACGCGCGCGGTGTTCTGCTGCTTTGCGCAACCATCCGCGGATCATCACATGACGGCGTTCGCAGAGCTCGGGCTCGTATGACGCGCCGTCATCCAGCCTTCGGCTCGGCGTCGAGCCGGACGATCCAGTCTTCCAGACCCGGCTTGGCCGCCGGATAGCGCTTGAGCACTTCCGGATCGTGCCCCGGCACCACGTGCTGCGGAGAGCTCGCGAGTTTTTTCAGCTTGGCGTAGCCTTCGAGCACCTCTTCCAGATTGACGGTGGTTGGAAACACGCGGCCCTGCTCCATGTGCGTGTAGAGATGCGTGGCATCGGAGGCGAGCACCACATGACCGCGCCGCGTGTTCACGCGTACGCATTGCAGGCCCTTGGCATGGCCGCCGATATGATGGACGGTAATGCCCGGCGCGATCTCGTCGCTGCCGTCATGGAACGAAACGCGGCCGGCGAACACCTTGCGCACCATCGAAACCACGTAGTCTTCCTCGTAGGAATTGCGCAGCTGCGCATGGCACATGCAGCGGCCGGTGGCGTAGGTCATCTCGCGATCCTGCAAATGATAGCGTGCGCGCGGGAACAAATCGTAGTTGCCGCAGTGATCGTAATGCAGGTGGCTTACGATGACGTTCTCGATCTTGTCCGCATCGACGCCAATCGCAGCAAGCCCCTGGCGCACCGGCGTGATCAGCGCGCGCTTGCGGCGCGCGCCTACGATCTCGTCGAAGCCGGTATCGACCACGATGGTCTGCGCCTTGCCTACGATCGCCCAGACGAAATAGTCCAGCGGCTGG
This sequence comes from uncultured Hyphomicrobiales bacterium, assembly GCA_964575715.1. GTDB lineage: Bacteria > Pseudomonadota > Alphaproteobacteria > Rhizobiales > Xanthobacteraceae > PNAI01. The sequence goes on along the minus strand of CAZNSG010000136.1, from coordinate 5,379 downwards.
AGCACATCATGCGGATCGCCGCCGATGTAATTTTCCGCCGCCCGGCGCTGGTGGTGCCCGTAGCGGATGGCAAAAATCTCGTGAACGTCGTCGCTCATGCCTTACTCTCCGGCGCCCGCATGCTCACGCCGGTGCGCCGTTCCACCGTCTGCGCGATGCGGGTGAAATCGGTCTCAGCGCCGTGCTCGGCATGCGCCGCCTCCCACAACCGCCCGACCGCCTGCGCCACTTCGGTTGGCATGCCAAGCGCCTCTGCTTCCGCCAGGAACAGCCGCACATCCTTCACCATCAGCCCCATGCCGAAGCCATAATCGTATTTGCCGGTGATGATCGACTGCGGGAACTTGTCCTGGGTGGCGGTATTGCGCCCGCTGCCGGCATTGATGACTTCGAGCATGACACGCGGATCGAGCCCGGCCTTGACACCCATGGCAATGGCCTCGGAACTCGCCGCCATCGCAGTGGCGGAGAGAAAATTGTTGGCGAGCTTCATGCTCTGCGCCAGCCCCGGCCGCTCGCCCACGACAAACACCCGGCCGATCGCGTCGAGCGCCGGCCGCACCGCTTCGATCTCCTCGCGCGGCCCCGACACCATCACCGCCAGCGTGCCCTTCTCGGCGCCGCCGACGCCGCCGCTCACGGGCGAGTCGATCTGCACGATGCCGCGGTCTTTGAGCACATTATGCACTTCGATCGCCATGCGCGAGCCGGTGGTGGAGAGATCGACATAGCGGCGCACGCGATTGCCGCGGATGATGCCGTCCTCTCCGGTCGCCACTTTTCGCCCCACATCGAGCGATGGCAGGCTCGCAAGCACCGTCTCCGCCCGGTTGGCGACGTCGGCCGCGGACTTCGCGGCCTGCGCTCCGAGCTTGACCAGCCGCTCTATCGCTTGGCGATTGACATCGAACACGATCAGCGTGTGACCGGCCTCGAGCAGGCGGCGGCACATGGGATAACCCATTTTGCCGAGACCGATGAACCCAATATCCATGACAAATTCTCCTGCCGATGTTCGCGGAAATTACGCGCGCGCCCGCGCCATGAATTCCGCCCTGACTTTTTCCGTATGTTCCCCCAGCGCCGGCACGGCGCCATAGCGCCGCGGCTCGCCCGCGCTTAGCGCCGCCGGTGAAGGGTATGATACCGGCCCCGTGGGCGTGCCGATTGTGACACGCCGCAAGTGCGGATGGCGCGCCAGGTCCTTTGGCTCGTTGACGCGCGCAAAGGCGATGTCGGCGGCGGCGAGCTTGGCGATGAGCGGCTCGGCGTCGATTACGCCGAACGCCTTGGCAACCCGGCCGTCGGTTTCCGCGCGCCGTTTGACGCGCTCAAGATTGGTGGCGAATTGCGGATCGGCGGCGAGCATGCTGTCGCCCAGAATACGCTCGGCCAGCACGCGCCATTCGCGATCGTTCTGGATCGAGATCAGGATATCGACGCCATCGCGCGTGCGGAACGCGCCGTAGGGCGAGATCGAAGTGTGCGCGAGCCCCATGCGCTTGGGCGGCATGCCGCCTTCGAATTGCAAGAGCGGCACGGTCATCCAATCCGCCATGGAATCGAACATCGAGATCGAAATCTCCGCGCCCGCGCCGCTGCGCCCGCGCGCGATCAGCGCTTCCAGAACCGCCTCATAGGCATTCATGCCGGCGGCGATATCACATACCGATACACCGACGCGCGAGGGCGTTTGCGGCGTGCCGGTGACCGAAGCAAGGCCCGATTCCGCCTGAATCAACATGTCATAGGCCTTGCGCGCGGCATAAGGGCCGTCTTCGCCATAGCCGGAAATCGAGCAGACGATCAGGCGCGGATGCTCGCGCCGCAGCCGCGCAATTGAAAAACCAAGTTTCTCAACCGCGCCGGGTTTGAGGTTCTGCACGAACACGTCGGCCTTGGCGAGCAATCCCGCAAACAGCGCCTTGTCCGCTTGCGCAGCGAGGTCAAGCACCACCGATTCCTTGCCGCGGTTGAGCCAGACAAAATAGGCGCTCTCGCCATGCACGGCTCTGTCGTAGCCGCGCGCGAAATCGCCCTCCGGCCGCTCGATCTTGATTACGCGCGCGCCGGCGTCGGCCAGCCGGCAGGTACACATCGGCGCCGCCACCGCCTGCTCGAGCGCAACAACTAAGAGATCGGAGAGGGGGAGAGTCATTTCAAAGGCAGTACCACAGCTTCACCTCTCCCCGCTTGCGGGGAGAGGTAAGAAAAGTCGACGGCGAGGCGGCTCATCTTAAGCAGCAATAACCATTAGTACGACCGCGGCAGGCCGAGCACGTGCTCGGCGATGTACGAAAGAATAAGGTTGGTCGAGATCGGCGCGACGGTATAGAGCCGCGTCTCGCGGAACTTGCGCTCGATGTCGAACTCCTCGGCAAAGCCGAAGCCGCCGTGGGTCTGCACGCACATGTCGGCCGCCGCCCAGGAGGCTTCGGCGGCTAGGTGCTTGGCCATGTTCGCCTCGGCGCCCGCCTCCTTGCCCGCATCGAACAGATTGGCCGCCTCGCGCACCATCAGCTCGGCCGCGCGCATGCCGACATAGGCGCGCGCGATCGGAAACTGCACGCCCTGGTTCTGCCCGATCGGCCGGCCGAACACCACGCGCTCTTTCGCGTAACTTGCTGCCTTGCCGATAAACCACTTGGCATCCCCGACACATTCGGCCGCGATCAGAATGCGCTCGGCGTTCATGCCGGCCAGAATGTAGCGAAAGCCCTGGCCCTCCTCGCCGATCAGGCTTTCCGCCGGCACCGGCACGTTGTCGAGGAACAATTCCGTAGTGGCGTGGTTCATCATGGTGCGGATGGGCTTGATGGTCAGTCCCTTGCCCAGCACCTTGCGCATGTCGACAAGAAAGACCGAGAGCCCTTCGGTTTTCTTCTTCACCTGCTCGCGCGGCATGGTGCGCGCAAGCAGCAGCATCAGGTCGGAATGCTCCGCGCGCGAGGTCCAGATTTTCTGGCCGTTGATGACGTAGCCGGTATTGCCGTCGCGCACGGCCGTTGTACGAAGCCCGAGCGTGTCGGTGCCCGAGCTGGGCTCAGTCACGCCAAAGGCCTGCAGCCGCAATTCGCCCTTGGCGATGGCGGGCAGATATTTCGCCTTCTGCTCGGCGCTGCCGTGCCGCAGCAGCGTGCCCATGGTGTACATTTGCGCATGACAGGCCGCGCCATTGCAGCCGGAGAGGTGAATCTCCTCCATGATCGCCGCGGCAGCCCCCATCGGCAGCCCGCTGCCGCCATATTCCTCCGGGATCAGGGCGGCGAGAAATCCGGCCTTGGTCAGCGCCACGACAAATTCCGTCGGATAGCCGCGCTCGCGATCGAGCTTGCGCCAATATTCGCCCGGAAAATTCGCGCACAGCGCGCGCACAGCGGCGCGGATCGGTGCATGAGCGTCCGTCGCAGCCTCCTCGCTCATGGCCTTACCTCGGCGCGGCCGTTGTTCATGGCGATCACATCGCGCTCCACCACCAGCGCGCGGAAGCTTATCACCGCGCCGTCCCGCCACATCTCCGTGCGGATGGTCTCGCCGGGAAAGACCGGCGCCGAGAACCGCCCGCCGAACGACACCAGCCGGTTAGGATCGTAGCCGCAGATGCTCTTGAGCAAGGCGTGTCCCGCGACCCCGAAGGTCGCCAAGCCATGCAGGATCGGGCGGGGATAGCCGGCCGCGGTTGCCACCGCGGGATCGATATGCAGCGGATTGCGGTCGCCGCTCAGGCGATAGATCAGCGCTGCCTCCGGCCGTGTCGGCAACTCACAAACCATGTCGGGCTTGCGCTCGGGTATCTGGTGCACCGGCGGGCTTTCGCGCCGCGGCCCGCCGAAGCCGCCGTCGGCGCGGCAGAAAATGGTCTGCGTGACGGTCGCGACCGGCGCGCCGCTCGCCTTGTCGCTCACCTTGCGCTCGGTATAGATGAGCGCGCCTTTGTCGGCGCCCTTGTCGACCACGTCCCATATGCGCGTGCGGCCGATGACCGTGCCTTGCGCCGCGAGCGGCCGGTGCAATGTGATGGCCTGCTCGCCATTGACGCTGCGCACCCAGTCGATGCCGGTCGGAAGTTCGCGCACCCAGAATCCGGGGTAGCCGAGCACGGCGGCGTAGGTCGGCAGCGCCTTCAAATTCTTCTCGTAGACGAAGGCAAGCTCGTCGGCATTGAGCGGGTCCCGGCCAAGCCCGACGCCGAGCGCATAGAGAATCGTGTCCTTTTCCGTATAGCTGTGCTCGGCGTCGGGAATTTTCAGCGCGAGCAGCTTGGCGTAGTCGATCGCCATCGCCTTAGACCGGATCCCAGGAAAACACATCGCCGGAGCGGTCGAGCGGCGTGAACGAGCCCGCAAACGCCCCTTTGAGCTGCGCATCGAGCCGCTCCGGCGTCCAGCCGTCGGCGCGGTGCAGCGAGCGGATCGGACGCGGCTGATTGAACAGGAAGATCTCGTTGTTGCGCACGGAAAAAATCTGCCCCGAAACTCCCTTCGCCCGGTCCGAAGCAAGATAGACTACTAGCGGCGCGATCTTCTCCGGCGTCATTTGTTGCAGCTTCTCGACCCGGCGTTTCTCGGCTTCGCTCTCGGCCGGGATCGAGCCGATCATGCGGCTCCAGGCGAATGGCGCGATGCAGTTCGAGCGCACGTTGAAGCGCTCCATGTCGAGCGCGATCGAGCGCGACAATCCGACAATGCCCATCTTGGCCGCCATGTAATTGGCCTGGCCGTAGTTGCCGATCAGGCCGGAGGTCGAGGTCATGTGCACGAAACTGCCGGAATTCTGTTCGCGAAAATGGCCGGCGACCGCCCGGCTCATGTTGAACGAGCCGTGCAGATGCACCGCGATCACGTCCGACCAGTCCGGCCAGCTCATTTTATGGAAGATGCGATCGCGCAGGATGCCGGCGTTGTTGACCAGTATGTCGATGCGGCCGAATGCATCGAGCGCGGCCTGCACGATCTTGTCGGCGCTCTCCGGCGCACCGATCGACAGCGTATTCGCGATCGCCTCCCCGCCATGCTGCTTGATCTCATCGACCACCGCCTGCGCCGGCCCCGCATCGGCGCCCGCGCCGTCGAGGCCCGCGCCCACGTCGTTGACCAACACGCGCGCGCCTTCCCCTGCCAGCAGGAGCGCGATGCCGCGGCCAATCCCGCGCCCCGCGCCGGTGACGATCGCAACTTTGCCAGTGACCATGCCTGCCATTACATACTCCACGCAGTGTTCCTTCACCTCTCCCCGCATGCGCTAAGGTGTGCACACATCTTTTCGAGCCGTTTACTGAGCAAGTATCTGTCATCCCCTCGCATACGATCGGACTTGCTCCGACCTCATCCTGAGGAGCCCGCCGTAGCCCGACTTGTCCGCCGAAGCTCGAAGAGCGAA
>CAZNSG010000135.1:0-17331 GCA_964575715.1 uncultured Hyphomicrobiales bacterium | reverse complement strand
AATCGTCGGTGGCGGCACACCATGGCTAAAATGCTTGACGAAGGACATCAGAGCGTAGCCCGGATGAGCGAAGCGATATCCGGGGCCAATCTCGCCGCATGTTAACCCGCATTTCGCTTCGCTCATGCGGGCTACGTACTCGTCATTGCCGGGCGAAAGGCGTGAAGCGCCATGTGCATCATCCCCTCCGTCGTCTTTGCCGGGCTTGACCCGGCAATCCATGATGATGTTCGGAAACGAATGGCCTTTCGTAAGACTCTCATTTGCCGAATCTCGTCATGGATCACCGGGTCTCGGCGCTTCGCGCCGGCCCGGTGATGACACGGAAGTAATCACCCGGATTCCGTACGCCCAGCAAAAAGCCGGGCCCGTTAAGGGCCCGGCTTAGTTTGCCGGCGCATGAACGCCGGCACTCACCTTCCAGAGGGGTACCGCTGATTGCATCCGGCTGCTTAGTCTGGGGGGATGCGGCAACCAGATAATTCAGCTTGAAAAAACTATGCGGCCGGAATCGCCGTCGTGCAACGACAAGGGCCGCATGCCAGCCATGCGGACCTCGCACGCTTGCGCGCCCCGGCCGCGCGTCAGTAGTTCCAGCGTTGCGCCTTGCTCACCAGGAAATCGCGGAACGCCTGCACGCGTGCCACATTCTTGAGTTCTTCCGGATAGACGAAATAGGCATCGAGCGCGGGCGCGTCGGCCTCGGTGAACAATGGCACCAGACCGCCGTTTTCCTCGACCAGATAATCCGGCAACAGCGCGATCCCTAAGCCCCGCTGGCAGGCGCGCAGCACGCCGAGAATATTGCTGATCATGATCTGCGGGACGCGCGGCTCCTTGCCGTCGCGGGCCACCTCGACCAGCCAGTTGCGGTTTTGCAGATAGGACGGCACGATCGAGCCGCCCAGCTGCACGATGCGGTGCGTGTCGAGCTGCTCGAATTTCTGCGGCGTTCCAAACCGCTTGAGATAGTCCGGCGAGGCATAGGCATGAAAATGCACGGAAAAAAGCTTGCGCTGAATGAGGTCCGGCTGCGTCGGCTGGCGCAGCCGGATCGCCACGTCCGCTTCCCGCATCGCAAGGTCGAGTTCCTCGTCGGTGGTCATCAGCGTGACGCGAATATCGGGGAAAAGATCCATGAATTCGCCCAGCCGCGGCGTCAGCCAATGAATGCCGATGCCCTGCGCGGTGGTGACTTTCAGCTCGCCATGCGGCCTCTCACGGCTGTCGGTCAGCTTGGTGCGCACCGCCTCCAGTTTGAGGAACACGTCATGCGCGGTGCGGTAGAGCATCTCGCCCTGTTCCGTGAGGATGAGCCCGCGCGCGTGGCGGTGGAACAGCGATACGCTGAGCTCATGCTCAAGCGCGCTCACCTGCCGCGACACCGCCGATTGCGAGAGGCTAAGGTGCTCGCCGGCATGGGTGAAACTGCCGGCGTCGGCGGCGGCATGAAAAACTTTCAGCTTATCCCAGTCCATCACTCGACTTTCTCCCTCCCTTCAAGGGGGAGGGGAACTCTCATTCCGCGGCCACGCGGCGCGCGGCGTTGTGGGCCAGAAACCGTTCGGCCTCGAGCGCCGCCATGCAGCCGAGCCCGGCCGCCGTCACGGCTTGGCGGTAGACTTCGTCGGCGATGTCGCCGGCGGCGAACACGCCCGGCACCGAAGTTGCGGTCGAGTGCGGCGCGGTCGCCACATAACCCGACGGCTTCATGGCAAGTTGACCGACAATAAGTTCGGTCGCGGGCGTATGACCGATGGCAATGAACACGCCATCGGCCGCCATCCGGCTGATCGTGCCGGTTTTCAGATTCTTGAGCTTGACGCCGCTGACTTTCAGCGGGCTCCCGCCGCCCTCGACATCCGCCAGCGCCGTGTCCCAGAGCACGGAAATCTTTGGATTCTTGAACAGCCGATCCTGCAGGATTTTCTCGGCGCGAAACGCGTCGCGCCGGTGCACCAATGTCACCTTGCTGGCGAATTTGGTGAGAAACAGCGCTTCCTCGACCGCCGTATTGCCGCCGCCGATCACGATCACTTCCTTGTTCTTGTAGAAGAAGCCGTCGCACGTGGCGCAAGCCGATACGCCATAGCCTTTGAACTTCTGCTCCGAAGGCAGATCGAGCCAGCGCGCCTGCGCGCCGGTCGCCAGCACCAGCGTCTCTGCGAAGTAGACGTCGCCGGAATCGCAATCGAGCCGGAACGGCCGGCGCGCGAGATCCGCCCTGATGACGTGGTCGGCGACCAGGCGGGTGCCCACATGCGCGGCCTGCTTCTGCATCTGCTCCATCAGCCAGGGGCCCTGGATGACATCCGCAAATCCCGGATAATTCTCGACATCGGTCGTGATGGTGAGCTGGCCGCCAGCCTGGCTGCCCTGGATCAAAATCGGCTCCAGCATCGCGCGTGCTGCATAGATCGCGGCGGTGTAGCCCGCCGGACCGGAGCCGATGATGACAAGCTTTGCATGGGTGGTCTTGGCCATCCGATCCTCAACTGCGGGCCAAACGAGCGATCTGCTGCCCCAATTTGTCGCCCTAAGTGCGGCGCGCTCGTAGTCGGCCCCCAATGTAATCCCTCGGACGAGCTATGCAAGCCACGCAACCCTAAATTCCCAGGGTTGCGTGCAGCTCGATCCATTCCGTTACGTAGCAAGGGGCTGCCGCGCAATATTGTTTCGCGCTGGCTGCTATTCGGAGATATGTAGGCCCAAGGGGTCAAGGAGGCCCACATCCGTGCACGCGCGACTCGACGCCATTGACCGAAAAATCCTCAAAGAACTCCAGGACGACGGCCGCATGACCAATGTGGAACTGGCGCGGCGGATCGGCATTTCGGCGCCGCCCTGCCTGCGCCGCGTGCGCGCGCTGGAAGTGGCCGGCTATATCCGGGGCTATCGCGCGCTGCTCGACGAGAAGCTTTTGGGCTACGAGGTCACCGTGTTCGCCCTGGTGCATCTTTCCAGCCAGGCCGAAGCCGACCTCAAGGCGTTCGAGGATTTCGTGCGCCAGGCGCCGCTGGTGCGCGAATGCTGGATGCTCTCCGGCGAGATCGACTTCATCCTCAAATGCGTCGCGCCCGACATGAAGACCTTTCAAGGATTTGTAGCCGAGCTCACCGCCGCTCCGCACGTGCGCAACGTCAAGACCGTGCTCACCCTGCGCAACTCCAAGGACGCCGCCATGGTGCCGATGGATAGCGCGTGATCCCGAAAAGTGGGAACCGGTTTTCGGATAAGATCACGCGCAAAAAAAAGCTAGCTCGGCCTGGGGCAAACTGAGCCCGTAGGTCGGGTTAGCGCGGCCCGTGCGCTCACCGTTTCGGTTGAACATTTGTACCGCGCGTAACCCGACGCAACTACCGCGAATGTCGGGTTACGCGCGGATCAATTGTCGAAGCAAGCTCAACTGACTGGCGTGGCCGCGCTAACCCGACCTACGGGCTTAACGATCATGCTCTAATACGCATATTGCTCGCACGCGGCCCTTGTCATGACGCACTTATTACACAATGATGACGGCGGTCCGCTGCCGGTTTAGTAACGTCCTGTCCGGGCGCGGCAACCGCAACCATGGCGTACGCGCTCGCATTTCTTAACCGTCATTTTTTCGCCGCCGCCGGCTCGCGCGAGCGCCATACCGTGGCGTGGGCTTTGCTTGCGGCGCTGCATCTCGCGGCATTTGCCATTCTTGTGTGGTCGGAAATCGGCCTGGTCGCACAGGCTGCCTTCATCGTCAGCTGGGGCTTGGTCAATTTCATATGGCTTCTGGTTCTGCGCCGGCCGATGCCGGCGGCGGCCATGAGCTTGGTTCTGGCTGCCAGCCTGATCCTGCTGTCGCGTTTCAAGCACGGCGCGCTGCTGATGACGGTCAATTTTCTCGACATCATGATCGTCGATGTGGATACCATTTCGTTTCTGTTTACGATCTACCCCAGCCTCCATTGGACGCTCACGGCCGCAGCGGCAGTGGCCTTGCCTTTGCTGGCGCTGCTCTGGTGGTTTGATCCCTTCCGCGTGCGTCCACGCTCAGCCTTGCTCGGTGGCAACGTGTGTCTTGCAGCGCTCAGTGCGCTGGCGCTCACCGTGCCCAGCGACCTCTATGAGGAATTTACCGACGCGAACTACATATCCAAGTTCGCGCGCTCGGGCGTGACCGGGACCGTCGATCTGTTCACCCGTGGCTACCTCGAGTCCGACGCAAATGTGAAGGAACGGCTCAGCGCGGCGGCGGACGACGTCTGCCGGCCTGCGGCGCGGCCGCCGCATATCGTGCTCATATTCGACGAATCGAGCTTCGATATCACGCGCGTGCCGGGTATCAAGGTCCCGCCGGATTATCAGCGCCATTTCCAGTCGTTCGACGGCAAGGCGCGCGCCTTGCTGGTGGAGGGCGCGAGTGGCCCGAGCTGGTACACCGAGTACAACGTGCTGACCGGCCTGTCGGTGCGCTCGTATGGGCGGTTTGGCGATTTCGTCACCCGCATCGCCGCCGGGCGGGTCGAGCGCGGCCTGCCGCAGGCGTTGCGCCGCTGCGGATATAAGACGTTCAGCCTCTATCCGATGATGGGCGGCTTCGCCGGCGCGCGCAGCTTTCAGCAGACGACCGGTATCGAGCATTTCCTCGATGCCAAGAATCTCGGCACGCGCGGCCTGGAGCCCGATAGTTTCTATTACGACTATGCCGCGCGCCTTTTCGCGCGCGAGCGCGGGGACAAGCCGCTGTTCCTGTTCGTCTATACGGCGCTCAATCACTTTCCGTGGCATGTGCGCTTCCATGCCGACCTCACGCCCGACTGGCGCGAAACCGGTAATATCTTCGAGGTCGATGAATACCTGCGCCGGCAGGCAATGAGCGCGCGCGATTACGGCGCGTTCACAGAGCGGCTCAAGCGCGAGTTCCCTGGTGAGCCGATTCTCATCGTCCGTTTCGGCGATCATCAGCCGAGCTTTGCCAAATACCTGGTCGATCGCTCGCTCGATGACGCCGTGCGCGCGCGCCGGATCGCCGAAGCCGACCCCCGCTTCCTCACCACCTACTATGCCATCGACGGCATCAATTTCCATCCGGCCGATCTGTCGTCGGCGCTTGACGTGCTCGACGCGCCCTATCTGCCAATCGTCGTCCTGGAGGCGGCGGGCCTTCCGCTCGCAGCCTCGTTTGCGGAGCAAAAGCGTATCCTGCAGCGCTGCAACGGGCTGTTCTATCGCTGCGCCGGCGGCGCCGAGGCGCGCCGCTTCAATCGGCTGCTGATCGATGCCGGTCTGATCAAGGGCCTTTGAACGCGGGTAGCCGTGGCGTCCGTTGAGCTACGGATTGCTGTCCAGCCCGTAGGTCGGGTTAGCGCGGCCCGTGCGCTCTCCGTTTCGGTTGAACATTTGTACCGCGCGTAACCCGACGTCTCTGCCGCGAATGTCGGGTGGCAAAAAAAATACAATGTCATTCCGGGACGCGCCGGAGGCGCGGACCCGGAATCCATAACCCCGGTCTGTGTTTATGGATTCCGGGCTCGCCGCTTCGCGGCGCCCCGGAATGACCAAATAGTGTTACCGCCACTCGACCTTGGCGATCTCATAGGCCTTGGCGCCGCCGGGCGCGACCACCTCGACCGATTCACCTTTTTTCTTGTTGATGAGCGCGCGCGCCAGCGGCGAGGTGATCGAGATCCTGCCGGCCTTGGCGTTGGCCTCGGGTTCGCCCACGATCTGCCAGACCTGCTTCTTGTCGGTGTCTTCATCAATCAAGGTGACGGTTGCGCCGAACTTGATGGTGTCGCCGGAAAGCTTCGACACGTCGATGATTTCCGCGCGCGCGATCTTATCCTCGAGCTCGGCGACATGCCCCTCGTTGAGCGACTGCTGCTCCTTGGCGGCGTGATATTCCGCATTCTCCGACAGATCGCCGTGCGTGCGCGCCTCGGTGATCTGCTGGATGATACGCGGCCGCACCACCTGCTGGCGGTGCTTGAGCTCCGCTTCCAGCACGGCATAACCCGCAGCCGTCATGGGCAGCTTTTCCATCGGTCCTCCGACCCGCAACAGACAAAAATTCCGATCGCGGGCCGAATGCTATCGGGCCCGCAACCGCGGAACTTCAGTCCCACTTCATACCGTCTACGCCCGGCGCCGGCCTGAATCTTAGGCTTGGCCGCCGAAATAACTCTGCAGCGCGCGTACCTCGAGATCGCCCCCGAGGTAGGCTTTGATGCCCTGCGCCGCCGCGACGGCACCCGAAAGAGTGGTGTAGTACGGCACTTTATGCAAGAGGGCAGCGCGGCGCAGCGGCCGGCTGTCGGCCAGCGCCTGCGCCCCCTCGGTGGTGTTGAAAACCAGCTGAATCTGCCCGTTCTTGATGGCATCGACGATATGCGGCCGGCCCTCGAGCTGCTTGTTGATCTTGGCCGCCGGGATGTTGTTTTCCGCCAGGAACCGCTGGGTTCCGGAGGTGGCGATGACCTTGAAATGCAGCTCGTGCAGTAGCCGCACCGCTTCGAGAATGCGGGGCTTGTCCGCATCGCGCACCGAGACGAATACGGTGCCCTCGCGCGGCAGCCTTGAGCCGCCGCCAATCTGGCTTTTGGCAAAGGCAATCGCAAAAGAGGTGTCGATACCCATCACCTCGCCGGTCGATTTCATCTCCGGGCCGAGCACGGTGTCCACGCCGGGAAAGCGGGCGAACGGGAATACCGCCTCCTTGACCCCGATGTGGCCGGGCCGTGCCGCCTTGAGCTGAAAACTCGCCAGCCGCTCGCCGGCCATGATCCGGGCCGCGATCTTCGCCACCGGCAACCCGATGACCTTGGCCACGAATGGCACCGTGCGCGAGGCGCGCGGATTGACCTCAAGCACATAGATCTCGCCATTCTTGATCGCGTATTGCGCATTCATCAGCCCGCCCACATTGAGTGCCAGCGCCAGCAACCGGGTCTGGCGCTCAAGTTCGGCGATCGTGCTCTCGTTGAGCGAATGCGGCGGCAGCGAACACGCCGAATCGCCCGAGTGGATGCCGGCCTCCTCGATATGCTCCATGATGCCAGCGATATAGCTGTCCTTGCCGTCGCACAGACAGTCCACATCGACCTCGATAGCGTCGGAAAGATACCGGTCGATCAACAGCGGCCGTCGATCGGAGACCGCAAGTTCCGATGGCCGGTCGAGATTGGCCGCGAGCCGCGCGAGATAGCGGTCGAGCTGCGCCGTATCGTAAACGATTTCCATGGCGCGGCCGCCCAGCACGTAGGAAGGGCGGATCACGATCGGATAGCTGATGGATTCGGCGATCTTACGGGCCTCCGCCGGGCTCCTGGCGATGCCGCTCTCCGGCTGGCGCAGCCCCAATTTGCGGATCAGCTGGTTGAAGCGGTCGCGATCCTCGGCCAGATCGATGGCGTCAGGCGAGGTGCCGAGGATCGGCACGTTTGCCCGCTCCAGCGCATCGGCGAGCTTGAGTGGAGTCTGGCCGCCGAACTGCACGATGACGCCGTGCAGCGTCCCATTTGAGCGCTCGGTATCGATGATTTCGAGCACATCCTCGGCGGTGAGCGGCTCGAAATAGAGCCGGTCGGAGGTGTCGTAGTCGGTCGAGACCGTCTCCGGATTGCAATTGATCATGATTGTCTCGTATCCGGCCTCCTTGAGCGCGAAGGCAGCATGGCAGCAGCAATAGTCAAACTCGATGCCTTGCCCGATGCGGTTTGGCCCGCCGCCCAGGATCACCACCTTCTTCTTGTTCGAGGGATTGGCCTCGTTCGCCGGCTTGCCCGCGAACGGCGGCTCGTAGGTTGAATACATGTAGGCCGTGGGCGCTGCGAATTCGGCCGCGCAGGTGTCGATGCGTTTGAAGACTGGCCGCACGCCGAGCGCATGGCGCCTTTGGGTCACCGCCTCGGCGGCGGTCCCGGTGAGTTTGCCAAGGCGTGTGTCGGAAAAGCCTTTTGCTTTAAGCCTGCGGAGCGCGCCAGCGGTGGACGGCAGACCCTTGATGCGGATTTCCGCTTCGGTCTCGACCAGTTCGCGCACTTGCGCAACAAACCACGGGTCGATCTTGCAGGCTGCGTGGATTTCTTCGTTGCTAAAGCCGAGCCGCATGGCCTGCGCCACTTTAAGGATGCCGTCGGGGGTGGGCGTGCCGAGCGCGGCCCGGATCGCGTTCTTGTCGTCGCCCTGACCCAGCCCCTCGATCGTGAGTTCATCCAGGCCGGTGAGCCCCGTCTCCAGCGAACGCAGCGCCTTCTGCAGGCTTTCCTGGAACGTGCGGCCGATCGCCATCGCTTCGCCCACCGATTTCATCGATGTGGTCAGCACCTCCTCGGCGCCGGGAAATTTCTCGAATGCAAAGCGCGGGATTTTCGTCACCACATAGTCGATGGTCGGCTCGAACGAGGCGGGCGTGGCGCCGCCGGTGATGTCGTTGGCGATTTCATCCAGCGTGTAGCCGACGGCGAGCTTGGCCGCGACCTTTGCGATCGGAAATCCGGTCGCCTTGGAGGCGAGCGCGGACGAGCGCGACACCCGCGGGTTCATCTCGATCACTACCAGCCGGCCGTCCGCGGGGTTGACCGCGAATTGCACGTTCGAGCCGCCGGTCTCCACGCCGATCTCGCGCAGCACCGCAATCGATGCGTCGCGCATGATCTGGTATTCCTTGTCGGTGAGCGTGAGCGCCGGCGCAATCGTGATGGAATCGCCGGTGTGCACGCCCATCGGGTCGAGGTTCTCGATCGAGCAGACGATGATGCAGTTGTCGCGCTTGTCGCGCACCACTTCCATCTCGAATTCCTTCCAGCCCAGCACCGACTCTTCGATCAGCACTTCGCTGGTGGGGGATGCGTCGATGCCGCGCTCCACGATGTCGATGAACTCGGCCTTGTTGTAGGCAATCCCGCCGCCGGTGCCGCCGAGCGTGAATGAGGGGCGGATGACGGCCGGCAGCCCGATGTCGTCGAGCACATCGATCGCCTGCGCCAGCGTCTTGATCTGGTGCGAGCGCGGCGTCTCAAGCCCGATCCGGGTCATCGCCTCGCGGAACAATTTGCGGTCCTCGGCCATGTCGATGGCATCGGCGCTGGCGCCGATCATCTTGACGTCGAATTTGTCCAGCACCCCCATGCGGCGCAGCGAGAGTGCGGTGTTGAGCGCGGTCTGCCCGCCCATGGTGGGAAGCAGCGCAAATCCGCCCGGCAGGACATGGCGCTCCTTCTCGATGATTTTCGCGACGATTTCCGGGGTGATCGGCTCGATATAGGTCGCGTCCGCCAGATCCGGGTCGGTCATGATCGTGGCCGGATTGGAGTTGACCAGCACGACCCGGTAGCCCTCGGATTTGAGCGCCTTGCAGGCCTGGGTCCCGGAATAATCGAATTCGCAGGCCTGGCCGATGACGATAGGCCCGGCACCGATGATCAGGATCGATGATATGTCGGTGCGTTTGGGCATTGAGCCTCGCGTGCGTGCGCACAAAAAAAGGGCGCGCATGGTGCGCGTCCTCATTACCCCCGGCGCTGGAGGCCTTTGGGCCCCACGCATGCGCTCTTTAGACTAGAATCGGCGGACAGGGAAGTGGAACCTTCGATAGAGAGCGCAAGTCGCCGGCTTGATGCAGCGTGACGCGTGATCCAGACTTAATCAGTCGATTCTGACAGGCACGCGGAGCCTCGCCAATGCGCATGGAATGGGTCGTCGCGGCAATAATTCTCGTCGTCGGCATCTATGCCGTTATCCTCTACAATCGGCTAGTCCGTCTGCGGAACCTTGCGCACGAAGGCTGGAGCGGCATCGACGTGCAATTGCTCCGGCGCACCGACCTTATCCCCAACCTGGTCGACACGGTGAAGGCGTATGCGGCGCACGAGCGCGCCCTGTTCGAGGATATCGCGCGCCGCCGCGCTTCGAGCATCGCGGCGGACAATGTGCCCGGGCAGGCGGTCGCCGAACGCGCGCTGCAAGGATCGCTTGGCCGCCTGATCGCTCTGGCCGAGAGCTACCCCGAGCTTAAGGCCGACAAGAACTTCCTCAAGCTGCAAGAGCAGCTGGCCGAGATTGAAGATCAGCTTCAGATGGCGCGGCGCTACTACAATGGCACGGTGCGCGATCTCAACATTGCCATCCAGTCGTTCCCGAATACCCTCGTGTCGCGTCCGCTCGGGTTCAAAGAGACGCCGTTTTTCGAGCTCGACGACCAAGCCGATGCCACCGTACCGACTGTCGCAATGGTGAGACCTTGAGCCATGTTGCTTCGAGCCATTTCACTTCGAGCCATGTCGCTTCGCACGGCCTGCTTCGCGCTTCTGTTGCTGCTGCCACTGTCTACCGGCACCCTCGCGCAGGAGCGCATCCTGCAGTTCACCAGTGACGTGCAAGTGCAGCGCAACGGCGACCTGATCGTCGCCGAGACCATTCGGCTCCGTGCCGAGGGAAATGAAATTCGGCGTGGCATCCTACGCGATTTTCCCACCACTTATCGTCGCCAAGACGGAACCCGCGTTGTGGTCGGACTCGAGGTGCGCACCGTCACCCGCGGCGGCGCGGCAGAAAATTATGTCACCGAGCGGCTGAACAACGGCGTGCGGATTCGCATCGGAGGTGCCGATCGTCTGATCGAGCGCGGCGAGCACACCTATGTCATCACCTATCGCACCACGCGCCAGATCGGGTTTTTCGGGTCCCATGACGAGCTCTACTGGAACGTCACCGGCACCGGCTGGACTTTTGCCATCGACATGGCTGAGGCGCGCATCACGCTTCCCGTGAACGTGCAGTTCAGGCAGACCGCCTTTTATACCGGCCCGCAGGACGCGCGCGGACAGGACGCGCGCATCGTGGAGCAGCAGCCCGGACGCATCGTATTCCGTACCACCCGGCCGCTCCCGCCGAGAAACGGTCTCACCATAGCGGCCGCCTGGGACAAGGGCGTGATCGCGCCACCGACCTCAGAGCAGCTCGCGCGTTGGTGGCTCGACGATTATTTCCCGCTCGCCATCGGATGCATCGGCCTGCTCATTCTTCTCGGCTATTACCTGTTCGCATGGAATCGTGTCGGCCGCGATCCGGCCGGCGGTACGGTCATTCCGCTGTTTTCCCCGCCCGGTGGAATGTCGGCCGCGTCGGTGCGCTACGTCCGCGACATGGGATTCGACGATCGTTGCTTCACGGCGGCGGTGGTCGAACTCGGGGTCAACGGCTATTTGCAGCTGACCGGAAGCGCCGCGGACACCGTAATGGTGCGCCGCAGCGGAACGAAGGAGATTTCTCCGGCCGAACGGGCGGCATGGCACCAGCTGTTCGGTACCAGGCCCTCGCTCAAACTTGAACAGGCCAATCACGCCATTCTTGGCGAAGCCAAGACCACGTTGCAGGAGGGATTAGCCAAAGCATATTACGGCACCCTGTTTCATACCAACACCGCATGGTCGATCTTCGGGATGCTGGGCGCAGTATGTCTTGCCGTGGTTGTCGCTATCGCAATTTTCGTCACTTACAGCGATCATGAGGCTCTAGCCATGATCTTCGCAACGGCATTTGTCATGGCCGTCGTCGCGATCGCGGCCTCCTTGTTCTCAGCGTGGTGGCGAAGCGTAAGATCGGGACTGCCTCTCGCGCTTGCCGCAATCTTCATTGCCGGATTGATTGTGCTTGGGCTCGTATTTGTTGCCGCGTCGGGCATCTCATGGGCGAGCTTGCTTGTGATGGTTCCACCCTCCATGGCAGGTGCGGCGGCCATACTTGCCTTCTATGTGCTGAAAGCGCCGACGCGCGAAGGACGCCGGGTGATGGATGCCATCGAGGGCTTCCGCCAGTATCTTGGAGTTGCGGAGGAAGGCCGGCTGCAATTCCTGCATCCGCCGGAAAAGACGCCGGAACTGTTCGAACGCTTCCTGCCCCATGCCATCGCGCTCGATGTCGAGAACGCTTGGGCCAATCGCTTTGCCGCCGTGCTGGCAGCGGCGGCCGCGGCCGGCGCCGCATCCACCTGGTATTCCGGCCTAGGCCAATATTCCAGCGATCCGGTCGGCCTGGCAGATCGGCTTGGCAGCGATCTGTCCTACACCATCGCGTCGGCATCGACCGCGCCCGGTTCGAGCAGCAGCGGCGGCTCCAGCGGCGGCGGATCGTCCGGTGGCGGCGGCGGGGGCGGCGGCGGATCGGGCTGGTGAGCGTGGCAATCAGGTCGTTTCGCTCGGTCGCGCTCTATAGGCATAAAAAAACGGCGCGCATGGTGCGCGTCCCTCTTACCCCGGCGTCGGGACCCTCAAGACCCCGGGTGCGCTCGTTAGACCAGAATCGTCGGTGAGGAAAAGGCGGAAAGGCAAGCGATCCTTACTCATTTTTGCCGTCCGTAATACCTGGGCGGATCAGCCGCTTATGGCTCGATGTGCATGGACATGATCAAAGGACACGGTGTTTTTTGCGGGACGGAGCCGTTCGGGCGGCTCACCTGCATACCTCTCGATGGGCAAGAGAAATGGGCAAGAACATGATCTCAAGCACAAGATCAAAGGAAGCTGCCTGCAAGATTATGCCCTGTCATCGATTTGAAATAGAATCACGTTAAGAACGCTACCAAGACGATTGCGGGGACTTCCTCGACAAGCAGGATCGGCCTATGTTTATTTAATAATGCATTTGGGGCCTACCGGACATGTCGGCATTTCGCCCATCATGATCAGGCGGCGAACCAAGGCATCTGATGGAGGCAGATCATGGCGCAAACACAAACACGTATTCAAGAGTCGCAAGAGCAGCTAGTCCCGAACTTTGTACCGGCGGAAATTGTCGAGTTCGGAAAAAAACGTGTCGAGGCGTTGATTGAAATTCAAAAAGAATTGTTCGACGCGTTTCAGGAGATCAATCAGGCCTGGCTCGCGCGTGCCCAGTCCGAGGCCAGCCTCAATTCCGAACTGGTCGCCAAATTGACCGCCGCGCGTACCGTGCCGGAAACCGCGGATGCATGTCAGGAGTGCGTCGGAAAGCGCATGGAACTGTTCGTCGAGGACGGCCGGCGCCTGCTTGCCGACAGCCAGAAGATCATGAACCTGAGCACGCGGTTTCTGACCAACGGTTCCGTGGGCAATGGCTCTTTGGCTTGAGGAATTGGTAGCCGGTTTTTGAATCGACAATTTCAAAGACCTGCGACCATATTGGCGTTTGGTTGCGCAAGCGTTGCGTATTGCTAGAGCGTGATCCCGAAAAGTCGCAATTTATTTTCGGAAACGATCATGCGCGAATAATAAGCTGGAGCCCGATTCTGATTCCAGCATGTTGGGCAACATGGGTATGACTCTAGTTGCGTATTGCACAACGCGTGCTGCGGTAAAGTGCGACAACAATCAAAAAACGATTAGGGAGTACGTCCATGGAAATGCAATTTAAGCAGCAGGAGCTTCCCGATGTTTCGGCAGATCAGAGAGCGGCGAACGAACTGATCAAACGCATCCGAAAATTACGCTGGATGGGTATGGAAGGGGAAGCGCGGAACCTGCAAATCAAACTGATGGGAGCCTCGCGGATCGACAGCGTGGTGGCCGAAACCCGCGAAACGGACTGACAAGCTTCCGCTCGGATGACGCATAGTCGAATATTAGAGCATTTTCCGGAAAAGTGGACACCGGTTTTCCGCAGAAAATGCGACCAAATAAGGAATCTAGAGCGCGTTTCCGATTCAACCTAATCGGAATGCGCTCTAGCTGCCTGCCCTCATGCCGGACGCGCGAGGAAGGTAATGCGCGCCTGGTTGTGACCGATGTTCATGTGCGCAGTCATCGCCCAGAATCCGGCTTTGGTGAGCTTGCCCAGCATCTCGTCCCTATCGTAGCGGGTAAGCCCGAGCGTCGAGCGCAGGCTCCAGTAGTTTGACAACACGGTGCGTACAAGACCGAAACACGCAGCAATGAAAAATCCTTCGCGCACAGCCAGCCGCAGCAGCGCAAGCGCATCGGTCAACGCCGATACCTGCGGCGGAATGATGTCGCCAAGCACCAGCTGACCGCCACTTTTCAGCAGGCGATGAAACAGGACGAGCAGGTTGTCGAGCTCCTGCGCAGTGAGATATTGCGCGACAGAATGCATGACGATGAGATCGAGCGACTGATCGGGCAGGGCGGTGACCTGCTCGGGCGACCTCACCAGGATCTTGGCCGTGCCGGCAAAGCGCGCGGCCAACGCGGCGCGCACCTGCGGTGCCGCCTCGCACAGTATAAGCTGACCAGCCGCTTCTGCCGGCTGCTCGGCGTGCAGGGCTTCGCCGCAGCCGTAATCGAGCACAAACCCTCCGGCCGGCACGTACCGGCGAATATGCTCGGCGACAATACGATAATGCACATCGCGATGCCGCGCGCTGACGTAGATCGCGTGCTCGGAGTCCCAAAAGGCGATCCAGTCGTCCATGGACTAACCCCTGTGCGCTCTCTCCGCCCAAGCAGGCGAGGGTTGCGGCAGCAGACGTGCAAATCCGGACATTGTGATCTCGGAATCCTCTTTCTTCCAGGCGCGGATCATCCTGCGCCGCTTGGCATCGACCACAAGGGGGACGACAATTTGCCTGTGGATCAGGAACGCCACAGCCGGAGCAGAGGACCGTCCTGACCATATGCCGGATCGGTCTTCGGCAGCGGCACGAGCGGGATTGTCACGATCGCCTTGGCGTACTCGACCTTGCTGCCGCGGCACAGATCATAGCGGCCGCTCCCCGGGTAGGCGCCGATGACCACGAGGTCGGGACTTACCCACAGGCCCTGGTGGCCGGTACCGGCCGGCAGCACGACGATATCGCCTTGGGCAAGATCAAGTTCGCGCCCCTGCGTGCCGCCGAAACTCACTCTGGCGCGCCCGCGCGCAACGCCCATGACCTCATGGATCATGGAATGGTAATGCATGTATTCGTAGATGCCGTTGCGCCACATCTCGCCCCAGCCGTTTTCGCGAAACACGGTCTCGATCGCGGTCTCCGGATCGGGCGTGCCCATAAGGTCGATGGCATTGCGATAGATCAAGAACGGCAGGCTCGGGTTGTTCGGCACCGAGCCGTCGTCGGCAAACATGAGAGCTTCGAGCGCGGATGGTTTGATGGCCGGCATAACGCGAATGGTATGACAAGAAAAAGTTTACCAATTCGTTTTCGCCCCCAGCTTTTGCGAGTTCCTAGAGCATGATCCCGAAAAGTGGAAACCGGTTTTCGGAAAAGATCATGCTCAAACAAGAAGCTAGAGCCCCGCTCTGATTCAATCAAAAACGATAAGGCTCTAGCGCCATGCCGCCGGTGCGACGAATACCGCCGCCAAGGCGCAGCTTTCCGCGCGCGGTGAAACGGCGCGTGATTCGGGCTTACGGCTGCAGCCGTAAAAAAGAGGTAAATGTAACTCGCTCAGTTGGCGCCGCCGTTTCGCTTGCGCATCATCGCCACGAACCGCTCGAAGAGGTAATGGCTGTCGCGCGGACCGGGCGAGGCCTCCGGGTGGTACTGCACCGAGAACACCGGCTGGTCCTTGAGCGCGATGCCGCAGTTCGAGCCGTCGAACAGCGAGATGTGGGTCTCCTCGACATTTTTGGGCAGCGTTTTGCCGTCCACCGCGAAGCCGTGATTCATCGAGGTGATTTCCACCTTGCCGGTGACCAGATCTTTCACCGGATGGTTCGCGCCGTGATGGCCCTGGTGCATCTTGACGGTCTTGCCGCCGATCGCGATGGCGAGCATCTGGTGGCCAAGACATATTCCAAATGCCGGAAGGCCGCTGGCGATGAGTTTTTGGATCACCGGCACGGCCTATTCGCCGGTGGCGGCCGGATCGCCCGGGCCGTTGGAGAGGAATATCCCGTCAGGCTTGAGCGCGAAAATTTCCTCAGCCGTTGTCTGCGCCGGCACCACGGTCACCCGGCAGCCGGAGCCGGCGAGCAGCCGCAGGATATTGCGCTTGATGCCGTAGTCGACCGCGACCACATGAAACTTCGGATTGTCCAGCCGGGCGTAGCCCTTGCCCCATGCCCAAGGCGTCTCGTCCCAGCTAAAGCGCTGCCCGCATGTGACCATGGGCACGAGGTCCATGCCGACCAGGCCTGGCCATTCGCGCGCTGCTTGCTTGAGCGCGGCGAGATCGAAATTGCCCGACGGCTCGTGCGCGATCACCGCGTTGGGCATGCCCTTTTCCCGGATGAGCGCGGTCAGCGCCCGCGTATCGAGGCCGGACAATCCGATGATGCCGCGGCTTTTTAGCCAGTGGTCGAGGTGGCGCTTGGCGCGGTAGTTTGAGGGTTGCGTGATCGGGCTGTGCAGCACCACGCCGCGCGCGCCGGGCGTCGCCGCGAGGTTGACGGTTTCGATGTCCTCCTCATTGGTGCCGACATTGCCGATATGCGGAAAAGTGAAGGTGATGATCTGCCCGGCATACGAAGGATCGGTGAGGATCTCCTGATATCCGGTCATGGCGGTGTTGAAACACAGCTCGCCCACGGCCTGCCCGGTGGCCCCAAAACCCATGCCCTCCAGCACGCACCCGTCGGCCAGCACCAGGAGCGCGGTGGCCTTGGGCTCGAGCCAGAGCGTGGAGGCCGGTTGTGTCTCGTTCATGCAAGGCCTAAGAATTGACATATTGCGGCGCCGGCAAGGCGGCGCCTCCGCGGAAAGGCATTATCCGTGTTACGCGACGAGATCAACGCCGCATTGAAGATTGCGATGAAGGCGCGCGATGCGCGCCGCGTCTCGACGCTCCGCCTGATCAATTCGGCCTTTCAAAGCGCCGATATCGAGGCTGGCGGGCAGGGCAAGGGCCCGCTTGCCGATCTGGATCTGCTTGGCCTCTTGCAGAAGATGATCAAGCAGCGCCAGGAATCGGCCGAGATTTACGAGAAGGCTGGCCGCGCCGAATTGGCGGCGCAGGAGCGTGCGGAAATCGAGATCATCTCCGCCTATCTTCCCAAGCAAATGTCCGACGTCGAAGCCGGCGCCGCCATTGCCGCCATTGTGCATGAAATCAACGCGCAAGGCTTAAAGGACATGGGCCGCGTCATGGCCGCGCTCAAAGAACGCTTCACCGGCAAGCTCGACTTCGGCAAGGCAAGCGCGAAGGTCAAAGAGCATCTCAAATAAGCGGTGCCGCGCCGCACGCCGCCTGCACCAAAACCTCGACTAGTGTGGTGGTTCAGAAGTTCCCTTCATCCCCGCCTCTTAAGTCCGTCAAGGGAATTTCTGAACCAAAACCACACTAGCGGTTTGCTGAAAAACCCTACAGCAGTCATTCCGGGGCCACCGATCTCGGGTTTACCCGAGATCGGCAAGTGATACTGCCCAAGTCGGCTACAGCCGACTTGGGTGCGAAGTCCGCGAACCCGGAATCCAGATGCACA
>CAZNSG010000134.1:0-1656 GCA_964575715.1 uncultured Hyphomicrobiales bacterium | reverse complement strand
CTGGGTCCCCGCTTTCGCGGGGACGAGCGGAAGAAGGTGAAGCGATTCAACCCAGCCGAAAACTGCTCCAGAGCCGGCTGTACCAGAATCATTTTCCGTCGCCCGTCGGCAACTAAAGTCGAAGGATGGTTTGCGCGATCTTCGCCGGCTTCACTTCTTCGCCGGTCTTGCTGGCCCTTCGACAATCGGCAATGATTTCAGAAATACCGCCATGGCGGCGCGAT
The DNA here is from genome assembly GCA_964575715.1 of uncultured Hyphomicrobiales bacterium. GTDB lineage: Bacteria > Pseudomonadota > Alphaproteobacteria > Rhizobiales > Xanthobacteraceae > PNAI01. The sequence continues at coordinate 1,432 of CAZNSG010000134.1, read as the reverse complement.
CGTCGTCACTGAGCTGTCCGGTATTGCTCACGACGAGCACCATGGTCGATCCGACCACATCGCCATCCGGTGTCATGCCGGTCTTGAGAAAATAGGCAAAGTCGCTTTCCGACCATTCACCCAATCGCTTTCCCGAGATGTTTGGAACCCAACCCTCTTCCTCGAGATGCGGACCACCGGCAAACCGCAGGTGGCGCACGATGCCGCCCAGCAGATTGCGCGGGCTGTGACACTCTGCGCAGTGCCCCGGTCCGTTGACGAGATAAGCGCCGCGATTCCATTGCGCGGATTTAGTTGGGTCGGATTCGAACTTTTCATCGTCGACGAACAGCAGTTTCCAGACCCCGACAGTACGGCGAATATTGAATGGGAACGGCAAATCGTGATCGCGCACCTTGCCTTGTATCGGTGGCAAAGACTTGAGATAGGCGAAGAGATCGCGCACATCCGCGTAGGTCATGCGCTGGTAAGACGGGTAGGGGAACCCCGGATAGTAGTGGCGTCCGTCGGGCGAGGTGCCTTTCACCATGGCGGTGATAAAATTGGCTTCGCTCCAGGCGCCGATGCCATCGTTGCGATCCGAGGAAATATTCGGTGCGTAGAAAGTCCCGAACGGAGTTTTGAACGCGCTGCCGCCGCCGAGTCGGGTCTGGTCATCCTGCCGGGGCACCGCATGACACGAGGCACAGCCGCCCACGTGAAACATGGTTCGGCCGTTTGCAAGATTGGGCGTATGCGGCGGGAGCGCGCTTGCCGACACCGTTTCCGGAATGGTGATCGCCCAGAAAATCGCACCGCCGAGCACGATGGCCATCAGTGCCAAAATGACAAGCTTGCGCACCATCGGGTTCGTCTCAGAGCGATAATACCAGCGGCACTAATGTTTGACCTGTCATGCCCGCGCTTGTCGCGGGCATCCACGTCTTGCTTCCTTATGAATATCAAAGGCGTGGATGGCCGGGACAAGCCCGGCCATGACGATGAGGAGAGTCATCGTTAAAGGCCGTTGGTATAATTCCATGTGCATAGCCGCTATCCGAAAAGCCAAGGGGCGGCCCGCCCGGTGTGGTGGACCGCCCGCTTCTCGTCCGCCGACCGGCTCAAGCCGGAAGTGCTTAGCTTTGCGGCTTGCGGAATGGCTGATGACAGCCGCCGCAGTCCTTACCAACCGCTTCGAACGCTGACTTGAAACTATCGAGATCCTTGGTTGAGGCCTGCGCCGCTTTGACGCCGTTCGCGAACTTCTCGATCGCAGCATTCCAATCCGCGGGCTTCTCCCAGATCGCCGGCAATGAACGATGATCGCCGGTCTTCGAGCTCTCGGGAAACAGAGTCTTCATTTTCGTCGCCTTGTCCGCATAGACAACAAAAATTGCCTGCGCCTTCGCGAGATCGAACGGCTGCTCGCCCTTGACCATCGCGGCGCCGATTC
>CAZNSG010000133.1:0-14568 GCA_964575715.1 uncultured Hyphomicrobiales bacterium | reverse complement strand
CATCATCACAGACCGGGGTCATGGATTCCGGGTCCGGCCCACCCAGGTCGGCTTTAGCCGACCTGGGCACTTTCAAATGCCGATCTCGGGTAAACCCGAGATCGCTGGGCCGTCCCGGAATGACTGGGTGGGGTTTACGCGCTGCCTCACGCCGCCATGCCGAGCGCGTGCATGTAGGTTTCCAGCACCGCCTGCTGCTCCTGGCGTTCGGCCGTTTCCAGCTTGCGCAGCTGCACGATGGTGCGCAGCGCCTTGACGTCGAAGCCGTTACCCTTGGCCTCGGCATAGACATCGCGGATGTCGTCGGAGAGCGCCTTCTTCTCCTCCTCCAGCCGCTCGACGCGCTCGACAAAGGCTTTCAGCTGATCCTTGGCGAAACGGGTGGCGGGCTTTTCCTTCTCGCCTTTTTCTACTTTTTCGGCGGCGGTCGCGGGCATCGCGGTGCTCCTGTCATGGCGAATGGGTGTTGTCGGCATGGAGCATTCGGAGCCGGCGCGCCATTGGTCAAGGCAAGACGGGCGTCATCCACAGAAGTGCACAGCAGGAAAAAATACTTTTGCAAAAACACACTGAGCATACACGGCAACCACTTCACTTGCCTCCCCCTGAAAGGGGGGGGGTCGGTTTGCGTCAGCAAACCGGGTGGGGGTCGCAAGCGGAGCAACAATCGATTCTGTAATGACCCCCACGCTTTTTGGAGTGACCCCCACCCTAACCCTCCCCCTTTCAGGGGGAGGGAAAAGTATCAACGGCCAGCTCGTTGCGGCGCTAATGCTTGTGGCTTTTCTCGAAGGCGGATTTTTGCGCGCTTGAGGCTTCCTTCTGATGCTTCGCCTTCCACTGCTCGAACGGCTCGCCGTAAACGATCTCACGGCTTTCGTCCTTGGTCATGGGCAAACCTTTGGCGTCGGCCGCCTCTTTCAGCCAGTTGGAGAGGCAATTGCGGCAGAAGCCGGCGAGATTCATCATGTCGATGTTCTGCACGTCGGCGCGGCCGCGCAGATGCTCGACCAGCCGGCGATAGACGGCTGCTTCAAGCTCGGTGCGGGACTTGTCGTCCATGGGTGATGTCCTCTGTTCCCACCAAGATAGACGTGCGGGCGGCCGCTTTGAAGGCCCTCTCGCGGCCTCATGCTGAGGAGCATCGCGAAGCGATGCGTCTCGAAGCATGTGGCTCTGTCCTCATCCTTCGAGACGGCGCTTCGCGCCTCCTCAGGATGAGGGAAGGAAGGGTGCCAAAAAGAAACCCGCCGCGTCCGTGGCGGAACGCGGCGGGGCTCATTTCACGATCTAGCTTTTCGCTTGAGCATGATCTTGTCCGAAAACCGGTTCCCACTTTTCGGGATCATGCTCTAAGTGTCAGGCCAGCGCCTTCTTCACGCGATCCGGCGACATCGGCAGGTGGCGCAGCCGCTTGCCGGTGAGCGCCGCCACCGCGTTGCCGATCGCCGGCGCGACAGTGGGGATGCCCACCTCGCCCATGCCGGTCGGCGGATTGTTGCTGGCGACGACCCTGATGTAGAGCTGCGGCATGTCGCTCATGCGCAGCACGTGGTAGTCGTTGAAGTTGGACTGCTGAATCGTGCCGTCCTTCATCGAGAGCTCCTCCGACAAGGCGCCAGACAACCCGTAAACGATCGCGCTCTCGATCTGCGCAACCGCATTCTCGGGCTGGATGACAAGGCCCGGATCGACCGCGATCCAGTAATTATGGACCTTGATCTTGCCGGTCTTGAGATCCACCGACACCTCGGCGACGCCGGCCGTCAAGGTGTCGTGGTAGTCGGAGAACGCTATGCCTAAGCCGCGGCCCAGACGTTTGCGCTTGAAGTCCGACATCTCGGCCACCGCCCTGATCACGGCCTGGGCGCGGGGATGATCCTTGGTGAGTTCCAGACGCATGGCGAGCGGATCGATTCCTCTGGCCGAAGCAACCTCGTCCAGGAAGGACTCGCTCACGAACTTGTTGTAGCCCGCGCCGATGCCGCGCCAGGCATGCACGCGCATGCCGCGTTGCTCGCGGATCGCATCGGCTTTCAGATTCGGGATGGCATAGAAATCCTGGTTCATCCCGACCCAGCCGATGTAATCGCGCCCGCCTGATGCCGCGAAACGCGGAGGGGCGGCAACCGCGTCCACGTTCTCGGCCACGATGCGATGATGCCAGCTGACCAGGTTCTTGCTGGCGTCCAACCCGGCTTTCATCACGTGATACGTCATCGGCCGCGGACGAGCGGCGGTGAGATCGTCCTCCCGCGTGAGCGTCAGTTTCACCGGCTTCTTGACGATGTTGGAGATCACCGCGGCCTGCACCGGAGCGTCCGGCCAGATGCGCCGGCCGAAGCCGCCGCCGAGCAATTGCGGATAGATCTTGATCTTGTCCGGCGTGGTTTTCAGCGCGCCCGCCACCACATTGATGGCGAGCGGCAGCACCTGGGTGCCGACCCAAATTTCCGCCGACAGGCCGTCTTCCGCGACCTTGGCGACGGCGTTCATCGGTTCCATCTGGGCGTGATAGGTGTGCTCGGATGAGTAGGCCGCTTCGAGCGTGCTGGCGGCACCGGCGAGCGCCTTGTCGGCGTCGCCGACCTTAAAGGCTTCCTTTGCCTCCGCCGCCGGGTCCTTGGCCTTGCGGGCGTATTCCTCCATTCCCTTCATGGAATCGAACGGCGCCGCTTTGGCTGCGCTGGTGTCCCATTTGACTTTCAGCGCGAAGCGTCCGGCACGGCTTGCTTCGACCGTGTCGGCGACCACGGCGACGCCGAAGGGGAGCGGCAGCACATGGGTGACGCCCTTGATCTTTTTAACATCATCGGCGTTGACGCTCTCGACCTTCACGCCGTCCATCGGCGCGTGCAGGAGGGAAGCGTAGACCATGCCCGGCACCTGCACGTCGATGCCGTATATGGCCGTGCCGTTCACCTTCGAGGGAACGTCGACGCGCTTGATGTCGCGGCGGCCGATGAGCCGGAACTGCGCCGGCTTCTTGAGATCGGCTTCGGTCATCTTGGGCAGTTCGGCCGGCACCGTCGCGAACTTGACGACATCGCCGTAGCCGATGCGGCGGCCCGATTTCATGTGAATCACCACGCTTGGCCCGGTGGTGAGTTCCGCGACCGGCACTTTCCATTGCGCGGCCACGTTGTCGAGCAGCACGCGGCGCGCCTGCGCGCCCGCGAGCCGCAGCGGCATGTAGTAGGCCGGCACCGAGACGCTCGCCAGCGTAACCTGCGCGCCGGGGAACATCTTGTGCACGCCGCCGTAGAGCTTCGGGTTGCCCGGCGCCAACTCGCATTTTACCTTCGACCAGTCGGCGTCGAGTTCTTCCGCCAGGATCAGCGGCAGCGCGGTGAGCACGCCCTGCCCCATCTCGGAGGTCGGGCAGAGAATGGTGATGGAATTGTCGGCGCCGATCGTCACGTAGGCGTTTAGCCTGGCGCTGTCGGCAGCGAACGCTTCGGACGCGCGGCCCAACAGCGCGCCGCTGAGCGCGAAGCTGAAGGTCAATCCGCTCGCGCTCTTGACGAAACTGCGGCGGCTGACGTCGAAGGTTGCGTTTTTGATGTGCTTATTCATGGCTTAGCCCTCCTGCGCAGCGCGTTGAATGGCACGAACGATGCGAGGATAAGTCCCGCAGCGGCAGATGTTGCCGTCCATGTGGGCGACGATCTGCTCACGCGATGGCGCCTTGAACTTTGCGAGGAGTTCAGCCGCCTGCATGATCTGGCCGGATTGGCAGTAGCCGCATTGCGGCACCTGCTCGGCGATCCAGGCTCTTTGCAGCGCGTGGCTGCTGGTCGGCGAGAGGCCTTCGATGGTGGTGATTTTCTTGCCTCTGACTTCGGACATCTGGGTCTGGCAAGAACGCACGGCCTTGCCATCCATGTGGACCGTGCAGGCGCCGCACAATCCGGAACCGCAGCCGAATTTTGTGCCGGTGAGTTTGAGGTGCTCGCGCACCACCCAAAGCAGCGGCGTGTCGGCTTCGACATCCACGCTGGCAGGTTTATTGTTAACGGTAAATGCGATCGTCGCCATGCGTCCCTCCATTTGCAACCGATGTTGTGGGCCGGTCATGCCCCACATGCCGTCACGCTTCAATCGCCTTTAGGCGGCGCGGATGCGCGACTGATTGTATTTCTGAAATGGTCGCCCCATAGATGGTAGGATTCCACCCAATGGATTCTTCTTTGGAAGCACTATAACCACAATCCGGAGCGGGTGGCAGCCCCTCTGGGCATGTAAACGGTGCGGTCATAATGTCGGCAAATATCGCGGCCTTGGGCGACGCGGCCTTGGGCGACGCGGCAATGGGCGAGGCGGCAATGGCCGGGAACCGTGCTTTCTTGCGCGAATTATTTCTCACCGCGGTCGCTGCCGCCCATCCGATCAGCTGCCTGCCCGCGCGCCTGCCGGCCCCGCCGAAGACCGGCCGGCTCTGCATCCTCGCCGCCGGCAAGGCCGCCGGCGCCATGTGCGAGGTCGCAGAGCGGCATTATCTCGACCGCTTGCAGCTGCCTGCAAACAGCTTGGCCGGGAGCGCGGTTGCCCGACACGGTTACGGCAGGCCGACGCGACGCATAGCCATGATCGAGGCCGGGCATCCGATCCCCGACGCAGCGGGGCTTGCAGCGGCAGAACGTGCGCTCGAACTTGCGGGGCAAGCGAATCGCGAAGATCTGGTGCTGGTGTTGATTTCAGGCGGCGCCTCCGCCAATTGGATCGCGCCGGCGCCGGGACTTGCGCTCGCCGAAAAGCAGATAGTGACGCGCGCACTGCTGGCCTGCGGTGCCAAGATCAACGAGATCAACACGGTGCGCAAACATCTATCGCGCATCAAGGGCGGGCGGCTGGCCGTGCGCGCGCAGCCGGCGCATGTCGTGACGCTCGCGCTCTCCGATGTGCCGGGCGATCTGCCTGAGGTGATCGGCTCGGGCCCCACGGTCGGCGATCCGTCCACGCTGGCGGAGGCGCGCATGATCGTCGATCAGTACAAATTGAAACTACCGGAATCGGTGATGCGGGCGCTGGCCGATCCAGCAAACGAAACGCCCAAGCCGAGCGATCCGATTTTCGCCGCAACCGAATTTCGGCTGATCGCGCGGCCGCTCGATGCCTTCCGCGCGGCCGAGACCGCGGTGCGCGCCGCCGGATATGACTGCGCGTTTCTCGGCGACCGCATCGAAGGCGAGGCGCGCACAATCGCCGCCGAACATGCCCGGCTTGCGCTTGAACTGCAGGCGCAAGGCGGCCGTACCATCATTCTCTCCGGCGGCGAGCTGACCGTGACACTTCGCGGCAAGGGCCGCGGCGGGCCCAACCAGGAATACGCGCTGGCGCTGGCTTACGCGCTCAATGGCGCGCCGGGTATCTCGGCGCTTGCCGCCGATACCGACGGCACCGACGGCGGCAGCGGCGCGCCCGACGACCCGGCCGGGGCCTTCATCGACAGCACGACGCTGGAGCGGGCGCGCGCACATGGCCTCGATCCGGCCGCCTTTTTTGCCAATAATGACGCCACAGGATTTTTCGCGCGGCTCAACGACCTGCTCAGAACGGGACCGACCTGCACCAACGTCAATGACTTCCGCGCTATCCTCGTTGACAGGCCGTAATACTTTACGCGAAATCCGATTCGAACAGATGGTCATGATTTTGGGCTGGAATAGATCGCGATCAATCCGGCGTAGCGGTATCGGCGTCGCGCTCGTTTGTGCGCTCGGCGCCCAATCGTTGCTGGGCGTGAGTGCCGCGCGCGCGGACCTGCAGCTCTGCAACAGCACCGCCGGCCGGGTCGGCATCGCGATCGGCTACAAGGACAGCGATGGCAATTGGACGACCGAAGGCTGGTGGAATCTACCCCCGCACGGCTGCGAGGCGATGCTCAAGGGAACGCTGGCTGCGCGATTCTATTACCTCTATGCCATCGACTATGACAACGGCGGCGAATGGGCGGGACAGGCCTACATGTGCACGCGGGAGAAGGAATTCAAAATAACCGGAATTGAAGACTGTCTGGCACGCGGCTATGACCGAACCGGATTCTATGAGATCGATACCGGCGAGCAGCGTTCCTGGACGATCCAGCTCACCGACACATCCCGGCCGGCACAGAACCCTTCACGGACGGGAGTGCCGACGATTCCAATATTGCCCGGCCGGCAAGGACTGCCGAGCGGCCCGCTGCCCGGAAGCCAGAACCGATGAGACGGCTGCGCCGGACCAAGATCGTGGCCACGCTCGGCCCGGCATCGTCGGGCCGCACGATCATCGCGCGGCTGTTCGAGGTTGGCGCCGACATCTTCCGCATCAACATGAGCCATACGCCGCACGATCGCATGCGCGAACTGGTGGCGGCGATCCGCGCGGTGGAAAACCAATACAACCGCCCGATCGGAATCCTGGTCGATCTGCAAGGGCCGAAGCTGCGCGTCGGCGGCTTTGCGGGCGGCGCTGCCATGCTCGACAAGGGCGCGACTTTTACCTTCGATGCCGCTCCCGCACCGGGCGATGCCAGCCGCGTGCAACTGCCGCATCCGGAGATTTTTGCCGGAGTCGAACCCGGCCACACGCTGCTGCTCGACGACGGCAAGATTCGTCTGGTCGCAGTCGAGACCGGCAAGGGGCGCATCGTCACCCGGGTCGAGGTCGGCGGCAGGCTGTCCGATCGCAAGGGCGTGAGCCTGCCCGACTCAACGCTGCCATTCACGGCGCTGGCGCCCAAGGACCGCTCCGACCTCGAGGCCGCGCTCGATGCCGGCATCGACTGGGTGGGGCTCTCCTTCGTCCAGCGGCCCGAGGATATCGCCGAGGCCAAGAAGATCACGCGCGGGCGCGCCGCCGTGATGGCCAAGATCGAGAAGCCGCAGGCGGTGCACCGGCTCGACGAGATCATGGACCTCACCGACGCGCTGATGGTGGCGCGCGGCGACCTCGGCGTCGAAATGCCGCTGGAAAAGGTGCCGGGCATCCAGAAGCAGATCACGCGCAATGCGCGGCGCGCCGGCAAGCCGGTGGTGGTGGCGACGCAAATGCTCGAATCGATGATCGCAAGCCCGGTGCCGACGCGCGCCGAGGTCTCCGACGTCGCCACCGCGATTTTCGATGGCGCCGACGCGATCATGCTCTCGGCGGAATCGGCGGCCGGGCAATATCCGGTCGAGGCGGTGGCGACGATGAATCGGATCGCCGAGGAAGTGGAAAGCGATCCGAGCTATCGCACCATCATCCAGGCGCAGCACCCCGAGCCGGAGGCGACCAGCGCCGATGCCATCGCCGCGGCGACGCGGCAGATCGCCGAGACGCTCGATCTCTCCGCCATCGTCTGCTGGACCAGCTCGGGCGCCACCGGATTGCGGGTGGCGCGCGAGCGCCCGCAGGTGCCGATCGTGGCGATTTCACCCAATATCGCAACCGGGCGGCGGCTCTCGGTGGTGTGGGGCGTGCATTGCGTGGTGGCGGAGGACGCGCACGATCAGGACGACATGGTGGAGCGCGCCTGCCGGCTTGCCTTCAAGGACGGCATCGCCAAGGCCGGACGGCGCGTGATCATCGTCGCCGGACTGCCGCTCGGCACGCCGGGGGCGACCAACATGATCCGCATTGCGTTTGTCGGGGCGGACGTGGCGAAGGAATGAGATTCCCTCTCCCCGCGTCAGCGGGGAGAGGGTGCCGAGCCGCGAAGCGGCGAGGCGGGTGAGGGGCAGCTTCGATGCGTGGGCGTGACAACACGACGGTTCGCAACGTACGGCGGCTTCGACGAGCGGATACCGACGCCGAGAGAGCATTCTGGTTTGCAGTGCGAGACCGTCGACTGAGCGGGTTCAAATTTGTGCGGCAGGAAGCAATTGGTCTATACATCGTCGATTTTGTCTGTCACGAAAGAAAGCTCGTTGTTGAAATCGACGGCGGCCAGCACGCGGAAAACTTGCGAGACATCTTGCGCGACAAAGACCTCAGCGCTGCCGGCTACCGCGTCCTCCGATTTTGGAATTTGGACGTACTTACGAACAAGGATGGCGTGCTGTCCGCAGTTTTGACAGCGCTACAATCCTAATTGGTTGAGCCCCTCACCCGGCCTTCGCTGCGCGAAGGCCACCCTCTCCCCGCTTCGCGGGGAGAGGGAAAATTCGTCAAATATCCCGTCCGTCGACCTTTTCGGCGAGCGTCTTGACCAGGTCGGGGATGTTCTTCAAACGCGGATGAATGGCGAGCGCGCGGCGGAAGATTTCAAGCGCGCGCTTGTCTTCGCCGAACTCCTGCAGGATCATGCCGAGCCCCGACATCGCTCCGAAATGGCGCGGTTCGCGCGCCAGCACCTGGCGGATATCGGCAAGCGAACGGGTGAAATCCTTCTTCATGTAGTAGAGGGTGGCGCGCCGGTTCCAGGCTTCGATGTAATCCGGCTTGAGCGCGACGATGGCGTCGAGCAGCTTGAGGGCAAGATCGAGATCCTGCGCCTCGATCGCACCTTTGACCCTGGTCATCAGCAGATTGGCGGTGTCGCTGCCCGACGCAAGCCATTGCGCCCAGATGCGGTCTTCCACCGACTTGGCGCTGGCCTCGTCGGGCGCAGCCTTGAGCGCATCGAACAGGAAATCGAGATTGCGGGTGCGGTCGCCCTGTTGCGGCTTGGGCAGCTCGCTGGGCGGCTGCAGCGGCGCGATCGAAGGCGGACTGCCGGGTGGCTGGATGACCTGGCTCGCGGCCGGGGCCGGGGCGGCCAAAGCCGCGGCCACTAAGCCTGCGCTTGCGAAAAGAATGCTCAGCCGCGGTGCCATGAATTCAAATTTAGCCTGCCGGCCGCCCCTGCGAAAGGTGGTTGGGCGACATAATCACGTGATTTAGGCTGAAATTAGGGGGGCGACAGGCGGCTCGCTAGCCTTGAAAGGCTAGCCTTGGCGCGCCTTGAACCGGCGATGGGTCTTATTGATGATGTAGACGCGGCCCTTGCGCCGCACAATGCGATTGTCGCGGTGCCGGCCGCGCAACGATTTCAATGAATTACGGACTTTCATCAGTCATTTCCTTTCCGTCATCGTCCTTTTCGCTCTCGGCGCGCAGGCGAGCCAATATGAATGCGAATAATACCAGCGGCCTCAAATTCCGAACTATCGCCGTCATCCTGAGGTGCTCGGCCGAAGGCCGAGCCTCGAAGGATGAACGGCCACCAATCTCGGGTTTACCCGAGATTGGTATTTCAAGTGCGCAAGTCGGGTAAACCCGACTTGCGATGCCGTTGCCCACCGATCTCGGGTTTACCCGAGATCGGAATTACAATGCGCAAGTCGGCCTTGGCCGACTTGCGGTGGCTCGCGGAGCCTGTCATCGGGCCGGCCAAAGGCCGGACCCGTTGGCTCGCACCTCAGGGTGACGGAGATGAGTCAGTATATCCTGCCGTTGGTATAACTAAAAACGCAGGCCCGCCAAGTCAATCAAAACATCGGCAAGCCGAACGGCGCGCAAAAGCAAAGCCGCGCTTCCTACGCTCAGGCAGGAAGCACGGCAAATGCTTAGACGTGATCGGAAGAGCTTAGACCAGTCCGGTCAGCACTTCTTGCGGACGTTCACGCAGTTTGCTTGCGGGCAAATAGGCGTCAAAATAGCCGGATACCAGCTGCCGTCAGCACCGCAGAGATACACGGTGCAAAAACCGTTGGCGCAGTTGGTCGAGCAAAAGCCTACACCGCCGCAGGTTGCCGGTGCCGCCGCCGCTCTCCGCCTTGCCGCATCGGATGGCTCCATCGACATCACAATCGCCACCGCAGCGACAGCGCCGACCAGCAGGAATTTCGTGGTAAATTTCATCATAGTCTGAAGCTCCCCATTTAGCCGATCACCAAATGTTCGTAAGTGATTCGATGATCATGGTTAATTTCTAACACTTTTTAAACATTGTGGATAGCGAGACCTCGGTATTTCAGTGGGTTACTCTTAAACCACGATGGGTGTGGTCGCGGTGCAACATTTAAATAAAACGCGATTGTCCGGTGCGCTGATCGTGACCGATCGACGTGGGTGGACAAATTGGCCGGCATGATTCAGCCCGCATGTCTGACGCTGCGCTGCGGATATGAAAAATCATTTGTTAACAGGCAATTAGACCAATTCTTTCAATTCGTCATTCCGGCCGAGCCGCATTAGTGGCGAGAGCCGGAATCCATGACCATCGACTATGATTATGGATTCCGGGCTCGCGGGCAAAAGCCCGCGCCGCGGAATGACGTGTCGGAATTTATGCGAATTGGTATTAGACCGACAAAGCGAATGGAAGAAACAGGACGATGCATCGCAGCAGCGAACGATTCTTGACCACGCATACGGGGAGCTTGCCGCGGCCCGAGGAGTTGATCCAAATCATGTACGCCAAGGAAGAGGGCGTGCCGGTGGAGCGTGCGCCGCTCGCAGCGAAGGTGCGGGCGGCGGTTGCCGAAGTGGTGCGCAAGCAGGCCGCCGCCGGCGTCGATCTCGTCAACGACGGGGAAATGTCGAAGCCGAGCTATGCCACCTATGTAAAGGACCGGCTCACCGGCTTCGGCGGTACCGGCAATAGCTTCGTCTATCAGGACCTGGTGGATTTTCCCAATCTCGCCAAGCGCGTGTTCGGCGATCCCGGACGCGCGCGCCGCAAGACGCCCGCTTGCAACGCGCCGATCGGCGTGCGCGACTCCGAGGCCGCGCGGGCGGACGTCGAGAACCTCAAGACCGCGCTCGCGGCCGTGAAGACAAGCGGCGCGTTCATGAGCGCAGCCTCGCCGGGCGTGGTGTCGCTGTTCTTTCGCAACGACCACTACAAGGATCAGGAAAGCTACCTGCACGCCATCGGCGAGGCCATGCGGGAGGAATACGAGACGGTGGCGAAGGCCGGCATTGTGCTGCAGATCGATTGTCCCGATCTCGGCATGGGCCGGCATATCCAATACGCCAATCTCAGCCTGGAAGAGTTCCGCAAACGCATCGGCCTGCACATCGAGGCGCTCAATCATGCGCTGCGCAATATTTCGCCCGAACAGCTGCGCATGCATCTGTGCTGGGGCAATTACGAGGGACCGCATCATTGCGACGTGCCGCTCGCCGACATCATCGACATCGTTTTCCTGGCGCGCCCGGCGGCGATCTCGTTCGAAGCCGCCAATCCGCGCCACGCGCACGAATGGACGCTGTTCGAACGCGTCAAACTGCCCGCCGGCAAGGTGCTCATCCCGGGCGTGATTGAATCAAAATCGAATTTCATCGAACATCCCGAACTGATCGCGCAACGCATCGGCCGCTATGCCAAGCTGGTCGGGCGCGAGAACGTCATCGCGGGCAGCGATTGCGGCTACGGCACCTGGGTCGGCCAGGCCGCGGTCGACCCCGACGTGGTGTGGGCCAAATTGGCGGCCATGGCGGAGGGCGCGCGGCTCGCCTCGCGCGCGTTTTGGAAATAGTCGCGCGAGCGATTATCATCTGCTTACATGAATCAAAGTTCGCAGCCAGCGACAGCGCACGACGAGGCAGGCCCCCCCCGCTCCGCGTGGCAATCAAACCTGCTGCGGCCGATCCAGGCCTTCCGCCCGGGTTATCTGCCGCTGCTGATGGTCTATTTCGCCTATGGCGCGCTCGGCCTGATCGATGTGACGCGCGATATGTGGATCAAGGAGCGGTTGACGCTCTCTCCAGCGGAGCTTGCCGGCATCGCCGTCTGGCTCAACCTGCCCTGGACGGTGAAGATGGTGTTCGGCGAGCTGGTCGATTGCGTACCCATTTTCGGCTCGCAGCGAAAAGCCTACATCCTCATCGGCGCGGGGTTCACCGCCTGCGGTCTTCTCATTCTCGCCGGCGCGTCCGGCGGATGGATTAGTTTCGCCCGTCCGAACCAGCTCTATATTCTCGGCGCGATGCTGATCGTGGTCGGCACCGTCGTCCAGGACGTGGTGGCGGACGCGATGTCCACCGAAGTCGTCGCGCGCGCCGACGCGGCGGGACAGCCGCGGCCCGACGGTGAAGTGCGCGCCGAGCTCGGCATGGTGCAGGTGCTCGGGCGGCTATCGCTCTCGGCGGGTATTCTGGCGGTCGCGGGACTCTCGGGATGGCTCGCCGATCTCATTGCACGCGAGACGGTATTCCTGATCGGCCTGATCGTGCCGGCCATTTCGATCACCGGCGTGTTCTTGCAGCGCGCGAGCCTAAGCGAGCGGCGGCCGCTCGACTGGCGGGTGCTCGGCGGCGGGATCGCGTTCGGCGCCATTGTGATCGGGCTTGCTTACGGCGAAATTCCGTACGCGCAGGAATTGACCTTTGCCATTTCCATGGCGGTGATCTGCACCATGCTGGTGCTGGTCACGCGCCATATCGATCCGGCGACGCGGCGCGCCATTTTGTTCGCCAGCATCATCATCTTCGTGTTTCGCGCCACGCCCTCGGTCGGCGACGGCTATTTCTGGTGGACGCTCGATGTGCTGAAATTCGACGCGTCGTTCTATGGCGTGCTGCGGCAGACCGCCGCCATCATCGCCATCGCGGCGATGTGGGTGTTTGCCAAGCAAATCACGCAATATTCCGTGACCGCCGTGCTGTTCTGGATCACGGTGGTGGGCACAATCCTGTCGCTGCCCAGCATCGGGCTGGTGTTCGGCCTGCATGCGTGGACCGAGGCGATGTTCGGATTTGGCGCGCGTACGATCGCGGTCATCGATGCCGCCGCTACCTCGCCGTTCGCGCAGCTGAGCATGATCCCGCTGCTCACCTTGATTGCGTACTACGCACCCGACGGCCATCGCGCGACCTGGTTTGCGCTGATGGCTTCGCTGATGAATCTTGCCCTGGTCGCGGGCCAGCTGCAGACCAAGTACCTCAATCACGTGTTCACCGTGCAGCGCGGCGAATACGCCGAACTGGGTCCGCTGCTGGTCACGGCCGTGGTGCTTGGATTCATCCTGCCGATCGCGGCGATCGCGCTGTTCGGCCGGCGCGTTGCCCGCAGCTGACGCATCGACACTGTTATTCCCTCCCCCTGAAAGGGGGAGGGTCAGGGAGGGGGTCATCACTGAATCGATTTGCTGCGCTGCTTGCGACCCCCACCCGGTTTGCTGACGCAAACCGACCTCCCCCTTTCAGGGGGAGGTAAGTAAAGTGGTGGCCGGCTTAATGCCACGCTTGTTTGCAGCGACCGCGGCATTCACCCGCGCTGGAGGACCTGCGTGCAATTCGGATTGAATTTTTCCCTTGCGTTAGCCCCGCAGAGAAATCAGCCGCGCCGATAGCGAGCATATCGGAACCGTATACCCTCGATTAAATCCAGCTTAACCGACCGTTAATTCAATTATTAATTGATGTTAACATTGGTTAGAGGCGCGGTCAGTCAATTGAGCCTTGCGGTGACACCGGACCGGTGTATATTCATTGTAGATACTTGATTATGTAGATTGAGTAGATGGAGGCTAACCATGGTCGTCCAGTTCGCGAAATGGGGTAACAGCATCGCGCTTCGAATTCCAGCCGCCTATGCGAAGGACCTCGGAGCAACCGACGGCAAGTCGGCTAACATCGCTGTATTGGATGGTAAGTTGGTTGTGACCCCCATCGACGTTTCTGTCTATGATCTAGCGGAGCTCGTTGCCGGTATCACGGAAGAGAACCTGCATGGCGAGACTCTCACAGCTGATGCGGTCGGCAACGAGTTCGCCGAATAAGGCCTATTGCCCCGACGCCGGCGACATCATCAAGATCAACTTCGACCCACAAGCGGGCAGAGAGCAGGCCGGGCCGCGCCCGGCCTTAGTTCTCTCGCCCAAGAATTATAATGAAGCAACGCGCCTATGCGTTCTGTGCCCGATCACAAATCAGGCCAAGGGATATCCGTTCGAAGTTCCGCTCCCGAACGGTCACCATGTCACCGGTGCCGTGCTTGCGGATCACGTCAAAAGCTTATCGTGGGAACAGCGTGGCGCAGAATTCATTTGCCACGCGCCGAACGGCATCGCCGATCATGTGAAGGCGAAAATCCGCGCGCTGATTAATATTTAGCACGCAGCCCAGTAGCGTATTGCGCCGTCTAGCGTATCACGAAACATTTGGCGCAATACGCGGAGTTTACCCTTGGGCCGCGCATCGCAGCCAAGTGTACGCAGGCTGCGCCTGCTATGGCGCGGACCCGAGGGCTATTCCGCCCTACGGCCTGCATGCGTGGACCGAGGCGATGTTCGGATTTGGCGCGCGTACCATCGCGGTGATCGATGCCGCCGCGACATCGCCGTTCGCGCAGCTGAGCATGATCCCGCTGCTCACCTTGATTGCGTATTTCGCACCCGACGGCCATCGCGCGACCTGGTTCGCGCTGATGGCTTCGCTGATGAATCTTGCCCCGGTCGCGGGCCAGCTGCAGACCAAGTACCTCAATCACGTGTTCACCGTGCAGCGCGGCGAATACGCCGAACTGGGTCCGCTGCTGGTCACGGCGGTGGCGCTCGGATTCATCCTGCCGATCGCGGCGATCGCGCTGTTCGGCCGGCGCGTTGCCCGCAGCTGACGCATCGACACTGTTATTCCCTCCCCCTGAAAGGGGGAGGGTCAGGGAGGGGGTCATCA
>CAZNSG010000132.1:0-2083 GCA_964575715.1 uncultured Hyphomicrobiales bacterium | reverse complement strand
CGACTGCGATCAGCGGCAACGCGCCGGCGGAACGCGGATTGCACCCGTTGCAAGCCGCGTGACGGCAAGCGGTTTTTGTTGGATCGCATTGTTATGCGGCAGATTGCTCCGGCGCTTCCCGGCCCAGGAACACCAGAACGGCCGGATGACACTTAAGCGCCTTGGCCAGCACCTTGGCCTGCTCGACGCCCAGTCGGACTCTGTCGTTTTCAATCGCAGAGATGGTGGTCTGCGGAATGCGAGTCAACTTAGTCAGTTGATTCTGACTGAGACCCTGCAGCTCGCGCACAATGCGGACGGAATCGCCCACTGACACTGCCACCCTGCGCTTAGCCGGACGAAACTGCTTCATCATGGCCTCCGATAGTCGTGTGGGGTGATCGATTGAACCTGAAACAGCAAGTCTGAAGTGATGACGCGGTAAATCACTCGATATTGCAACCCCAAGCGAGACGAACGATAGCCCTCCCACTTCCCGGATAGGGCCTCATCGTGGAACCCTGCAATGGCTCTGAGTCCAGGCGGACCAGATAACTCCACGATGTCTTGCCACTTTTCGTAGCGCTTGAGAATCTCCTTCGGTATCGATTCGAGCTGCTTATCGACTCGCCGATGCTCCTCAATTCCGCGCGACGCAGTCGCGTGGAACGATCGGCCTAACCGGCTTGGGACAGCGCGCCAGCGCTGTCCCAAGCCCGCGTCGAGGCCGTGGTTAGCCCTTGTCTTGTCTATATGCCTTCAGAAGCTTCGTTGTGATGGCGTTGACAGTGCATCCCTCTGCGCTGGCCAGATCATTGAGTTTCTTGAAGTTGGCCGGCGAGATATCTTTGTCTAGAACCCGTACGGTGCCGTCGTTCCAGGTCAGGGTGTTCCTGCCGTCAAGAATGAACTTCTCCGGATGCAGTTTGGCGGCCCTTTTCTTGGTTTGGTTCCATGCCTGATCGATATCCCGGGTCGGAGCCATTTGACCGATCAACCCAAGGTGCCGGACGATGGTGTCCTTCAGGTTCGTTGATCCCGTCGGAAGTTGGAGAAGAATGTCGAGCAGGCAATCGGATAGCTTGGCTTTGGATACGCCGATTCCCATACCGGCCCTTCGCATGTCGGAAAACGCCCTTCTACTGAACATCGCACCTCCTCGGCACGCGCCGGGCTGATGTCATTGAGTTCTCATGGCATTTCTTGGCCTAACGCTCCGGGTCAGGCGTCGCCTGCACCCGCTGGTTCGGTCGGCGACTTCCTTATGGCCTTCTCGATTTCTGTCCTTCGAGCCTGAAGCGCGTCCAGTCTTTTTTTCAGGTCGGCCATTTCTTTCTTGATCTTGCGCAACTCTGTCTGGTTCTTTCCCCTCGACAAACAATCCGCGCCAAGCTCTTCAGCGATGTACTGCTCGAGCTGACTCCTTAAGACCCTAAGATATGGATTGCCCCATATCACTCCCTCTCGGTATTCAAGTTTGCCAGCACGGATGCCCTTCACAATAAAGGCCTGGCTCACTCCATATTCCTTTTTGGCCGTTACGTCGCTGAGGGTTGCCCCTTTGCGAGTCCATTCACCGTATTCCGCCATATCTCCTCTCTCTGACCGAACTCTCCGTCCGGGTCAGCGTCCGCTGCAACCGGTTGCCGGTGCTCATGAAGCATACCCTTCAGACCGCATCTGTGTCGAGAACGCCACGTTACGCCGCCGCCAGATCCTGCCCGCTTGCACTTCTCTGCCAGACATAGTCATAAACCCGCGACGCAATGTCCTCAGTCTCGACCTCGGTGAATGGCGGACGAGGCAGCGACTCATAGAGCCGATCAAGGATGAATACCCGGACCTCGGCCTGCGTCGTCGCATTTTGCAGCCATCCAGGCATCGGCGCGAGAAGGCCGCGCAAAGACGACAGCAAGCCCTGACTGGCCTGCTTCAGGCGCTCCCGATCCTTCTTGCTGATGCTGTCCTTGAACAGCAGATCAAACAGTGCCAACTCATCATCGGTCAGCCCCTCCTCGGCGGCGCGCTTTTGTTCGACGTCGAGGCTGGCTGCCAGGGCAACAAGCTGCGCAAACGTGGCTTCCACCGTCGTCCGGTCCTTCTC
>CAZNSG010000131.1:0-5046 GCA_964575715.1 uncultured Hyphomicrobiales bacterium | reverse complement strand
TTCCACTGTGAACATCCTTCCAGCCTCTCCATGCCATTCAAAGGCATCGAGACGGCCTAGCAGGACCGGTACACTTTTGCGCCGCCTTCAAGAGGCAGATCACAGCCGGTTCAGTGGTACACTTTGCGCCCGCCCTTTAGAAGGTTGCCGCCATGCTGATCCCAGGACATCAGGGAGGCCCTGGTTTTGATGCCACCTAAGCAGCTTTCGACATTAAAATTGCAGCCACCCATGATTTACCCTCGATACAGTTCATCACAAGAAAAATTTGAAAGGCTTCGCCCTGGACCTAAGATGTGAAGAAAAGATCCGAGAATTTAAGGGGTAATAGAAAGGGTCCTCCCGAGGCGGAAGCCGAGGTTGAGGTTCCGGCCATCGGTGCCGTTCCTGCCGCGGTAGGCCGAGCGGAGGGCCCTTGGATTGTCGTTCCAGGAGCCGCCGCGAACTACGCGGCTACTGCAATCGCGATCGATCACGGCAGAGCTGTCCGTCGGCGCACCCGCGTAGCTGTTCCGGTAGCAGTCCTCCACCCATTCCAACACGTTGCCGTGCATATCGTGAAGGCCGAATGCGTTGGGGGCGAATGAGCCAACTGGTGCCGTTTGCTTGTTGTCCCACTGGCTACCACAGCCGTCGCAGTTAGCCATCGCGCCGATCTCATCACCCCAGGAATAGGCCGTATTCGTACCTGCGCGCGCCGCATATTCCCACTCGGCCTCAGTGATTAGCCGATAGGATTGGCCAGTCATCTTGGAGAACCAAGCCACATACCGCTGAGCATCCTGCCAAGATACGTTAATCACTGGCCGAGATCCGCGTCCCCAGTCGCTGTCAGAAACTGGCGCGCAGCCGCCAAATGCAACGCAAGTGTCCCATTCGTCGAATGTTACCTCGAACCTAGAGATAGCAAATGAATAGGCAATCGTAACCTTATGCTGTGGGCCCTCGTTGCTGACACGGCCCCTTTCGTTCATGGCTGATCCCATCACAAATTCACCCGCCGGGACGACGATCATCATCGGACAGTCCTTAGCGCACTCCTTAAAAACACTCCCGGGCTTTAGGGCGCGCTCAGCCTCGGCCGTGAGTACGTAAGGCCAAACCTGATTGAGCATGTAGGGCCGCACGGACGTATACCAATTGAGGCGCTCTTCTAAGTACCCCTCGTTCAGCCACCCGACAAACCCTGCGATAAAAATGACAAACAGTACGCCGACGGAAGCCAGCACCAGCCTTGCACGCCGCGTTATCAACCTTTCGTGTTTGTGACACCACGCGAGATAATCCCAATCAATTTTCTCGAAGTTTGCCGCCAGATCGGGACGATCGCGCAGCCGTTCCGCCGCTTGTAGACGGTGCGTCGCATGTGTGAGCCAAGCGGCGTCTTTGTTGTGTACTGCCCAGTCCTGTGATGCGCGTTTGACACCTGCCAGCACACCGAGAAGTCCCGCATCTTCGGCCAGCCAGCCCTGCAATCGGCCCCATTGCCGCAGCAGCACCTCATGCACCGGCTCAATCGTCTGCTCGCCTGTTTCCTTGGAAATGTCAGTTGTCAGTAGTCGCTGATTGACAAGGTGTTCGATGAGCGGACGCGCTTCCTCCGGGATTTCCGATCGCCGCGCCACGCGCCGACGGGGACTTCCAGTATCGGGATCAATGCTTGCAAGCCACGGGATCAAACCCCGGCGCAGCAGCGCAAGCCGTGCATCGCGGTCTTTCGGAATTGCTGGGTCGGTGTCGGCCGCCTCAAAGGCACTCTCGACTGCAGCTTCAATTGATCCTTTGGTCCCGCCGAGCGCCTCGTAGTCGGCGAGCGTCAACCGCCTCCTGCCACCGCATTCGACATAGAGCCGCTCAAGCGTGAATGCGAGCAGCGGCAACGCATCCTTGGCAGCGCCCGCATCAATGTCAGTGAGCAACGCAACGATTAGATTTTCGTCAATCTCAAGTTTGCATTCCGTGCCCTCCAGCCGCAGGACGGGTCCCTTGATCACTTCGGAGTAGGAACCCTTCCGCATAGGGGGCAGGCTAATAGTTTCCTGGCGCACGCCCTGAAACTCATTAGAATTCTGTAAGCTCTCATAGGCATCCGAGCGAATAGTGAAAAGCACGACCAGTTCTTGTGCATCATTACTGAGCAATTCGCGTATCAACGCGAGGAACGCACGCGCTTCGTTCTGCTCTCCTACAAGGAACAACTCCTCACCCTGGTCAATTGAAATGATCAGCGTCGGCGGCTTCGGCTTGATGTCGTGATCGAAGGCGGCAGGCGTCGCTTTGTCGGCGAGTGATTGCAACAATGGCCGGAGTGTTGCCGCCCCTCCTTCTACAGCTGTGCGCAAGCTGGTGCGCGTGGTCGGGATATTGGCGGCTTGGAATGCTGCTTCAAGTGCAGGCAACAGGCCGGTTTCACCGGAGATTGCCGCCATCCCCGGCCGGATTACGGGCAGTGGAACGAAGGCTGTCTCATAGCGTGCAATCCGTGGCCACAGTCCCGCACAAAGGAACGAGGATTTTCCAACTCCTGACGCGCCCAATATGATCAGCAACTTTTCGGCAGCCCCCTCGGCCAAGCCGCGGATACGATCAAGGGCACGAACGATCTCATCGTCACGACCAAAGAAAATCGCCACGTCTTGTGTCTCAAACGCGCGCGCACCGCGATAAGGTGCACGTTTGGGATCGCTTGCAGGCGGCCAAGGGAAACTGCGTGCATCAAGTCCGGCGCGCTCAAGCCCACGTCGCAGGAGGTCTACCCCCGCTTGGCGGAATGCGACGCTTTCGCGCCTCCGGCAGGCAGTTAAATAAGCGATTCCATCGTGGCCGAGACGTCGCCGGAAGTCTTGCCGCCTGCCAAGTCGTTCGGCTGAATACAATCGCTCCGCTCGATGATCGAGCCAAGTCTCATGTCTGCCACTGCGTATCCATTCGTTCGCCGCCCTCTCTACCTCTTCGATTAGCTTCAAATCGTCAGACTCGGCCTGCAGCCAAGCTATGAGTGCCGGCCATTGGCGCAATATCGCCTCGTGAGCTACCTCAATGACATCGACTCCTTCACGACGATTGGCAACCAGCAACCGCGCATCGACCAGTCGTCTAACCACTGCGCGCGAACTATCCGGCAACTCGTCGAGCCGCGCCATGCGTCGCATCGGGGCGTTGCTGTCGGGATCGAAGCGTGCAAGCCAGGGAATGAATGCTGCGCGCAGATAGGCAAGCTGTTCGTCCTTCGAGGCCGGAATTGTCGGGGGACGCTCTGGGTGGGCGAAGGTGCGGGTAATCGCCTCCTCAATCGACCCTTGTACACCGCCGATTTTGTCATATTCGGCTACCGTAAGCCTGCCCGCACTTCCGTAGTCGGCGTAAATGCGTTCAAGCGTAAAGCCGAGCAGCGGCAATGCATCGGCACCCTGTGAGTCGGCGATAAGCCGTTCGGTCAAGGCCGGATCAATGGTCAATCGGCCGCCCTTTTCGACCACGCGGCGCGCCGGACCTTCGATAACTGTCTTGAACTCCGCTACCGGTATCGGTGGCAGATTGAATAGGTCCTGCTTTAGACCGCGCAAGTGCGGCTCGGCTTGTAGTAGTTCATAGCGATCCGAGCGAATGGTAATGACGACAAGAATGCGCCGCGCTTGACTACCTCCAAGCACACCGGCGAGGAGTTCGAGAAATGTCGCAGCCTCTTCCACGCCGTCGGCATTGAACAACTCCTCGGCCTGATCGAGCGCGAGTATGATGGCGGGCGCCGGTTGTCCATCCTGTGTTCCGACAAGTCGGCGTTTGGCCAAGACCGAAAGCTCGTCGAGCAGTTTCCCAAACTCCTCCGCGCCCTTGGTAAGCGCCTCCTTGATACGGCCCGGTGGGCGGGCGGAGCCGAGCCGCTCAAAAGCCGTCGCGAGCGCCACAGACAGACCGAAACTGCCGGTGATGACCTTTGTCTCTGGCCGGATCACCGGCAGCGGTAGAAATGTCGCGTCGTCACGTAACAGGCGCGGCCAAAGACCAGCACGCAAGAATGACGACTTCCCAGAGCCTGAGCCGCCGAGGATGACCAGCACCTTCTCAGCGCCGCCTTCGACGAGACCACGAATGCGATCCAGCCCACGCACGATGGCCGCATCCCGACCAAAGAAGATTGCTGCATCCTCCGGCTCAAGCGCGCTCAATCCGCGATAGGGCGCACGTTTGGGATCGCTTGCAGGCGGCCAAGGGAAACTGCGTGCATCAAGTCCGGCGCGCTCAAGCCCACGTCGCAGCAGGTCCAGCCCAGCCTCGCGGAAATCGACGCGATTATGCTTGGTACCGATTTCGATCTCGAAACTGCGGAAGCGATCCTCGCCGACCAGTTCGCACAATTGCCATTCAGCCGTCATCTCAGTCGGCAGTCGGTCGGATGGAACCGGCTCGATGATCAGTCCGAAGATGCGCTTGTGAAGGGTCTTGGCCAGCAGGAACTCAGCGAGGCACCATTTGGAGGCAAGCCAAGCCGGTGAGACGAGGAACAGCACCGCCTCGCAGCGGTCGGCTGCCGCTTTCAGCGCCTCCTGCCACCGCTCGCCTGCCACCAGACCTCGGTCTGGATCGACATCAAGGAAGATATCGTCATAGCCCTGCTCGGAAAGCCATTGGCCCAACGCGATGGCCGCCGCGTTGTTCGCACCCGAATGGCTGATAAACAGTCGCGACACGAAAATGGCCCCCAAGCGCATCAGCTGTCCCAGGCCGAGTTTAGAAATGCAAGTGGGGGTTGTCAGCCCGCAATACGGAGAGAGGTTGGCACCTCAAAAAGTAACGTTATGGGTCAATCTCGACGCGCCTGGTCGTGTCGGGATCGGGTCGATGTCCGCAATGCTCCGAAAGCGACAGCAGGCCATCAAAATGCGGTCTGTCGCAAATGCACAATGCACAAAATCGCTGCGCGATAGCCCGCTGCGCGGGTAGCCCGACCGCGAGCGCGGTAACCGGAGGTGAGATCGTCGATAGCGGACGAGGCGTCCTGTCTTGAAGATCGAGGTGTCGTCAACCTCATCCCAGACAGGAGTT
>CAZNSG010000130.1:0-16152 GCA_964575715.1 uncultured Hyphomicrobiales bacterium | reverse complement strand
GATCGGCCGGATTTGATTGCGCAGGAACAGGATGGCAATAAGGATCAGCACCAGCGAGGTGCCGACCATCCACAGCAGAAAAATTTCGGAGTTCGAGGCGTAGGCGGCGCTGCGCTTGGCAATCACCCGCATGATGGCGTTGTCGAGCTGAACGCGGATTTCGACCAGCGTGGAGCGGCCGATGGTATCGATCCAGAACGGACGGCCGATCTGTTTGCGCAACTCCACGGACAGCGCCTGGTCGAGCAGCGAAAAGAATGGTTTGGGCCCCGGCGGCGGCATTTCCGAGAGTGGCAGAAAATCGACCACCAGGCCGAGCCGCTCCTGCGCAATACGGCGCAACAGCGCCTGCTGGGCGTCCTGCGGATAGTTCTTATTGACCTCGATCAGGGCGGCAATGTCCTGCACCACCGCGGCGGAAAGATTTTGCGTGACATGGTTCCAATGCCGCTCCATGAACACCCAGGCAACGACCGACTGCAGGATCACCATCGGTGCGATGATGATGAGCAGCGAACGGGCATAGAGGCCCTTGGGAATAATGCGCTTGTACCATAGGCTGAAGCGGTCCCATGTTTCCGAGGCGCGAATCGCCGCGGAACGCAAGCGCGCCATGCCGAGATCGATGCTGCTCATGGCGCCACCATGAGACGGTAGCCAATACCGCGCACGGTCTGAATGAATAGCGGATTGGCGGGATCGCGTTCGATCTTGCGCCGCAAACGATTGACCTGGACATCGACGGCGCGTTCGTTGGCCGCGCTGTCATTGGTGGCAAGCGCGAGCCGCGGCACGGTCTGGCCGGGTGTTGCGCTCAGCACGGTGAGCATTTCGCGCTCGCGGTCGGTAAGGCGGATGGTCTCTTCCCCGCGGCGGAGCTCCGCTCGGGCAATATGAAATACGAACGGGCCAAAGCGGATCGACTCCGGCGGCGGGGTCGAGGGCGGCTTGGCGCGCTTGAGGATATTGGCAATGCGTAGCGACAATTCGCGCGGTTCGAAGGGCTTGCCGACATAGTCGTCGGCGCCGAGTTCGAGGCCTTCGATGCGGCTGGCTTTTTCGTCGCGCGCGGTCAGCATCAGGATCGGCACTCTGGAGGACATGCGGATCGATTGGGCAAGCTGAAAGCCGGTTTCGCCCGGCATCATGACGTCAAGAATCAAGAGGTCAAAGCTCAAGCCCGCAATCATGGCGCGCGCCTCGGCCGCATTGTTCGCCGTGGAAATGCGGTAGCCCTCGCCGGCAAGATAGCGCGACAACAGGCTGCGGATACGGCGGTCGTCATCGACGACGAGGAGGTGGGGTGCGTCGTCGGCGGGAACGGGGACGGCGGATTGGGCTTTCATGACCCTATCCTGCGGCGGTCAAGGCCGCGGCCGGCGTGCGCGGTCGGCCTGCGCAATGAGCCGCTGCACGCTGTCGCGGTCATCGGAGTCGATCATGGCGATCAGGAAGCGGCGCGCCGCTTCGTGTGCGCCGGGTCCGAGTTCGGCGAGCGCGTGGGCAATGCGCGCGGTCTGCATGTAAGCAAGCCGCATGGCCAGTGCTTTGCCTTTGGGCGTGACATAGAGCAGGCGCTGGCGGCGGTCATTCTCGCCTTCTTTCTGCACCACATAGCCTTGGTCAACGAGCTGCTTGAGCACGCGGCCAAGCGACTGCTTGGTTATTTTAAGAACGTTCAGCAGTTCGGCGACCTTCATTCCAGGATGGCGGTTGACGAAGTGCAGAACGCGATGGTGCGCGCGCCCGAAGCCGAAATTACGCAGCACGTCGTCGGGGTCGGATACAAAGTCGCGGTAGGCGAAAAACAACAGCTCAATGATATCCCAAATCGGCTCGGCCGACGCCGACGCGCGGTCAGCCTCGGATCCGGAGATGCTGGGAACGGCGGTCATATTTATGTCAGCCATATTGACATATTTCGGTTCGATTGTTACCCTAAGAATGCTTGCGCGCTTAGATCATTGTCGCCGGGTTAATCCTTGCCGGGGTCATTGCACCGGTCTAGGAAGCGCGCTCTCATAGACCGTTTCTTGGACCGTTTCTTGAATCTTTCTTTGGACCATTTATGGGCCCGTTTGCCTGACCGAAGGAACATACCGGGACTTGAGCTCCGAAGCAAAAGCGGAAAACGGCCGAGTTTGAGGTGAGCGGGGCCGCGCACCGTCAACTCGGCCCGAGGAGATGACGCCATGGCTGTGCCCTTCGACCAACGTCCGGATGCTCTGTGGTTCGACGGCAAGCTCGTGCCGACCTCGGATGCGAAAATCAGTCTGCTCACCCACGGCCTGCATTACGCGAGCTGCGTGTTCGAGGGCGAGCGTGCCTATGGCGGGGTGATTTATCGGAGCACCGAACATTCCGAGCGTCTCAAGCGCTCGGCCAATATTCTCGATTTCGAAATTCCCTTTTCGATGGCCGAGATCGATGCCGCCAAGCAGCTGGTGCTCGAAAAGAATAACCAGAAGAACGCCTATGTCCGCCCAATTGCCTGGCGCGGGTCGGAGCAGCTTGGCGTCTCGGCGCAGAACAACAAAATCCATCTTGCCATTGCCACCTGGGAATGGCCGAGCTATTTCGATCCGGCGCAGCGGCTCAAGGGCATCAAGCTTGATCTTGCCGAATATCGGCGGCCCGATCCAGCCACTGCACCGTGTCTGGCCAAGGCCGCCGGGCTGTACATGATCTGCACCATCTCCAAGCACCGCGCCGAACGCCGCGGCTTCGCCGATGCCATGATGCTTGACTGGCAGGGGCGCGTGGCCGAATGCACCGGCGCAAACACTTTCTTTGTCAAGGATGGCAAAATCCACACGCCAATCGCCGACTGCTTCCTGTCGGGGATCACGCGGGCCACCGCGATCATGCTCGCGAAGAAGCGAGGCATCGAGGTGATCGAGCGCCGCATCATGCCCGAGGAATTTTCGACATTTTCCGAGTGCTTCATCACCGGAACCGCGGCCGAGATTACTGCGGTGTCGCAGATCGCGCAGTGGAATTTCAATCCAGGCGGTATCACCAAGCAGCTGATGGACGATTACACCGCCGAAGTGCAGCCCAAAGGCAAGGCCGCGGCAGCGTGACCACGACCTTAGCTTTTGAGCCGCTACATAAATGGACAAGCGCCATACTATTTATTCCGCCGCATCTTGTCCTGGCTTCCGCCAGCGTTGGGCCGCGCTCTCGTCAGTATCCTTGGCCTCAATCCAGGCCGTACCGGCAGGGCGTTCGATCTGCTTCCAGAATGGCGCGCGGGTTTTCAAATAGTCCATCAGAAACTCAGCCGCGGCAAACGCCGCCTCACGATGCGCCGAGGCGGTGACGACCAGCACGATATTTTCGCCGGGCGTAAGCCGGCCATAGCGGTGGATCACGGTAACGCCGAGCAGTTGCCAGCGCGCCTGCGCCTCCTCCACATGGCGTGCGATCTCGGCCTCCACCATGTCGGGATAATGCTCTAGCGTAAGTGCAGAGATCGGCGCGCCAGCCTCGGCGCCGCGGCATAGGCCTGTAAACGTGACGATCGCGCCGATATCGGTGCGCCCGCGCGACAACCGCGCGGCTTCGGCAGCCGCATCGAAATCCTCGCGCTGCAGGCGGATGGTCGCGGTCATTCATCCTCCCGTCATGGGCGGAAAGAAGGCAATCTCGCGCGCGCCGGTGATGGTGGTCTCGGACCGCGCATGCGCGCGGTCAATGGCGGCGCGGATCACCTTCGGGTTTTCGAATGCATGGGCATATTCCTCGCCGCGCTGCGCGAGCCAGCCCATCAAGTCTCCGATCGTGGCAACCGATCGCGGCGGCGCCAGCTCTTCCTCGGCCTTGCCAATGCGCTCCCGCACCCATGCAAAATAGACGATCTTCAAGAGCCCTCCTCGATCAGATGGCGCACGCCCGCGCGCAGGTAGTCCCAGCCGGTATATAGGGTGACCAGCGCGGAGAGCCATATGAGCGTAAGTCCAATGTTGGTGACCACCGCTGTATCCTGATCAATGAACGGAAGACCGCCGGCGAGCGACACGAATTCGTCGCCTGCCCTGCCCGCGATCAGAAATCCGACCGCGACCAGTTGCCATGTGGTCTTCCATTTGGCGAGCTGCGTTACCGGTACACTGACACGCAACTCGGCCAAATATTCGCGCAGGCCAGATACCAAGATTTCACGGCATAGAATAATTACGGCGGCGAGTAACGACCAGCCGTGGATCGTGTCCTCAGCGGCAAGCATCAAGAGACAGGAGGCAACCAGCAGTTTGTCGGCGATCGGGTCAAGCATGCGTCCAAGCGAGGATTGCTGGCCCCAGGCACGGGCAAAATAGCCGTCGAGGACATCGGTGATCCCGGCCGTGATGAAAACCGCCAATGCCACCCAGCGCAGCCACAGGCCGCCCTGCAGGATGCTCTGCCAGTACATGAGCGCGACGACCACCGGCACCGCGGCAATGCGTCCGTAGGTCAAGAGATTGGGCAGCGCGAGCAAGCGCGCATGCGTATGCGGATTGATGGCGGTGTTCATTGGCCGGACAGAATACCCGCTTCTGCACACTCACAACAAGGCTTGGGTTGCAAGAGATTACACAGATCGCTTGGCCTAAATCGTCAATACTACTGCAGAACTACTGCAGAAATTTGAGATTTAGATTCCAACCGGCGCCGGGCAATTATTTGTGACAGCACCAGCATTTTTCCAATCGGTACAATACCCCGTCGTTGCAAGGCTGATCGCCCCAGTTTTTGCTTTGTTAGGTATTGAAAAGCCCGGCTGATTAACGCTGCTCCACCCTCCCCCTTCTTAAGGGGAGGATGGAGATGGAGGTTCAGCCTTCAGAACGCTCAGAAGCGATAATTGGCGCCGATGCGCAGCGAGCTTGATTCCAGTCCATTGTTGGCGCCGGTGAGCACGTAACCGCGGCCAGCGAAATCAACAAAGAGATATTCAGCCTTCGCTGACCATG
This sequence comes from uncultured Hyphomicrobiales bacterium, assembly GCA_964575715.1. GTDB lineage: Bacteria > Pseudomonadota > Alphaproteobacteria > Rhizobiales > Xanthobacteraceae > PNAI01. The sequence goes on along the minus strand of CAZNSG010000130.1, from coordinate 11,197 downwards.
CCGGCGTGAGACCGACCTCCAGGCCTAGACCGGCCGTCCAGCCGGCAAGCGTCTTCGATTCCGACCCGCCAGCAGAGCTCTCCGCGCGCAGCCCGCCATAGGCGAGACCGACCGTGCCGTAGATCAGGACGTTGTTGAAGGTAAAGCCGCCGCGCCCGCGCAAGGTGCCGAACCAGGGGTTGGTGAATTTCAATGGCGGGGAGGAATCGTCGGCGCCGGAGAGCTGAATGTCGGTCTCGACGCCATATACGATCTGACCATTTTGCCAATTGTGGCCTGCACCCAATCCACCCGCGAATCCGGATGGTTGGGTTGGATTGTTGGTCACCTTGCCCCATTGATAGCCGAGGTTGGCGCCGAGATAGAAGCCTTGCCAATTATAGACGTTAGTGGCGGTGGCCCGTGCCGGTACCCGATCGTAACCGAGGTCGGCCGCGCTCGCCGTGCCCGAAACGATTGCGAGTGCAAGTACCGACGCTGCAAAGACTGATTTCATTATGATCTCCATGTCTCATTGGTAGCTGCAATGCCGGCAGCACGCCGCATGGCAAAGAATATCCGCATCGTCTTGCAAGGAATTGTCGCAAATTTCACCTTAAGTGTTTCTGAATCAGCAAGTATGACGCGGGCTTAAGCCTAAGATTCGGTATATTTGCATTGCTCGCGTGAGGAATTATTTACCATAAGCGATCGCCGGCACGCGGCATGGAGGGTCTGGCCGCGGCGAAAACGAGATTCTACGTTGGAAACATGATTGGACGCGAGCAGGACCTCGATCCCACGACTGCGCTTGCGGATGAGGACGAAGAATCGACGCTGCCTGAGAGCGAGCCCGTGCTTGATTCCGGCGGAGGAGCACGGCCGCTCGCGTCGGGCCGTGCCGTGCTTGCGCGCAACGCAAAACTCGCACCGTCTTCGCCCGGCGTTTATCGCATGATCGATGCGGCCGGCGAGGTGCTTTACGTCGGCAAGGCGAAGAACATCCGCAAGCGGATTCTCAATTACACGCGGCCGGCTGGCCACGATAGTCGCATCGAGCGCGTGATTGCGGCTACCCATACGGTCGAGTTTGTCACGACGGCAACGGAAACCGAGGCGCTGCTGCTTGAGGCCAATCTGATCAAGCGGCTGCGGCCGCGCTTCAATGTGTTGTTGCGCGACGACAAGTCATTCCCCTACATCTTGATCACGTCCGATCACTGGGCGCCGCAACTGCTCAAGCACCGTGGCGCGCGCACGCGGCCAGGCAATTATTTCGGGCCGTTCGCATCGGGCGGGACGGTCAATCGTACGCTCACGGCACTGCAGCGCGCATTTCTGCTGCGCTCATGTTCCGACAGTTTTTTCAAGGGCCGAACGCGGCCGTGTCTGCTGTACCAGATCAAGCGTTGCTCGGCGCCCTGCACCAACGAGATTCCTTTTTCGAGTTATGCCGAATTGGCGCGCGAGGCGAACGCGTTTCTTTCCGGCAAGAGCCGTAGCGTGCAGCAACAGCTTGCCGCTGAAATGGAAAAAGCTTCCGCCGCGCTCGATTATGAGAGCGCCGCGCTCTACCGGGATCGACTTGCCGCGCTCTCGGCGGTGCAGGCGCATCAAGGCATCAATCCGAGAAGCGTGGAGGAAGCCGATGTGTTCGCCGTTCACCAGGAGGGCGATTTCAATTGCATCGAGGTCTTCTTTTTCCGCTCCTGGCAGAATTGGGGCAACCGCGCCTATTTCCCCAAGGCCGATCGCACGTTTTCGGCCGCTGCCGTGCTAGGTGCGTTCCTCGCGCAGTTCTATGACGACAAACCCTGCCCGAGCACGATCATGCTGTCCGCAGCGGTCCCCGAGCAAGGCCTGCTGGTCGAAGCATTGAGCGCAAAGAGCGGCCGCAAAATCGAAGTCGTGGTGCCGCGGCGCGGCGAAAAGAGAGAACTGGTCGAGCACGCACTGATCAATGCGCGCGAGGCGCTGGGACGCAAACTTGCGGAAACCTCTTCGCAGCAGAAACTATTGCGGGCACTCGCCGAGACATTTGGATTGCCAAGCGCCCCTCGCCGCATCGAGGTCTACGACAACAGCCATATCCAGGGCACGAATGCGGTTGGCGCCATGATTGTCGCCGGCCCTGAGGGTTTTACTAAGAACCAGTACCGCAAGTTCAATATCCGAACCGACATCGCGCCGGGCGACGACTACGCCATGATGCGCGAAATGCTGAAGCGCCGCTTCAAGCGGTGGATCGCCGAGGTGCCGCGCGTTACAAAGGAAGTGCCGCAAATTCAAGTTACCTCCCCTCTTGTGGGGGAAAAGACGGAACTCGGGCAGGCCCGAGTTCCGTGGGTGACGGAAGAGGATGCGGGTCCGGATGAGCAAGGTGAGTCGCCCTGGCCGGACCTCGTGCTGATCGATGGCGGAGCCGGCCAGCTCAGCGCGGCGCTCGAAACTTTGCGTGCGCTCGGCCTTGCCGAGCTACCGGTCATCGCCATCGCCAAGGGGCCAGCGCGCGATGCCGGAAATGAGACGTTCTTCCTGCAAGGACGCGCGCCAATCAAACTGCCGCCGCGCGATCCGCTGCTCTATTTCATTCAGCGGCTGCGCGATGAGGCGCACCGCTTTGCGATCGGTTCGCACCGCACACGTCGCAAGAAGGATATTCGCGAGGCCGGTCTACAGGAGATCCCCGGCATCGGACCCACGCGCAAGCGCGCACTCTTGCGCCATTTCGGCACCCTCAAGGAGATCGAACGCGCCTCGCCTACCGATCTTGTGCGGGTCCCGGGTATCAACGCGGAAACCGCGCGCAAAATCTACGATTTTTTCCACGAGGCCGGCGGCTAGAACATCAGATCGCGCGATCGGCTACTGCTGTGCGATGCCTGCCTTGACGATGATGTCGCGGAACATCGGCACTTCCTTGGCGACGCGCGCCATATGACCCTTGCCGTCCTTGGCCTGCACATCGAAGCCGGATTGCGTCAGCTTTTGGCGCATCTCGGGCCTATTGAGGATTTCGAGCGTGACCTTCTCCAGCTTACTGACGGCTTCGGGTGGCGTCTTGGCCGGCGCCATCAGCGCGGTATAGGTCTCGAACACGAAGTCGTTGTAGCCCGACTCCAACATGGTCGGAATTTCCGGCAAGTCGTGCCAGCGCTTTGCGCCGGTGACCGCAAGGCCCCTGATATTGCCGGCCTTGATCTGCGGATGCGCGGGGGCCAACACGCCGGAGCTCAACTGCACCGTGCCGCTGAGCAGGGCTTTGAGCGCGTCACCGCCGCCGGGAAAGACGATGGTCGCCATCTTCTGCAACCCTTCGCGCTGCTTGAGCACTTCGGCCTGGAGTTGTGGTGTGGTGCCGATCGGCGGGGTCGAGACGTTGAACTTGTCTGGGTTGGCTTTGGCGAGTGCGACGAACTCCTTCATCGTCTTGGCGCCGAGATCGGGCTTGACCGCGAAGACGTGGGGCGAGGTGGCAAGCTCGCAAATGGCCACGAAGTCCTTGAAGGGATCATAGGGCAGGCTCTTGTAGAGCCCGGGATTGACCGAAAAGGCGCTGGTGGTGAGCAAAATCGTGTAGCCGTCCGCGTCGGCGCGCGCGACAAAACCCATGCCGATGTTGCCGCCGGCGCCGCCCCGGTTTTCCACAATGACCGAGCCGCCCATGGCTTCTTGCATCGCGGCTGCCATGAACCGGGCGATGATATCGGAGGGCCCGCCAGGCGTATTAGCCACTACAATCTTGATGGGGCGGTCGGGATAAGCGGCAAATGCCGCTCCGAGGTGCAAAATGCCGGGAGCGGCAATGCCGATGCTCAGTGCTCCGGCCGCCTTGATGACGCGCCGCCGTGACAGCGTGGTTCTTGCGGTGTGAATTTTGACCATGGGGCAGCTCCAAATTGATCTTGAATGATCTTGCTTGATCTCGCCCATTTGGCGCGAATGACGCAAACCAGATTAGGGATTTGGGTCCGTCATAGCAAGGCGATCGGCCGCACCATAGCATGTAATGCCGCATCGAATTTTGGGTCATGCCGCTTTGATATTTTCAGGCAGCGCCGCGCAGTGAGGTCAGTTCGCGTTATTGCGTCGACACTCCCGGCACGGGCTTTGTCTGGCTGCCGGACGGCGAGCGCTTGACTTGGCTGCCCGTTGCCGGCGGCTTCGTCTGGCTGGCCGTTGGAATGATCTTTGCCTGTGCCGGCAGCAGCTTTGCCTGCACGCTCGTCGGTATCGGCTTCGCCTCATTGCTGGTCGGCGATGGCTTTGCCGCATTATTATTCGTCGGTAGCGGCTTTGTATTGCTGCTTGCCGATTGCGGCGTAGCCTGAATGCTTACCGGTTGCGGCCCGCTCTGCGGTTGGCTGTTTGCCGCTAGCGCAGGCGTTACCCAACCGGCTTCGCGCACGCCGTCGCCCCACCGGTGCGGGCGGTAGAAAATGTGCACGCCATAGCGGAACATCTTCTTCATTTCCGCAACCCAATTCGGTTTGACATAGAAGGCGTGGTAATGGGTCGACTTGGCGACAGCAGCCACCCAGACCTTGCCGTCAAGTGTCTGTTTCGCGATGCGCTGTGCGCGCCACCAGGCGCCGCGTTCGGTGATCGCCTTGCTCTTGCCGTCGCAGGCAAATGTGAACTGGCAGGAAAGATGCATGTGGGCGTTCTGATAAACGACCGAGCAGACATCGTTCGGATAATACGGGGAAAAAACCCGATTCATGACCACCTGAGCAACCGCGATTTGCCCGCGCAACGGTTCGCCCCGCGCCTCAAAATAGATGGCATTGGCGAGGCATTTCTCGTGCCTTGCGCGGTCCTTGCCGGTGAGGCCAAGCAATTCCGCCGGGGTCGGGGGCGGAGGCGGCGGAGGAGGCTTGATCTCGACAATGGCCTGGGCGGCTTCCGGCGCGGGGGTCTGGGTCGAGGAGAGGTTCGGCTGCGAATCCGGGACGGAGCCTAGCTCCGGGGAGGACGCAGGGCTTTCGCTTGCGACCGGTGCCGGAATGGAATTCGTCGCCGGCGGCGTAGCTTCGGTCACTGCCTGCTGTGACGCCAATGGTTGGGAAGGCAAGGCATCTAATTCCGCAAACAATATCATCGCGCGTGACGGCGCGATCATCGATCCATTCTGAACACGGTCATTGGTGCTGCCGAGATGCGCCCCAAACTTCAATCCAGCTTCGAAACTGGGAACGATCAACGGTGCTGCGGAAGAATTCGCGCCAATAACTGCCGGAGCGCCAAGCGCAGCCATGATGGCCGCCGCGCACGCACTGTTCGCGATAACGCCTCGGATGATTTTTCGTCCGACCGGACGGCAAATACCACCCCGGCTCACACAACTCGTACGCACGCGACGCCCCTGTACCTGCCCTACAGTTTTCTGTTTTCAGGCAAGACAATATTAACCTAACGGGTAGGCGCTCTACAACGTGGGTCGGGAAGATTTTTAGATGAGGGAAAACGTAAAGGGTTAATGCGACCAAGCCCTTGTGCGGGATCAATAAACCGGATCACCGAAGTGCTGGCGCGATGCGCGCGTGGATGCTCGCCCGCGGCCTTAGGCAGAGATGTCGAGATTGGTTCCGATGCCGGCGGCGACGTTGGCGAGATTGTTGAAATTGGCCTGCGCGGCATCGAGCAGCTTGACCACGGATGCCCCCTGCTCGGCATTCATCTTTAAAATTTTTGCCGCAACGGCGAGCTGCGCCTGGCCGACCTGGGCGCCAATAATTGCGGATGCGATGGAAGCAATATCCATGGACATTCACTCAATTTACACGCCACCGTCCCCTGCCGGCCGCGTACCAAAATTGCGCTTGAGCCGTTAATTTCCCGTAAGCGTGTCGAGCCGCTTGCCCGGCGCCAATTATCGCGTTGGAACCGGCTTTTCGCCGCGATAGTCGTAGAATCCGCGATTGGTCTTGCGCCCGAGCCAACCGGCCTCAACGTATTTCACCAGAAGTGGGCACGGGCGGTACTTGGAATCCGCCAGACCCTCATGCAGGACCTGCATGACCGAGAGGCAGGTATCGAGCCCGATGAAATCGGCAAGCTCCAGCGGTCCCATCGGATGGTGCGCGCCAAGCCGCATGGCAGTGTCGATGGCCGCTACATTGCCCACGCCTTCGTAAAGCGCATAGATCGCCTCATTAATCATCGGCATGAGGATGCGGTTGACAATGAAGGCGGGGAAATCCTCGGCCACGGCGATGGTCTTGTTGAGCTTTGCGACAAACGCCTTGGAGGTCTCGAAGGTCGCGTCGTCAGTGGCAATGCCGCGAATGAGCTCGACCAGCTCCATCAGCGGCACCGGATTCATGAAATGGATGCCGATGAATTTCTCCGGCCGGTCGGTCGATGAGGCAAGCCGCGTGATCGAGATCGATGACGTATTGGTGGCGATGATCGCGTCGGGCTTGAGCGCCGGACACAGCTCGGCGAATATCTTGCGCTTGACGTCCTCCTTCTCGGTGGCCGCCTCGATCACGAGATCGCAATCGGAAAGCGCTTCGAAGTTGTCCGCCGGGGAGATGCGCTTGAGCGCCGCCTGGCGATCGTCGTCGGTGATGCGCTTGCGGCTGACCTGGCGCGCCATGTTGCCGTTGATGGTGGCGATCGCTTCTCTGGCGCGCGCGGGCGAGACATCGTTGAGCATAACCGAAAAGCCTGCGAGCGCGCAGACGTGGGCAATGCCGTTGCCCATCTGCCCCGCGCCGATCACGCCGACTTTCTTGATGCTGTGCGCCATGGTGCTAATCCAATTCCTATAATAGCAGTTTGTCAGCGCTTGATCTTCGCCAATTCGGCGTCCAGTTCCGGCAGCGCTTGATAGAGGTCGGCGACCAGACCGTAATCGGCGACCTGGAAGATCGGCGCCTCTTCATCTTTGTTGATGGCGACGATTACCTTGGAATCCTTCATGCCCGCGAGGTGCTGGATCGCGCCGGAAATTCCCACCGCGATGTAGAGTTCGGGCGCCACGACCTTGCCGGTCTGACCGACCTGCAAGTCGTTCGGCGCATAGCCGGCATCGACCGCCGCGCGTGAGGCGCCCACGCCAGCGCCGAGCTTGTCGGCGACCGGTTCGATATATTTCGCAAAGTTCTCCCGGCTTTGCATCGCCCGGCCGCCGGAAATGATGATCTTGGCCGAGGTCAACTCCGGCCGGTCGTTCTTGGAGAGTTCTTCGCCCACGAACGACGAGATGCCGGGATCGGGGGCCGCGCTGACCGGCTCGACTGGTGCCGATCCGCCCGTGCCGGTGACGGGGAACGAAGCTGTACGAACGGTAATGACCTTCTTGGAATCCCTCGATCTTACCGTCTGGATGGCGTTTCCGGCGTAGATCGGCCGCTCGAATGTGTCGGGAGAAACCACCTTGATGATTTCGGACACCTGCATCACATCGAGCAAGGCCGCGACCCGCGGCATGATATTCTTTCCATTGGTGGTCGAGGGCGCGAGGATCGCTTCGTAGGGGCCCGCGAGCGAAACAATGAGTGCCGCCAGCGGTTCGGCCAACCCATGCTGATAGGTCATGGCATCCACGAGCAGCACTTTCTGCACACCATCGAGCATGGCAGCGGCATCCGCCACTGCTTTGCAGTCCTTGCCCGCGACCAGAATGTGCACCGGCGCCCCTAGCGCCTTGGCGGCGGTCATTGCCTTGTTGGTGGCGTCCTTGAGTACCTTGTTGTCGTGCTCAGCCAGCAGGAGCGTCGTCATCCTAGCACTCCCGCGTCCTTGAGCTTGCTAACGAGTTCGGCGGCCGATTTGACTTTAACGCCGGCATTGCGCCCTGCCGGTTCGACGGTCTTGAGCACTTCGAGGCGCGGCTTGATGTCGACGCCGTAGGCGTCAGGGGTTTTTTCATCGATCGGTTTCTTTTTCGCCTTCATGATATTCGGCAGCGAAGCGTAGCGCGGCTCGTTGAGGCGTAGATCGGTGGTGACGATCGCGGGGCCTTTGAGCTTGACCGTCTGCAAGCCGCCGTCGACCTCGCGTGTGACGGAAACATCGCTGCCGTCGATCACAAGCTTGGAGGCGAACGTGCCCTGCGGCCAGCCAGTGAGCGCGGCCAGCATCTGGCCGGTCTGGTTGCAGTCGTCGTCGATCGCCTGCTTGCCCATGATGACGAGGCCAGGCTTCTCGGCATCGATCACGCCCTTGAGGATCTTGGCGACCGCGAGCGGCTCGACGTAGCCATCGGCTTTCACCAGGATGCCGCGGTCGGCGCCCATAGCGAGCGCGGTGCGAATCGTTTCGGCGGCTTGCTGCGGCCCGATGGAGACTGCGATGATCTCCGTAGCCTTACCGGCCTCTTTAAGCCTGATCGCCTCTTCGACGGCAATCTCGTCAAACGGATTCATCGACATTTTCACGTTGGCGAGCTCGACGCCCGATCCGTCCGCTTTAACGCGAATCTTGATGTCTTTGTCGACCACCCGCTTGACGGGTACGAGGATTTTCATCGGGCCCCCAAAACAAAGCGCGGCAACGTACTGGCCGCGCCGAGCAGATGTCAACGTACAGTGGGTTCGCGCGGGGCGCCTGGCAAGCCAGACGAATCAGGCATCGTTTGTTTGCCAGCCGGCGCTTCCCGAGGTTCGATGCACTCAAACAGTTCAACACCCGGCCGGCGCATCAGCGGAAACAATGCGACACCCGCGATAAGACCACCGATATGACCCCAGTAGGCCACTCCATCGTCGGATTGAACTGCAAGCTGGAAAAACTGCAAAACCGCCCAAGCGCCGATGACCCAGAACGCGGCGAGCTTGACCACAAAGTAGGACAGCAGAACCCTGATCTTCGCGCACGGCCGCAGCATCACATAGGCGCCAATGATGCCCGAAATCGCCGCAGATGCGCCGACCAGGGGAACTAACGATTGCGGATCGCTCAAAGTGAATGCAAGTGCGCCACCGATGCCGCAAAGAAGATAGAACACAAAGAAGCGCACCGCCCCCATCGCTTCTTCGATGTCGTCGCCGAACACGAACAAAAAAATCATGTTGCTTAATAGGTGAAAGATATCGGCGTGGAGGAACATGTAGGTCACGAGAGGCAGATCGGCCGGAATGATTCCGGCCAGCGTATTCTGGTTTGAGATCGCCGCCGGAACGAGCGCATAGACCCGGATGATGGCATCCTCAGCATCGGTGCCGGATCCCACCTGCACCATGAAGACGACAATATTCAACGCGATAATGCCCCACGTCACCCACGGCTTTGTGGGCTTCGTGAAGGGATTTTCATCCCAAAGCGGCATCACCATTGCTGTTGTTCCCTGACGGCGCTTTGTTTGAGCATGATCTTATCCGAAAACCGGTTCCCACTTTTCGGGATCATGCTCTAGCGATTTTGTCCCGGTACCCAAAGGACGTCGCGCCGGCCCTTGTCGTTGGTGTAGCGGCCGGCGACAAACAGAAAATCAGAGAGCCGGTTGACGTATTTTAGCGCAGTGGAGGAAATGTTTTCGCCAGATTTATCCTTGAGCTCGACGATGAGCCGCTCGGCGCGGCGGCAGATAGTGCGCGCGAGGTGAAGATGCGCGGAAGCCGTGCTGCCGCCAGGCAACACGAACGACTGCAGCGGATCGAGTTCCTTGTTGAGCAGATCGATTTCCTGTTCGAGCCGGGTGACCTGCGCCTCGGCAATGCGCAGACGCTCGGTCCCGGGTAAACAGAGATCGGCGCCGAGATCGAACAGATCGTTCTGGATGCGCGCCAGCATGGCGTCGATTTGCGGCAGTTCTATGGTGTGCAGCCTTACCAGCCCGATCGCAGCGTTGGTTTCATCAACGGAGCCGTAGGCTGCCACCCGCAAATCGTACTTCGGCCGCCGTTCGCCGGAGGCAAGCGCGGTCGTTCCGGCATCGCCGGTACGCGTGTAGATACGATTCAAGACGACCATGGTGTTCTTTATCCGGGGAAAATTATCAACTTCCCGTTTTCGATTGATGTTTATCGTAGCATAATTCCGACCTGGAACCGGTACCAACGAAGGAGAAGTCTGATGCGCTATATCATTATGCTTGCCGCGGCCCTGTCTCTTGTTGCAACGGCGGCGCCTAGTACGGCCGCCAGCGCGAATACCGCCGTTGCCTCCAAGGCCAACACTGCGACCGATCTGTCCGATGCTAAAAAGCGCAAATTCAAGCGTCAGTCACCAGGCAACGTCGAATATCAGGCACCAGGCAAGGTCGAATATATGCGCGCGGCGCCCTCCAGATAAGCGCATGGGGGTTGTGCGGTCGCGCTCCCCGGTTCGGTCGCGGCGGCGGATTGTCTTTCAGTGTGAGCCGAATCATTGTGATTTGGCCCAGATCGCCAGCATGATGACGACGACGGCAATGAATTGCAGCAGTACCCGGAGGCGCATGAGCTTCTGAGAGGTGTTGGGAGAGCCCGCGCGCATCATGTTGAGCAATCCAAGCACCAGCACAACGGCCACCGCGCCGATGGCGAGTGGGACAGAGAATTGCGACAGAAAGTTAGACATCACTCAGCCCTTTATCACCAGGTGGCGCGCGATGCCATCATGACGGCGGCATGGTTCGAATGAGCGGCCGTATTCTCGTACTTGGCGCGGCGGGACGCTTCGGCCATGTGGCGGCCGAAGCATTCCACGATGCCGGCTGGAATGTGAAAGGCCTGGTGCGCCCGGGCCGCGCCGGTGCCCTGCCGCGCGACATCGAGGCGGTCGAGGCGATAACGCGCGAGGAGGCGGTCGAGGCCGCGCGCGGCTGCGACGTGGTCCTCAATGCGTTCAATCCGGTCATCACGGAATGGCGGAAGAACGCGCTGCCGCTCGCCTATGCGGCCATCGCTGCGGCCGAAAGCAATGGCGCCACGCTGATGTTCCCGGGTAGCGTCTGGAATTACGGCCGCGGCATGCCCGCGGTGCTCGATGAGGCCACCCCGATGCAGCCGTCCATGCGCAAGGGCCGAATGCGCGTCGAAATGGAGCTGCGCATTCGCGAAGCGTGCGACCGCGGCATGCGCGCGATCATCCTGCGCGCCGGAGATTTTTTCGGCGGCGGGCGAGGATCGTGGTTTGATCTCGTCATTCACTACTGTCCGGTTAAGCGAGCAGCGTAGCGGGAATAAGTCCTGCGATACATGATGTTAGCGGCGATTTTGTTTGGTGTCGATTTGAACGCGGGTCGGTGATTTTTGCGGTAGTTTTCCCGATTTTCACGATCGGGGGT
>CAZNSG010000129.1:0-8871 GCA_964575715.1 uncultured Hyphomicrobiales bacterium | reverse complement strand
CAGCAGTTGCAGCAAATTCGGCTAGGAACTTCAAATCGAAAAGCGGCACTAGAATCATAGAGTTGCTAGTGCCCCTTTGTTTCCGAAGTTCGTGTCAGAGTGTGCTGCGGCGTATCACGAACTTCGGAAACGGGGCACTAGCGGCGCCTCGTTCGTGCTAAAGATCCGCAATGTCCATTGATGTCGTCGATCTGAGAAATTTCTACGCCCACCGGCTCGGTACGGTGGCGCGGCATTTCATCGGACGCGGCATTCGCCGGCATTGGGACGATACGCGAGGGTTGCGCGTGCTCGGCGTCGGTTATGCGACGCCCTATCTCGGCGCGTTCCAAGACGAGGCGGAACGCTGCCTTGCCTTCATGCCATCGACCCAGGGCGTGGTAAAATGGCCGACAGCCAAGCCCGCGCTCACGGCGCTGGTGGAGGAGAGCGAATGGCCGCTGGCGGACTCCGCGGTCGATCGCGTTCTGCTTCTGCATGCGCTCGAGATGTCGCAGGATGCCGTCGCCCTGCTGCGGGAAGTATGGCGGGTGCTCGCCTCGGGCGGCAAGCTGTTGGCCGCGGTGCCCAACCGGCGCGGCCTGTGGGCGCGCATGGATACCACGCCGTTCGGTCACGGCCGGCCCTATTCGCGCTCGCAGATCACGCAGCTTCTGCGTGAAACCTGGTTCACGCCGGTGAGATGGAGCGAAGCGCTCTACGTGCCGCCGATCGAACGCGGCTGGTTCCTGCGCTCGGCAATCGCCTGGGAACGGGCGGGAGCGACCATCTCTGCGCCGTTTGCCGGCGTTCACATCGTGGAAGCGACCAAACAGGTCTATCGCGCCATTCCGGCACGGCGCGAAAAGCGCCGGCTTGTTCCCGCCCTTGAGCCCGTGCTGGCGCCTTCACCGAGCGGCAGCGCGCAAGTCGCAGCTGAGCTGTTCGCAACGGGTCTGCCGTATGATTCGGAAGCCCAATTATCGCTTGGCCACGTGCGAGACTAAGAGCAACGGCGTTAAGTAATGACCGTCATCCTGAGGTGGCCGCGAAGCGGCCCTCGAAGGATGAACGGCCACCGATCTCGGGTTTACCCGAGATCGGCATTTTAAGTGCGCAAGTCGGCTATAGCCGACTTGCGATGCCGTCGCCCTTCGAGGCTCGCTTCGCTCGCACCTCAGGGTGACGGAGATGAGTCAGTGATTGCTGCCGCTGGTATAAGAGCAATTTCCAAGACTGATGAGGCCATCACGTACGTGCTTCCGCCAATGCGGCTGCCGTGGCGTTGAGGCGTAATGCGATAATCCGGTTCAGTCGTTGCCCGGTCGCGAATCGTCCGGTGCATCGCCGCCGCTGGTTTCTTGCGCGCCGCCCGGCGCGTCTGGGCGTTGATGACCGCGATGGCGCCGCCGCCGACGGTGCATCTGATAGCGGTCGCCGCCCTGATTGTCGTGGCCATTCGGGCCGAAATTTTGTTGGGGCGGGCCGCCGCCGGTAATGAAGGACGGCAGGCGATCACCGTCAGTGCCTTCCGTGCCGGCGGGAGGTTGCAGCGGCTGATTCTGTTGCGGAGCGGGTTGCTGGTGCGGTTGGGGTTGCTGGTGATGCTGACGCTGCTGGTGATGCTGACGCTGCTGGCGGCCCTGCTGGTGCGGTTGCTGATCGCGTCCGCCCCCGTAGGGCTGCGATTCGCGGGTCGGGTAGGGCTGGCTGTCGCGCGGCGGGTACGATTGCTGGTTGCCGAAGTTTGGCTCGCCCGGCATCGGCTGATCCGCACCCTCGTCGGCATCGTCGAAGGCCTCCTCGCGGTTTTCCGTCTGCATCTCCCCCTCAGGACGATAATACGGGTTCTGCTGACGAAACTGCTCCTGCGCCGCGGCGATCAGGCGGAAATAATGTTCGGCGTGCTGAAAATAATTCTCGGCGGTCACAGGGTCGCCGGAGGCCGTCGCATCGCGGGCCAGTTGCACGTATTTCTCGGCCACATGGGATGCCGATCCCCGAATCTTCAAATCCGGACCGTTTGACTCATAAACCCGTGTCAACGGGTTCTGATTCTTACGTTGGTGGTGATGATTACGTCCTCGCATGCGCTTGTTCTGACCGTTTCTCATGGCTTCCCTATTCACCAACCCTCGATTTGAGGCGGTTCTCATGAGCCGCCGATTTTACTTCACTCAGCACGCCGCCGAACGAGCACTTCATGCTCGCCAAAACCACAAACGCCGCTCCCGCCGACAATTTGCACACCTGTCACTGACGCACTTGTGTCACTGACGCACTTGCGCCACGACTCGATTCGTTAACCCTAGCAACTGTTTAGCCGCGGCCTCGCCACGGCAATGCTCATGTTTTGGCATGCGCATTACTTAATGCGCCATAAAGCCTGCGCGCTCGACCGGTAGCATCCTGATCTGAACCGATCCTATGTGCCGTGACCTAAGCTCTTTATCGTCGAGCCTGCACCTGGTGCCACGCGGAGCCTAGCTCCGGGCTGATGCAACGCGCCCCATCTTGGGTCGCTTTCGTGAACCGGACGCTAGTCAATCTCGATCCACAATCCAAGCGCTTTTTTGGCGGGTCAACAGACTCTTGGGTGATCGCGTCATTGTTGCAACACTGGCCGAAAGCGCACGCTTTATTCCGTTCAGATCGTGATGCGCCGGCGCAGGCGCCAAACCCGCGCTCTGCAATAGCGTGGCCACTGCCGCCGCCTGTCCAGCGCCCAATTCGAGCACCAATTGGCCCGTGCGCTTGAGCAGTCTCTGCGCATCGGCCGCAATGGCGTGGTAGGCGGTAAGGCCGTCGCATCCGCCATCGAGCGCGCGCGGTGGATCGTGCCGCACTTCAGGACTGAGTGTTGCCATATCGCTGCTCGCAATATAGGGCGGATTTGCGACCACGAGGTCGAAGTCGCCATCGAGCGCCGAGCCAAAATCGCACACAACCATGGCGGCACGTGTTGCGAGCCCCAGTCGAATGGCATTGTCGCGGGCAACCGCGAGCGCGGCATGACTGAGATCGGTGCCGATGCCGAAGGCGCGCGGCAGCTCGGAAAGCAGCGCCAGCAGAATGGCGCCCGATCCCGTGCCCAGATCGGCGATTCGAAGCGCCCGCGCGCGTCCGCCGCCGGCGTTGATCGCCGTCAATGCCGCCTCCACCACGGTTTCGGTTTCCGGCCGCGGCACCAATGTTGCCGGCGTGATCCGCAACGACAGTCCCCAGAATTCCTTGGCGCCGATGATGCGTGCAACCGGCTCATGGGCGAGTCGCCGCCTGGCCAGAACGGCCACTGCGTTCGCCTCTTGCGCATCGAGGGTGCGGCTAGCGGCGGTGGCAAGCGCGGTATGATCAAGGCCGAGCGCATGGCCAACCAGCAGCCGCGCATCAAGTTCGGGCGATTCGAGACCGCTTTGGCGAAACCTGTCTGCGAGCGCGCGGCGTACTGCGGCAATGGTCATGCCCTGCATGGAGCCTGCGTTTTTGTTACGACGCCTCGGCCGCGAGCAGGGCCGCTTGATGCTCGGTCACCAGCGCGTCGATGAGTTCGTGGAGAGCCTCGCCCTCCAGGATCTGCGGCAGCTTGTAGAGCGTGAGGTTGATGCGGTGATCGCTCACCCGCCCTTGCGGAAAATTATAGGTGCGGATGCGCTCGGAACGATCGCCCGAGCCGACTTGGTCGCGGCGGTCAGCGGCGCGCGCGGCGTTGATTTTCTGCTGCTCATGGTCGTAGAGCTTGCTGCGTAGCACCGCCATCGCCTTGGCGCGGTTGCGATGCTGCGAGCGGTCCTCCTGCATGGCGACCACAATGCCGCTCGGGATATGGGTGATACGGATCGCGGATTCGGTCTTGTTGACGTGCTGGCCGCCGGCGCCGCCCGCGCGCATGGTGTCGATTTTGAGGTCGGTCTCCTTCAGCGCGATATCGACATCCTCCGCTTCCGGCAGCACTGCCACCGTCGCGGTCGAAGTGTGGATGCGGCCGGAGCCCTCGGTGTGGGGCACACGCTGAACGCGGTGCACGCCGGACTCGAACTTGAGCTTGGCGAAGGCGCCGCGGCCACGAATCTCTGTGACGATCTCCTTATAGCCGCCCATGGTGCCCGTGCTCTCCGAAATCACCTCGACCTTCCAGCCCTGCTTGGCGGCAAAGCGTTCATACATGCGGAACAGGTCGCCGGCGAACAGGGAAGCCTCGTCGCCGCCGGTGCCGGCGCGAATTTCGAGAATGACGTTGCGCTCGTCCATGGCATTCTTTGGTAGCAGAGCGAGGCGAATCTCCTCTTCAAGCGCGATACGCCTGGCTTCGAGCTGGGGCCGCTCGGCGTTGGCGATGGATTTCATCTCCGGCTCGGTCGCGGGATCGGCGATGAGCGCGTCGAGGTCGGCGAGTTCCGCGGCGACGCTGCGATAGGCCTTGACCTTCTCCACCAGCGGGTCAATCTCGGCGAATTCGCGCGACAGCTTTACAAAGGTTTCGGCCGGCATCTGGCGAGAAAGCTCTGCCTCCACCGCGGCGTGGCGGGCAAGCACGGTATCGAGTTTCGTTTCGGGCAGCGGCATTACAATTGCAGCCCCTCGGCGGCGGCAAACGCTACGAGGCGCTCGCGTATCGACACGCCCTTGGCCGGACGCTCGATCAGCGGGCGAAGTACCGCCTCGGCTTTCCCGGTGTCGAGGTCAAGCAGCATGGCCTTGACCATGCCGAGCGCTGAGGGGGTAAGCGAGAGCGAGCGGTACCCCAGCGCCACCAGCGCAAGCGCGCCGGCCGGGCTCGACGCGAGTTCGCCGCAAAGCGTTACCGGCTTTCCGCCGGCACGGGCCTTGTCGACGATTTGCTTGAGCGCGCGCAAGATCGGCGCCGAGATCGGATCGAAACGGTTGGCGACCCGCTGATTGCCGCGGTCGACGGCATAGAGAAATTGCACCAGATCGTTCGAGCCGACCGAGAGGAAGTCGACCCGAGGAATGAGTTCGTCGAGCTGGAACAGCAGTGACGGCACTTCGACCATGGTGCCGATGTCGACCCGATCCGGCAGCTTGTGGCGATGACGGCGAAGATGGGTGAGTTCGCCCTCGACCAGCGCCTTGGCCTCGTCAAACTCGTTCACCGTGGCAACCATGGGGAACATTATTTTCAGCTCGCGTCCGGCACCGGCGCGCAACAGCGCGCGCACCTGGCTGCGCATCAGGCCCGGCCGGTCGAGCCCCAGCCGGATCGCGCGCCAGCCAAGCGCGGGATTCTCCTCCTCTACTGAACGCAAATAGGGAAGCACCTTGTCGCCGCCAATATCGAGCGTGCGGAAAGTCACCGGCTTGTCGCCGGCGGCGTCAAGCACGGCGCGGTAGAGCGCAAGCTGCTCGGCGATGCGCGGGAGCGCGGGCGCGACCATGAATTGCAGCTCGGTGCGAAACAGACCGATGCCGGCGGCGCCGGTATCGGCGATGTGCGGCAGATCGACCAGCAGGCCGGCGTTGATCAGAAGCGAGATCGCAACGCCGTCCTTGGTCACGCATGGCCGATCGCGTAATGCGCGGTATTGCGCCTGCCGGCGCGCGCGCAACTTCGCCCGCTCGCCATAGGCGATTTCGATATCTGGCGGCGGACGCACATGAACTTCGCCGCTGGAGCCGTCGACGATGATGGGATCGCCGGAATCGACCAGGCCGGTAGCGTTGGGAATTTCGCCCACCGCGGCGATCCCGAGTGCGCGCGCCACGATCGCGACGTGTGACGTCGGCCCGCCCTCCTCCAGCACCAGACCGCGCAACTTCTTGCGGTCATAGTCGAGCAGCGCCGCCGGCCCCATGGAGCGGGCGATCAGCACCGCATTGTCGGGAAGCTGCTCCCTGGAGGGCGCATGATCCTTGCCCATGAGCTGGCGCATCAGCCGGTTGCCGAGGTCCTCGAGATCGTGCAGGCGATCGCGCAGATAGGGATCGGTGCTGCGCAGCATGCGCGCGCGGGTGTCGGACTGCACACGTTCGACGCCGGCTTCGGCGGTCAACCCGGTCATGACCGCCTCGTGCAGGCGGTGCAGCCAGCCCTGGTCGTGGGCGAACATGCGATAGGCCTCGAGCACGTCACGGTGCTCGCCGCCATCGGCGATTTCACCGCGCTCGAGCATGGCGTCGAGGTCGGAGCGCAAAGTCTCGACGGCATGGTCGAGACGTTGGATCTCCTTCTGGATGTCGTCGGCGATGACGTTCGTCACCGTGACGCGCGGCTCATGCAGCACCACGTGCCCGAGCGCGATGCCATCGGAGAGCGCAGCGCCGGTGAGATGCCGCCGCGGCCGGATCGCCGGCTCCGCGCCGGGCTTGGCGAGCGCGATCAGTTCGCCCGAGGCGATCATCTCGGCCACCACCATGGCGGTGGTCTGCAGCGCTTCTTCTTCCTCCTCGGAATAGGTGCGCCGCGCCCGGTTCTGCACGACCAGAACGCCGAGCGTATTACCGGCGCGCAGGATCGGGACGCCGAGGAAGGAATGGTAGATTTCTTCGCCTGTTTCCGGCCGGTAGGAGAAGGCCGGGTGGCTTTGCGCCTCCGACAGATTGACCGGATTGGCCTCGCTCGCGACTAGGCCTACGAGACCTTCGTCCTGGCGCATGACGGTCTGGTGGACCGCTTCGTGCTTGAGGCCTTCGGTGGCAAAAAGTTCGAGCGTGCCGTCCACGCGCAGCACGTAGACGGAACACACCTCCGCCACCATATTGGCGGCGATCAACACCACGATCTTGTCGAGGCGTTCCTGCGCGCTGACCGGCTCCGCCATGACTTCGCGGAGGCGGCGCAACAGCACGCGCGGACCACCGAGTGCGCCACGCATGGCTCGCGTCCTCAAGGCCGTATGGCGAGGCCGCCGTTCGCCCACGGCCCCGGTTCGATTGAACGGAAAGGCACCACAGGTTTAAGTCACCTGCAATGGCCGCTCGCTCAAGGGCTATAGCGAATGCGCCATGCAAACCGCAAGCCAAAGGCGCCATTCGGCCGCGAATGCATGATTGAATTTGGGAATGATATTTGCTGCACCGCGAAAGAGCGGCCGGCCGGTTGATTCCCCAGTCATCCGGGAAATGCGTGCCGATTATTTATCCAGTCCGTAAAGGCTGTGCAGCGTGCGTACGGCCAGCTCGGTATAGGCGGCGTCGATCAGCACGGAGAACTTGATCTCGGAGGTGGTAATGGCGCGGATATTGATGTTGCGGGAGGCCAGCGCCTGGAACGCCTTGGCGGCGACGCCGGCGTGGCTGCGCATGCCGATGCCGATCACCGAGACCTTGGCAACGTCGATGGCGCCGTCGAGTCGTGCATATCCGATGGCGCCCTTGGCCTTGCCGAGCACGTCAAGGGAGCGCTGATAGTCGGCCGCCGGAACCGTGAAGGTGAGGTCGGTGGTGGCGCCGTCGGGCGAGACGTTCTGCACGATCATGTCAACATTGATGCTGGCGTCCGCGAGCGGGCCGAAGATCGCCGCGGCGATGCCGGGCTTATCCGGGACATGGCGGATGGCGATCTGGGCCTCGTCCTTGGAGAACGCAATGCCAGTGACGACCTGCTGTTCCACGATATCCTCCTCGTCGCAGATGAGTGTGCCCGGCGGGTTGCCGTGCGGATCGATGTCCTCGGGGCGCTCGAAGCTCGAGCGCACGAAGATGCGCACCTTGTGCACCATGCCAAGCTCGACCGAGCGCACCTGCAGCACCTTGGCGCCGAGGGAAGCAAGCTCCAGCATCTCCTCGAACGAGATCTTATCGAGCCTCCGGGCGCGCGGCACCACGCGCGGATCGGTGGTGTAGACGCCGTCGACGTCGGTATAGATGTCGCAGCGGTCGGCCTGGATGGCGGCGGCCACCGCGACCGCCGAAGTGTCGGAGCCGCCGCGTCCGAGCGTGGTGATGCGGCCGGTCTCCTTGTGCAGCCCCTGAAAGCCGCACACCACGGCGACCTCCTTGCGCTCCTTGAAGCGCTTGATCAGTTCGGCGCCGTTGATGTCAAGGATGCGCGCCGAGCCATGGACGTTGGAAGTCAATATCGGCAGCTGCCAGCCCTGCCAGGAGCGGGCATTGATGCCGATTCCTTCGAGTATGATGGCCAGCAGCCCGGCGGCGACCTGTTCGCCGGAGGCCACCACCGCATCGAATTCGCGCGTGTCGTGCAGCATCGAAGCTTCGCGGCACCAGCCCACCAGCCGGTCGGTCGCACCCGCCATGGCCGAGACCACCACCGCCACGTCATGGCCGGCGTCGACCTCGCGCTTGACATGGCGCGCGACGTTGCGGATGTGCTCGATGTCGGCGACCGAAGTTCCGCCGAATTTCATCACTAGCCGAGCCATGGGGAATCGGTCGTCCTTGCAAGAATTCAGGCTAAATGCGCCGCCCGCGCGCGCGCGTAAAAAGACGGCTATACATACCGGCGGGGTTTGCAGGCTGCAACCGAGGCTTGGGATCAGGGTCTGGGATCAGGGTCAATGGGAAACAGGGCAAAGCCAAAGAGCGCCTCGACCGTGGATGCGGCCGAAGTCGAGCGCTTTAGCGCGCTGGCGGCCGAATGGTGGGATCCGCGCGGCAAGATGGCGCCGCTGCACAAGTTCAATCCGGTGCGGCTCGCCTATATCCGCGATCAGGCCACCGCCCATTTTAGCCACGACCCGAAGAAGCTCGACTGTCTGAAGGGGCTGCGGATTCTCGATATCGGCTGCGGCGGCGGCCTCGTCGCCGAGCCCCTAACCCGGCTCGGGGCCGAGGTCACCGGCATCGACGCGAGCGCGGAGGCTATCAGCGTCGCGCGCGACCATGCCGAGACGGGCGGCCTCGCGATCGATTACCGCGCTGCAACCGCCGAGGCGCTGGTCGCAGAGGGGTTGCAGTACGACGCCGTGCTCGCGC
>CAZNSG010000128.1:0-4810 GCA_964575715.1 uncultured Hyphomicrobiales bacterium | reverse complement strand
CGCGCCCTTGCCTTCCTTGATCCATTGCTCGCACGTCCCGCGCTTGTTGTAGAAGGCGACGACCCATTCGGGCGGTCGCGACAGGTTGGTGACGATGAAGCCAACGCGGGGATAAAGTTCGCCCGGGTGCCACTCGACCTTCGCCACCACGCGGCGCGGTGTCTTCCAACTTTGCGCCTGATAGCTGAAGTTGGCGTAGTACCGCCGAACCTCGATGGGAAGGCGACCGACCGGGCGCTTGAGCAGATATCCTATCCTCTGTTGTAGAATCTGATTGGCAGGCAGCCGGATCGCGTACTTGAAGCCTTCGGCCTCCAGGAATTCGTAGACCTCAGGATTTGCAAAGGCGGCATCGGCGCGAAAGTAACGGCGCTTGAACTTGCCCCGATAGCGGGCCACGACCGGTTCCAGCACGTCCTTCCAACCGTCCGCCGAATGAACGTTGCCCGGACGCAACGCGCAGCGTTCCAGATCGCCAAACTGATTGAACACGAACAGCGGATGATAGCAGGTGCAGGCGAAGTGGCCGTTGTAGGCGGTGCCCTCCTGGTCGCCATAGGTCTCGCTTACACTCGAGTCCATGTCGAGCACGATGCCGTTCAGCGGATGGCGGCTGTGCACCCGGTCAATCCAACGCCCGCCGAGATCGGCGAGCGCGACAAGGTTCTCATCATTCGCAAGCCACTCGGTCTCGAAGCGTCCCATCTGGCTGGTGGAGGCTGCCTGCTTCGTTGCAGCGTGACCGCCAACGATACAGCGCATCGCCGGATCACGCCCGAGCCGGTCGGCGTCGTTCACGTCCTCGTATCCGGCAAGGCGACCGAACACAGACTGCCGCAGCATTCCGATCAGATCATGCCGACCGTTCCTGCCCTTGCGTCCATCAGCCAGATTTTGCCCCGCGATGACCATCAGCCCGAGCACGTCATCCAGTTCCCGGAACGGCAGCAGACCAGAATCAGAGGTGACGCTGGAACCGTGAAACTCCAGCTTGAGGCGCCGGTCGAAATTGAGCCGAGGAACGTCCGATTCCGATTCACCCGCTGGGTGCGCCATGATCGCCTCGCTCGATCCAGGATAAGGTGCTGATGCCTATATCTGAATCGGCGTGCGCGTTGCGCAAATCAGAGCGCCATCCGGGGAATGCGGGTTTAACGCATTATGCCGGGATGCCGGGCGCAAGCGGCGGCCCACGGTTTGCTCATCGGCTATGATAGACGGAGCTATGTACCTGGATTCGGACCAAACCATGCAACCCGTTTCCGTGATCGGTTCCTGCCTGCGCGCATCGCTCCGTCCGGGATGGAGAGGGTTGGCCGGCGCGTTGTGCGCCTTAGCGGTCACGATCACCGCTGGCGGAGCCGCCAGCGCCCAGGCACGACACGGAATTGCGATGCACGGGGAGCCGGCGTTGCCACCGGATTTCCACAGCTTGCGCTACGCCAATCCGACGGCGCCAAAGGGCGGCCGGCTGATCCAGGGCGCGCTCGGCACGTTCGACAGCCTCAATCCGCTCATCGTCAAGGGGCTGACGCTTTCGCAGATTCGCGGCTACGTGATCGAGAGTCTGCTGGCGCGCAACTACGATGAGCCGTTTTCGCTTTACGGCCTGCTCGCACGCACGGTCGAAACCAATGCGGAACGCAACTATGTCACCTTCACGCTCGATCCGGACGCGAAATTCTCCGACGGCCGCCCGGTGACGGTCGAGGATGTAATCTTCTCCTGGCAGCTGCTGCGCGACAAAGGCCGCCCGAATTATCGCACCTACTATGGCAAGGTGAGCAAGGTCGAAGCGGTCGGTCCGCAGTCGGTGCGGTTCGATCTCTCCGGCAGCGACGACCGCGAGCTTGCGCTCATTCTCGGACTCCTGCCGGTGCTGCCCAAGCACGCCGTCAACCCGGAGACCTTCGACGAAACCTCATTCGAGCCGCCCATCGGCAGCGGGCCCTACGCGATCGGCGCGGTCGATCCCGGGCGCAGCATCACGCTCAAACGCAACCCCGCCTATTGGGGTCGCGACTTGCCGATCAATCGCGGTCTGTGGAACTTCGATGAGATCCGCTACGACTATTATCGGGATGCCAACGTGCATTTCGAGGGTTTCAAGAAAGGCCTTTATGACGCGCGGCTCGAACTTGATCCGTCGCGCTGGGTGACGGCTTACGATTTTCCGGCGGTGCGCGACGGACGCATCGTCAAGGAGACGTTTGCCAACGGCTTGCCCAAGGGCCTATCGGGCCTTGTGTTCAATATGCGGCGGCCGCTCTTTGCCGATGTGCGCGTGCGCGAGGCGCTGGCGCTGCTGCTGGACTTCGAATGGGCCAATCACAGTCTGTTCTTCGACCGCTACCAGCGCACCGGCAGCTATTTCGAGGGTTCGGAACTCTCCTCACGCGGAAGGCCGGCGGATGGGCGCGAGCGCGCCTTGCTGGCGCCATATCCCGGCGCGGTGCGCGCCGATGCGCTCGCCGGCACTTGGTCGCCTTCGGTCACCGACGGATCGGGGCGAGACCGCAACACGCTCAAGCGCGCGCTCGCGCTGCTCAATTCCGCGGGCTATTCACTCGTCGGCACGGAGCTGCGCGCACGCGCGGGCGGCGCGCCGTTCAGCTTCGAGATTTTGGTCACGAACAGGGATCAAGAGCGCCTGGCATTGGCGTATTCCCACCAGATCAAACGTGCCGGCATTGCGGCGCAGGTGCGTATGGTGGATGCGGTGCAGTTCGAGCACCGCCGCATCAATTTCGACTTCGACATGATGGAATACCGCTGGGAGCAGTCGCTCTCGCCAGGCAACGAGCAGGCATTCTATTGGGGGTCGGCGGCCGCCGAACAGGACGGCAGCCGCAACTATATGGGCGTCAAAAGCGCCGCCATCGATGCCATGATCGCCGCGCTGCTCAAGGCGCGAAGCCGCGATCAATTCGTCTCCGCCGTGCGCGCGCTCGACCGCGTGCTGATCTCGGGATTTTACGTGGTTCCGTTGTTTCACCCGCCGGAGCAATGGGTCGCACGCTGGAACTACATCCAGCATCCGAGCGTGACCTCGCTGTACGGATTCCTGCCGGAAACCTGGTGGCGCGAGCTGCCGGTACGATGAGGCATTAAGTGATACTCGGCGATCCTCAGGCGAGTGCCGCGAACGTCCATTCCGTCGGAATGGCGACACTCGACGACCTCTTCCGTCGCGCCGCTCTGCGTCGGCCCGGCGAATTCGCCTTGGTCGATCCGCCCGACCGGCGCACGTTCGCCGACGGTGCGCCGCGCTATGTGAGCTATGCGGCGGCCGATCGCATGGTGTCCGCGATCGCGGGCCGGCTGCGGCGGCTTGGGTTAGCGCCCGACACGGTCATCGGCCTGCAAATGCCAAACATGGTTGAGGGCGTGCTTGCGCTGCTCGGCGTGCTGCGCGCGGGAATGATCGCGGCGCCGCTGCCGCTGTTGTGGCGACGCGAGGACTCGGTTGCGGCGCTCGCCCGCATCGGCGCCAAGGTCATCATCGCCGGCGGACGGGTCGGCCGCGACGATCTGTGTGACGTCGCGATGCATGTAGCGGCCGAACTATTTTCCATCCGTCATGTCTGCGGCTTCGGCTCCGGTGTTGCGGATGGCGTGATCCGGCTGGGAGATTTGTTCACCGCGGACCGGCTCGATCCGGTCCCGCCGATCGAGCGCAGCGGCAATCCCGCAACACATTTGGCGCTTATCACCTGGGACACGACGGCGCGCGGACACGTGCCGGTTGGGCGTAGTCATTCGGAGCTGATCGCGGGTGGCATGGCGGTGCTGCTGGAAGGGCCGATCGCGCCCGGCGCAACAATTCTTGCGACTACGATATCGAGTTCATTCGCAGGGCTTGCGCTCAGCGTAATGCCCTGGCTGCTCGCCGGCGGCACGCTGGTGCTGCATCAGCCATTCGATCCGCAGGGGTTTGCGGGCCAATGCGCCGAACATCGTTGCGAGACCGTCATTCTGCCCGGCCCGCTGGTGCCGCTGCTGGCGGAGGCGGGATTGCTCGCGCACGAGGGCTTGCGCAACGTTTTTGCGCTCTGGCAAAGCCCGGAACGGTGCGTGACGAGCCCGCACTGGTCCCAGGCGAACGCCGGATTGGTCGATGTGCTCGCGTTCGGTGAGACCGGCCTGATCGCGTCGCGGCGCGAAGCCATCGGCATGCCGGCGGCCGTTTCACTCGGCCCGGTGACCGTGCCACGCGGGGCGGCCGGCGGAACGCTGGTCGCCGAAGTCGCGCGTACCGCGGCCGGCACGCTCGCGCTGCGCGGGCCGATGGTGCCACGCCATCCCTTCCCGCCGGAGGCCGAAGATGGCGATGAGCCCATCTTCAAAACGGACGCAACAGGCTTGGCCGATACCGGCTATCCTTGCCGCCTTGCGCGCGAGACCGGCACGCTGGAACTGAGCGGGCCGCCCGCAGGCATGGTCAGCGTCGGCGGTTACCGCTTCGTGCGTCGCAAATTGCAAGAGCAGATCGGTCAAGCCGGAAACGGGGCGAGCATCATGGCGCTGCCCGATGCAACGCTAAACCATCGCCTTGCCGGCAGCGCACCGGATCGCGCCGCAGTCCAACAGGCGCTGACCGCGCGCGGCGCCAACCCGTTGCTGGCCGGCGCTTTCCGGGACCGGCGCAAACCGCAAGCGGCGTGAACGCTACGTACCGCCGCAACGAGGCAATGCGCCGCAACGAGGCGATGCGCCGCTAGAGCCTTATCGGTTTTGTTGGAATCAGAGTTGGGCTCCAGCTTTTTGTGTGAGCATGATCCCTCGGGTCAAGCCCGAGGACATGCTTTTC
>CAZNSG010000127.1:0-1755 GCA_964575715.1 uncultured Hyphomicrobiales bacterium | reverse complement strand
CGTTGTTTTGATCCGCTTGCACAAGAATCACTACCGAGGCGTTCGTCAATTGCACGTAACACGGCAATACTGTCCGGGACTTTGGATCGAATGAGGGTTGCCGAATGAAGCGATGGCGTCAAAACTTTGGTCGGCCGTGCGGGCCTGTCGCGCGGCGGCGATCAGCGCGCAGCATCAAAACGCGGGCATCTCGGCACAGAATTCGCCCGTTGCCGTCAAATCGGATTTTTCGCGGCTTCTCGCGCGGCTTGCAGCGCCGCTTTCTTGCGCGCCAGCCTGGCTCGCTCCAGTTCCTTTTCTCGCTCGATGCGCTCGAGCATCGGTTCAATTTCGGCGTAGCTGGCCAGGCCCGCCGCCACCTGGCTCAGGGCGAAGATGGCATACTTGTTGACCTTTCGGCCGGTGCGCAGGTGCATGAGCAGACAGGCGATCACCGCCACGTAGAACTGCAGAGTGATGCCGCGTTGGTCGAGGCTGATGCAGCGGTTCCAGGCCGCCCAGACCTTCAGCCAGCGGAAGAACAGTTCGATCTCCCAGCGCAGGCGATAGAGCAGCGCGATGACGCGGGCCGGCAGATCGAGCAGGTCGGTAATCAGCACAATCTCCTGCTTGTTTTTTTCATCCCAGAGGGTGACGCGGCGCAGGAGCTGGCTGGGCGGCTCGCTGGTGCGCGAGGGTCGGCCTTGATTGGTGGCCGACTGGGGACCGCTCAGATGTCCGACCTCGTCTCGCAGCACGCCGTTTTGCCGATCCTCATCGCTCAGCTGGCGCGACGGCGTTTGCAACGGCGTTTGCAACGGCGCAACCGTGAAACAGATATCTTTCTTGAGCCGCAGCACCAGGCTGGAGTTCTTGTTGAGCACGGCGTTGATGAAACCGAAGTGGACGAAGTTGCGGTCCACCAGATAGACCGCGCCGCTTTGGAGCCTGCGGATGAAGGCGGCGGCCTCGGAGCCGTCGTCTCGCCCGCTGATGTCCAGATCGACGGGCGAAAAATTCCGCACGTCGAGCTGAAGGTTGAGTCGCACGCGCGATTGCGATTGGCCGTTGCGCTTGACGCCCGCCAGTGCCCAGGCCACCTCGCCGACAAGATTGAAGTAAGAGCCGTCGGCGGCGATGATCTTTCGAGTCACTTTTTCCAGGTCGCTGTCAATGCGCGCCAGAGCGGGAATCTGCCGCACCAGGGCTTCCATAATGGGCCGGAGTTCTTCGGGATCGAAGCGTCGCAAAGCGTCGGAGAGTGTGGAGCGCGGAATGCGATCGAGTTCGGTGTGTGCTTTAACCCAGTTGAACGCCGAGAGCTGATCGATCAGCCGCAGCGAGCGGACGGTGGGATTGAAGAAGCAGGCCAGCAGCACAACCAGGGCATCGCCGAGATGGACCTGGGTGTTTCCGTGGTCGGCTTGCTCGCGCTGTCGCAATTGATCCAGCAGTGGCGCGATCTGGCGCACGATACCGACGCCGGCCAGCTCATCCTCCTTGATGATGGGGCGTTTTTTCTGAGCCATGTGGCTGGCCAAAGCATGCCACAAAGAAAGGGCTGGCGCAAGTTAAGATTCAGTTAATTTTCGCACGGGGAAATGCCGGACAGTATTGGCATCTTGCCCGTGTCCTCGGGCGCCAGGCACGGGCAAGATGCCCGTGTTACGACTGTGATTGAACCTGTTCTCAAAGACGACGCGTTCCTGGCTGATGTTGCGGCAGCGCGACGTGAGCCAGAAATGTTACATCTCTGGTGGCTCGGCCAAAGCGGCT
>CAZNSG010000126.1:0-15518 GCA_964575715.1 uncultured Hyphomicrobiales bacterium | reverse complement strand
TGAGCGTGCGCTGAAGGATCAAATCATGGCCGAGACGCTCGATCTTTCATTGTTTGTCAAACGCAGCACCAACGGTACCGCGCACATGGAGCTTGCCGTCGAGGGCGTCAATTGTGCGGGCTGTATTCGCAAGATCGAGACCGGCATCAGGCGACTTCCCGGCGTCGTCGATGTGCGGCTCAATTTCACCAATCGCCGCCTTGCGGTGGATTGGCACGACAGCGACCTTGCGGCGGGCGAGGTGATCGAGGCGCTGGCGCGTATCGGTTATCGCGCGCATCCCTTCGAGCCCGAGCGCGCGGAGATGGACGAAACGCGTTACGCGCACTGGCTGCTCGTTTGCCTTGGTGTGGCGGGCTTCGCGGCTATGAACATTATGCTGCTGTCGGTGTCGGTATGGTCCGGAAACGTGACCGACATGACGCAGGAGACGCGCGATTTCTTTCATTGGCTTTCGGCGCTAATCGCTCTGCCGGCGGCCGCCTATGCAGGGCAACCGTTTTTCCAAAATGCGTGGCGGGCGCTGCGCGCGCGGCAGCTCAATATGGACGTTCCGATCTCGCTTGGCGTGGTGCTCGCGCTTGGCATGTCGGTGGTCGAAACGATCAACCACGCCGCGCATGTCTATTTCGATTCCGCCGTGATGCTGTTGTTTTTCCTGCTTTGCGGCCGCTATCTCGATCATGCCATGCGGCGCAAAACACGGGCCGTCGCCGGAAACCTTGCCGCCCTTAAGGCCGAAATTGCCCATCGTTTCGACGCCAATAACGAACTGGTCGCCGTGCCGGTCGGCGCGCTCAAGGCCGGAGATCGGATCCTGGTGCGGCCGGGCAAGCGCGTACCCGCCGATGGCATCGTGGTCGGTGGCACCTCCGAAATCGACTCAAGCTTGGTCACCGGAGAGACCGCACGCGCGCCCATCGCCGCCGGGGCAGTCATTCATGCCGGCAGCATGAACTACTCCGGCGCCTTGACGGTAAGCGTAACCGCTGCCGGCGCAAATACACTGATTGCAGAAGTGGAACGGCTGCTCGAAAAGGCAGTCACCGCGAAATCGCGCTATCTACGGCTCGCCGATCGTGCGGCGCGCCTCTATTCACCGCTTGTCCATACCGCTGCCGCTCTCACGGCGATTGGCTGGCTCGCAGCCGGCGCTTCGTTCCACGACGCCATCGTCACGGCAATCGCCGTGCTCATCATCACGTGTCCCTGCGCGCTCGCGCTTGCGATCCCGGCGGTGCAAGTCGTGGCATCGGGTGCGCTGTTCCGCGCCAAGGTCATTCTCAACAGCGGCGACGCGATCGAGCGGCTGGCTGACGCTGATACGATCGTATTCGACAAGACCGGAACGCTCACGCTGCCGGAGCCGCGGGTCGATAACGCGGCCGAGATCGATCCTGAAGTGTTAGAGCTTGCTGCGCGGCTTGCCCTGTCGAGCCACCATCCACTCGCTGCCGCCATCGCCCGCGAGGCGCGCGAACGGACGCCCGTTGAAGGCGCCGTCGAGGAGCCCGGACAAGGCGTTCGCGCGATCATCGCCGGCAGCGAGGCGCGGCTTGGCAGTCCGGCCTTCTGCGGGATTGCAGCGACGAGTTGTCCAGCGATCGAGGAGCCCGGCTCATCGATCGTCGCGTTTACCCATGCGGGCCGTTGCAATCTGCTTGCGGTGCGCCAGAAGCTGCGGCCGGATGCAGTGGCGGTCGTTCAGGCGCTGGCCGCGCGCGGCTACGAAATCGTCATTCTGTCGGGAGATCGTCCCGTGGCCGTCGCGCCGGTAGCAGCCGCCCTCGCGGTTACGGCATGGCGGGGCGGATTAAAGCCCGCCGAAAAGATATCAGCGATCGAAGCATTAAAGGCCGCGGGTCGGCGCGTGCTGATGGTCGGTGACGGCCTCAACGACGCGCCTGCGCTTGCCGCAGCGCATGTCGCGCTATCCCCGATCAGCGCCGCCGATATCACGCAAATGAACGCCGATGCGGTATTTCTCGGTGAGCGACTTGCGCCCGTGCTCAATGCCATAGTTATTGCAAAACGTGCGCGCCACCTGATGCTGCAAAATCTCTGGCTTGCGGCCATCTACAATGCCATTGCGGTGCCGATTGCGATGGCGGGATTTGTCACCCCGCTCATCGCTGCAATCGCCATGTCGGGATCTTCGCTGCTTGTTACGTTAAACTCCTTGCGCGCCCGTCCGCCGGCTTGCTCCGCCTCAGTTTCATCTTTCAAATTAAGCGTGAAACCCGCATGAATGTGCTCGTTTATTTGGTTCCGATGGCGCTCGTGCTCGGACTTGCCGGTCTGGTCGCATTCGTGTGGTCGCTCAAGAGCGGTCAGTACGACGACATAGAAGGCTCGGCACTTCGCATGCTTTCAGATGACGATATTAAGCAGTAAACCCGGAGCGCTTTTATACGAACTCGATTGGGCAATACGCAGATCATGCAAATTCTAATTTCGCGGCGTCTCTTTGCGGTGATGCCCGCTCTCATCGAGCGGGCACCGCGCGAGAGTCTTGGGCGCATTTGATTCATATCAATGGCGTGGATACGGAAAAACTATCTGCTGTCACATGCCAGTTGCGACGATACTCGTCACGACAGGCGGGGATCATTGATCCGGACGATATCTTGAAAGACCGCGTGCCAAACACATGCAGGAAGGGATTCTAACCATGCAAAAATTAAAGAGTCATTGTGGCGACTGGATTGTCGTGTGCGACGGAAAAAAGGCATTGATCCTCGAAAATCGAGGTGATGAAAAGTTTCCGAACCTCCATACCAAGGAAACATTCGAACATACCGATTTGCCCACCCACTTACAGGGCGCTTCCGCGCCAGGCCGCGTGCATCAATCGATGGGAACCGCCCGCAGTACGCTCGAACAGACTGACTGGCATGACGAAGCCGAACGCGCATTTCTTCATGGCCTCGCAAATAAGCTCGACAGCGCGATAAAGGCTGGCCAGACCAAAGCGTTGATTATCGTTGCTCCGCCGCGCGCGCTGGGCATGTTACGGCAGGTTTACCCACATTCAATACGGCATGCCATCCGAAGTGAAATCGACAAGGATCTTGTCAAATTGCCGGTCTATGAAATCGAGAAGCGGCTCTTTTCTTGACGTCAAATTGTAGTGTCACCGCAAGCGAGTTTTCACGCGCGATGTGCATTGTGAATTTTCATAAGGCCATTTGTGGATCCTGTTCCACAGCACCCCGAAGATACCGCCGACCACATAGCCGATGATCGCTCGATTTAATGCGACATTAATGTTGGCACCGTCATGGAGCCGAGCATTCCGCGCGTGGCGCCGCCCAGAACATATTCGCGCAACCGCGAGTGGCCGTAGCCGCCCATCACGACGAGATCGGCCGAGGTGTCCGCGGCATGCGACAGAATCATGCTCGCCACATCCGAATCGGGGGCAACGATACGCTTGAGTTCCACTTTTAGCCCGTGACGAGCGAGGTGGTGAGCGATATCGGCACCAGAAATTCCACCGTTGTTATCCTCTTTCGTGGTGATTGAGATAACGTCGATATTCTTGCCGCGCTCAAGTAGCGGCAGGGCGTCGCCGAAGGCACGGGCGGCATGGCGGCTTCCGTCCCAGCACAGCAACACCCGGTCAAGCTTGAGACCTTGCGCTTGAATGTAGGGCACGACCAACACCGGGCGTCCGGATTCGAACAATGCCGCCTCGAGGATCATTTCCTCTGCGGGTCCCTTGGGATTGGTCTGCCGAACGATCGAAAGATCGTATCTGCGGGCTAAGTGGCCGAAAAATTCCGCGGCGCCGCCAGTATCGGCACCAATGACTCGCGATTCGGCGGAGACCCCTGCACGGCGCGTCGATTCCTCAAACCGTTCGACGGCAACTTTCGCGGCCTTTTTACTTTCAGTTCGAAATGAGGCGACGATTGAGGCCGAAATACCATCGAAAATCGTTCCGGGTACGATCGGCTCATAGGCAAATGCCACACTTGCCAAGTGGGCATTTAGAGCCGCCGCGACGGAAATCGCATAGTCGGCAGCGACGTCACGTTTGTCTTCGACCGAGAGATTAACGAGAATGTCCTTGATCATGGCTACTTCACCCTTTCATTTGGCACGACGTATTCAAGGTTCTTGAATGGAATGCAGGTACGCCAGGATTGCGCCGATATCGCGCGGGGAAAAAACGAACTCCGGCATATCCGGATGGCCAGTGAAGAGTCCCTCTCCCAAGGCCTCGGAAAGGGATTCAATCGGATAGCGCTTCGACAGCGTCCGAAATGGCGGCGCTTGGCGATGCGGGCTGCGTCCCAAACGCCCGATCGCGTGGCACATGGCGCATTTTCTGGATAGCAGGCTCTCGCCCCGCCGTTCATTCCGGCTTATGTCCTGAGCAAAACCGGATGCAACGGACAATGCAAACGCTGCAATCATGGTCAGAGAAAACGATACAAGAGTGGAGCGTCGCATGGGATTTGCTCCATTCAATGTGGTGGCGAAGATGATTGCGTCATGGCCTGGCGTATGCCTTCGAGGAGAGCACTACTCATGAGCGGTTTCTCAACGATAGCGACGCCGGCGTCGGCGGCGCATTTTCTTAAGGCAACGCCTGGAAGGGTGGCGACAAGAATAACCGGCACTGAGATTTTTAGGTCGCGGAGCTTCGTAATGAGATCAAACCCGCTTATCCCGGGCAGTCTTTGGTCGACGATAAGACAACGGCAGGTCGGAAATGCCGGTTCGTTCAGCAGATCTTCCCCGCGCGCATAGGTGCGCACCACATATCCTTCGACTTCCAGGGAAAATTTTAGCGATTTGCGAACGGCGACATCATCATCGATAACGACGATGAGACCGGATTGAACCGCCATGTTGCGGTGCTCTTGCATCGTTCGCGCCATCGAGTGAGGGCGGCCACATCGGCTGCCTCTGATGGTAATTAAGCGCGAATAAATCCCGAATGGCTTTGATTTAGCTCAACCTCCTGCCCAGATTTGCCGTCCCTCATTGTTGACATTGGCAGCTTCTCACTTCCGCTTCGAACGCGTTGGCGGCCCGAATTTGGCAATGAGATGGATGCGATGAGCGGCGGCGGTGGCGCTGGCACAATTCAAGGATCACAATCAACGCATCATCATCACCGCCGCCATTACGGCCACCATCAGTGCCGACATGATAACAAGATGCATAGGGCTACTGATGATATGCCGGACGATTCCGAACTTCGTGCCCTCCAGCAGCAAATCCATCCCACACCTCGGGCATTTTCCGGGCTTGGTTTGGCGCACGTCGGAATGCATTGGGCAGAAATAATTTTGTCCCGCGTTTGATTTTTGATCCATAGGACGTTCTCGTGATGAAACCTTTGTTGGTTTGAAAATGCAGCCACTGATATTTTGCGCGTTGATTTATATCAAAGTAATATTGGTATTTTGGCTTATTTCATATCAGTTGCCAGATCAGGAGGAGGTCATG
This sequence comes from uncultured Hyphomicrobiales bacterium, assembly GCA_964575715.1. Lineage (GTDB taxonomy): Bacteria > Pseudomonadota > Alphaproteobacteria > Rhizobiales > Xanthobacteraceae > PNAI01. Next base: position 10,055 of record CAZNSG010000126.1, on the reverse strand, counting down.
TGGTGGAATGATTTCTGGCCGATGCCTTGGATGTTCATCGGACCGGTAATGATGATCATTTTCTTGATCATCTGCGTGACATTGGTGATTTTCTTGCTGCGCGGCGGAATGATGCGCTGCAGTCGTGGCGGAAACGCAATCGACATCCTCAAGGAACGCTATGCGCGCGGCGATATCGATCAATCGGAATTTGAGAAACGGCGACGCCTTCTGGAAGCGTAATGCGGTTCGCGCTGTTAGCGTGGTTTTAGTGTTTCCGAGCTCGGCGCAACGTCAAGAATGCCCCCGACAAGCGCCATGCGCACCAGGTCGGACAGGCTGTTCGCGCCCATTTTTATCATAACGTTTGCCCGGTAGATCTCGACGGTGCGCGGGCTGATCCCTAGATCAAATGCGATTATCTTGTTCGGATGACCCGCGACCACGCCCTCGAGCACCTGCCGTTCGCGGTTCGAGAGCGCCGCGAGTTTATCATGAATCGCCGCGCGATTGGCCTGACGCTCGCTGTCGCTGGCCCGTGCGTTGAGCGCCGCGCGAATTGCGGCCAGCAACGCATCGTCATCGAACGGCTTCTCTAGGAAATCGGCCGCGCCCCCTTTCATCGCCTCGACTGCAAGCGGAACATCGCCATGCCCGGTCATCACGATGACCGGCATGGCAACCTTGAGCTGGCGGAGGCGTTTTAGCAGGTCGCTCCCGCTCATCCCGGGCATTCGAACATCGGTGACGATGCAGCCTGGCTTGATCTTCGGCAAGCTTTCGAGAAAAGCCAAAGCGGATTCGTAAGTCTGCACCTCGACTTTGGCGGCGCGAAGCAGAAAGGCGAGCGAATTTCGCATCGCCTCATCGTCATCGATCACATGCACCACGTCGTTAGACTGCATCGCCGATTTCCTCGTTGGTCACCCCACGCAACGTGAATCGAAAAATCGTTCCGCCGGCAGGATTGGACTCTACCCAGATCCGCCCGCCGTGCGATTCGACGATGGTGCGCGAGATGGACAGGCCCACCCCCATTCCCTGTTGTTTGGTGGTCACGAACGGTTGGAAAAGTTGACCCGCTATTTCAGGTGAGATGCCCATACCGGTGTCTGAAACGCTGAATGTCAGCATATCGCCTTCGGTCCGAGCGGTGGAAATCACGAGCTCCCGCCGGTCACAATTGTGCATGGCTTCGATCGCATTGCGAATTAAGTTGAGTAGAACCTGTTGAATTTGAACCTTGTCAGCGAGCACGAGATCGTCAGCTCGACTGAACTGGAACCGTACACGAACGCCTTGGTCCTTTGCACCGACCAGAGCAAGCGCGCTTGCTTCCTCAACGAGTTTGGCGACGCTTTCAATCCCCTGCTCGCTCTCCCCGCGAGCGACGAAGTCGCGCAGGCGGCGGATGATCTGGCCAGCGCGAAGCGCCTGATCGGCGGCGTTGTCCATGGCTTCGCGCATCATAACGGATCGCTCGTCCGAACCACCTTCGAGCAATCGCCGCGATCCCTTCATATAATTGACGATAGCGGACAGCGGCTGATTGAGCTCATGCGCGAGAGTCGACGCCATTTCGCCCAGGGCCGTCAATCGCGAAATGTGGACCAACTCGGATTGCAACTCCTGCAATCGCGCCTCGGTTTTTTGGCGTTCGCTCAAATCGCGAATGAAACCCGTAAAGTAACGCTGATGGCCTGATTTCATTTCGCCGACGGCAAGTTCAATGGGAAACGTCGAACCATCCTTGCGTTCGGCCACCACCACGCGGCCGATTCCGATGATGCGACGCTCTCCGGTCTGCATATAACGCGCAATATAGCCATCGTGTCCCTCGCGATAGGGCGACGGCATCAACATCTTGACATTCTTGCCGAGCGCTTCCGCGGTCGTGTGGCCGAACAACCGTTCGGCTGCGGCGCTGAAGGATCGCATGATCCCTTGCTCGTCGATGACGATCATCGCGTCGGGAATTGTGTCAAGAATCGACTGGAGGTGGGCCTCACGGCGCTTCGCGTTTTCGGTACTGGTAACGGACTGAGTTCGCGCATGGTGAAAGCGTTCGCCCAGCCAGGCCATCCCAATTCCAAGCAACGTGAACGTGGCCGCTCGCGCAAGCTCGCCAGCGAACAGCGGCGAACTGGGATTGATCAGATTCAAAAATTCGCCGGTCCCATATAGGTGAAGTACGAGACTGAGAGTTGTTGCCAATAGGCCAGGCCCCCATCCACCGAGAAAGCCGGCGATCAGCATGGGTGGCATCAGAAAAATATAAAGCGCCTGATTGCCCAGTGCCGGTGCAAGCAGCGTTTGGATAATGACGAATACTACGGCGACCAGCCCCAACGTCAGTGCATAGGCCATGATGGGCTGCTGCAACGCATGCCAGATATGGGACCCGTTTTGCGCAGACGCATTGCTCGGCCGAAGCACCAAGTCAGCCATCAAATCTCTCGCCAATAAACTCCAGCTAACACGCTAAGCTTTTGCTACTCAATGATATTTATCGCGAACGGCCATTCTGCCAGACCTCCGGTAAATCCCCTAGGGACATTATCTGAATTTTCGTCCTGTGACTTCACGGGTATCGATTCCCACCACAAAGAGGAGTTGAGCCATGTCGATGCAGAATTCAACCTACAGCGTTCCCAACCGAGCACCAATCAAGACCATGCGGCCGCATGCCCTCGCGAACTTTCATTCTCCCGTCGGGTCCGTCGAAATGGTGGGTGCGTCGATGTCGTTTTCTCGCAATGCCGAGGTCTATGGCGAGAATGAGCCCGCCGAATACATTTACAAAGTGGTCAGCGGAACGGTGCGCACATACAAAGTGCTCGCGGACGGGCGGCGCCAGATTGGTGCGTTTTATCTGCCGGGCGATATCTTTGGCCTCGAAAGCGGTGATGAGCACACATATTCCGCCGAGGCCGTCACCGATTCCAAGGTCCTGGTCATTAAACGCAGCACCTTAGTTGCGCTGGCTGCGCGCGATAACGACGTCGCTCACCAGCTCTGGGCGCTGACCAGCAGCGAACTTAGACGCGTTCAAGATCACCTTATGCTGCTTATCAAGACCGCCCAAGAACGGGTTGTCGGGTTTTTGTTGGAAATGGCAGCGCGCATGCCGTCCGGCAATCAAGTCGAGCTCACAATGTCGCGCCAGGACATCGCCGATTATCTTGGCCTGACCATTGAGACCGTTTCCCGAACGCTCAGCCAACTTGAAAATACCGCAGCCATTGAACTGCCGACCTCTCGCCGTGTCGTGCTGCGCAATCGCGCAACTCTGAGCCGCCTCAACAGTTGAGCGATAGCCGCGGTCTCGGAGGAGAGATCGCCATGCAGAATTCGTCCGCAGAACAGCGATTAGCATTCTTTGCCGCCATTGCTAAATGGTGGCGGAATTGGATGGGAAATCGCGCAGGTGCTGCTGAACTGGAAAATTGCAATCCGCAGGAATTGCAACGCTTGGCGCAGGAAGTTGGCGTCAGCCCGCATGAGCTGCGCATGCTGGCCGGAAAATGGCCCGAGTCGGCGGATTTGCTCTCGCGCCGTCTGACAGCGCTTGGAGTTGACGCCTCCGAAGTTGAACGCTCGCAACCGAGCGCGTCGAATGACCTCAAGAAATTGTGCTCGTTTTGCGTGAGCAAAGGACAGTGCGATTTTGATCTTGATACGCACCCAAACAACTTGGGCTGGCGGGATTACTGTCCGAACACGACGACATTAACGGCGTTGACGGCGCAAAGCGCCGCACAGGGAAAGAAAGACGATGAACGATAAAATGTTTTCGTCAACTCATATGGCGCGCGGCGTGATGGCCGCGTTGGCCATGACATTGACGATCGTTCGAGCTGCTGCCGAGGTGCAATCGCCTGCCGCACAAAGAGGTCTGACATTCGTGCGCGCGAACTGTGCGCAATGTCATGCGATCGATAAGATCAGCGAAAGCCCGCTCAAGATAGCGCTGCCGTTCCGCGTGCTACACCTCAAATATCCGGTGGAATCCTTGAGGCGTCCATTGATGGAGGGCATCGTGGCCAACCACCCGACAATGCCGGCATTCCGGCTCGATCCAGGTCAGGCCACCGATGTGATCGATTATCTGAAAACGCTTGAACGCTGAGCGGCGACGTCCGCGAGTGCATAAGCGTTTGGGGTTCGTACCCGTGCTCTCCTCCTGAGAGTTTGGAGGGAACCGGAATCTACTGACCCACTAATGACGTTAGACCTGATGCGAGTCAGGTAAAGAGATTTGCGGCAAATATTTCCAAATACATTGGTCGTGATGACGGCAATGTCTCAATCTCCGTGCGATATGTGCCCGAGATTCATCCAGTGCTGTTGAAAAAGTCGCCGATAGCCGGTCCGTGCGCAACAATCGAATCAGGACGATGGAATTCTTGACTCAATGTTGCGCATTCACTGTTACTCCTGAATCAATGTTGCTCGCGCGGATACCCCAAAATACTATTTCAACAGCATCGACCCAACTGCGACATTCACTGAACGACTACTCGATTCCCTCGTCGGCTCGCGTGAGCAGTGTTAACGCGTCCGCCGCAGACGCAGCGCATTCATCACGACTGACATCGAGCTTGCCGCCATCGCCGCGCCCGCGAAGATTGGCGAGAGCAGCAGGTCGAAGGCCGGATAGAGCACCCCTGCGGCGACCGGTATGCCGAGCGCGTTGTAGCCGAAGGCGAAGACCAGGTTTTGCCGAATGTTGCGCATCGTGGCGTGCGACAGCTTGATCGCGCGCGCGATTCCCCTCAGGTCGCCTTTCACGAGCGTGACGGCCGCGCTCTCCATTGCCGCGTCGGTACCGGTCCCCATGGCGATGCCGACATCCGCTTGGGCGAGAGCGGGGGCGTCGTTGATGCCGTCGCCGGCCATGGCCACCTTGCGACCTTGGGACTGCAGGCGCTTCACATGGCCGGCCTTGTCCTCCGGCAGCACCTCGGCGAACGCTTCATCGATGCCGAGCTGGCGCGCCACCGCTTCCGCCGTGCGGCGCGAATCGCCGGTCAGCATGGCGATGTGCACGCCCTGAGCCTTGAGCATGGTGATCGCTTCCGTAGTGCTTTCCTTAATCGGATCGGCGACTGCGGCCATGCCGGCGGCGCGGCCGTCTACTGCGAAGAGCACGACGGTTTTTGCCTGCGCCTGCCACTGGTCGGCTTGCGCCGCGAAACGCTCGACGCCAGTGCCGGCGAGGTAGGCGAAGCTGCCCACGCGCACCTCGCGGCCATTCACGCGCGCCGACACGCCGAGGCCATTGACCGCCTGGAAACCTTGCGCCTGGGCGGGCGCGCTACCGCGCGCCTTCGCCCCCTCGACGATGGCGGTGGCGATCGGGTGCTCCGAATGCAGCTCGACCCCTGCGACCAGCGCCAGAGCCTCCCGCTCGTCCACGCCATCGGCGATGAAGTCCGTCAGCGCCGGGCGGCCGAGCGTGAGAGTCCCGGTCTTGTCGATGACGAGCGTATCGATCTCGCGCATGCGCTCGATCGCCTCGGCATTGCGGAACAGGATCCCGTTGAGCGCGCCCTGCCCCATCGCCACCGTGATCGAGATCGGCGTCGCCAAGCCGACGGCGCAGGGACAGGCGATGATCAGCACGGCGACCGCGTTGAGGAGCGCGAAGGCGAGGCGCGGCTCCGGGCCGAAGAAGCCCCAGACGAGCGCCGTGATGATCGCGATCCCGACGACGACCTGCACGAAGTACGCCGCGATGACGTCCGCGAGCCGCTGGATCGGCGCGCGCGTGCGCTGCGCCTCACCGACCATGTGCACGATCCGGGCAAGGAGCGTGTCCGATCCGATGCGCTCCGCCCGGAACGCGAAGGACCCGGTTTTGTTCACCGTGCCGCCCGTGACGCGGTCGCCCGGCTTCTTCGCGACCGGCATCGGCTCGCCGGTGATCATCGATTCGTCGACGTAGCTCGCGCCCTCGAGCACCGTGCCGTCGACCGGGATCTTCTCGCCGGGCTTGACGCGCAGCCTGTCTCCCACCTTGACCTCTGCGAGAGGCACTTGTTCTTCCCAACCGTCGCTGCGCAGCCGCCAGGCCATGTTCGGCGCGAGCTCAAGCAGTTGCCGGATCGCCTGGCTGGTCTTGCCCATGGCGCGCAACTGCAATACGTCGCCGAGGATCACCAGCGTGACGATCACTGCCGCCGCCTCGAAATACGTGCCGACGGCGCCGTCATGCTCGCGAAACTCCTGCGGAAAGATCCCGGGTAGGAGCACCGCTGTGAGGCTGAAGAGATATGCGAGGCCCACGCCGAGGCCGATCAGCGAGTACATATTCAGCGCCCAGCTGCGCAGCGACAGCCAGAACTTGTGCAGGATCGGCCAGCCGACCCAGAACACCACCGGGGTGCCAAGCACGAACTCCACCCAGCCGCGCTGGCGTGGCGCGAGCCCCAGCGGATCGTGATAACCGATCATCGGCGACATCGCGAGGAACACCAACGGCAGCGACAGCGCAATGCCTACCCACAACCGGCGCGTTAGGTCGCGCAGCTCGCGGTCGTTCGCGTCCGCTGCTGTGGCGCCGATGGGCACCAGCGCCATGCCGCAGAGCGGGCAGCTGCCGGGCGCATCGCGCACGATTTGCGGATGCATTGGGCAGGTGTATTTCGCCCCGGGCAACGCCTGCGACACGCCCAGCGGTGCCACAGCGTGGTGATGTTGCGTGTGCTCCCGTTTGTTCATGTGATAGACCCCTTTGCGCCGCGATCAGCATTCTGCTCGCGCCCGGAGGCTGAGCGAACGTGTCACGGACATTATCGATCCGTCGAGTCTAACCCAAAGCGGTCATCATAAGTCGCTCCGCGGCTATCGCTGCCGTAGGATGTTAATTGCAGCCTTGCGGAGTTGAGGCTTTTCCTCAATTGCCACATGACAGTTAGTGACCGCATTAAGCTTGATTTCGATCAATGTATCAAAATGTTCTCGCGATATATTTATTTTAAAGTTGGTTCTTTTGGGTTATATTAGGAAGGATTATGGCACTCGCACGAACCATCCTCGCCGTTCTGATCGCAGCATCGCTCGCGATTTTGCCGGTGCGTCCGGCTGCGGCCGATACCGCTCCGGGCGGGATGGGGATGTCCGCTGACATGATGTCCGCGGACGCGCTGACCGACGCATCGACCGCGATGGACGATTGCTGTCCTGGTAACTGCAAGCCGTGCGACATGACGGTGGACCAATGCAAGTCGATGGCAGCCTGTGCCTATCAGTCGTCCAGCATCGCGACCATATCCCTTGCGGAGTTCGTTTATCCGCCGCTTCGGGCGCAGACAGCTTCAGCGGGTGCGGACAACGCCATTCGTCCACCTGCGATAAGACCTCCCGTTCCACCTCCTCGAATCTGATCTTCCACTGCTAATCAGCCGCGCCGCGCGAGAGGCAAGCTCGCGGGCTGTGCGCTCGCGCGGTGAAACCGGGATCATGAATCAGGAGAAAATCTTATGACTTCGAAACATCTGTTCGCCGCGCTTGTTGCGTCGGCGCTCGTTCTTCCCAACGCGGCCTTCGCCGCCGCCAATGACTATGTCTTTGAGCCGGTCCAGGTCGAGGTCAAAAAAGGCGATAGCGCCATCGTCGCGGTGCGGCTCGTGCACAAGCCGAGCGGCAAGCCGGTGACCGATGCCGTAATTGTCCGATCGCGGATCGACATGTCGCCGGACAAGATGGCGGAGATGGCTCCGCCGCTCACCCCCGTGCCGGGGCAGGAGCCGGGAGTCTATGCCTTCAAGACCGAACTCTCGATGACCGGCCGCTGGCTCTTGAGCATCGCCGCCAAAGTGCAGGGCGAGCCGCAGACCGTGGTCGGAAAAATCATCTTCCGGGCCACCAGGTAGGGGGAGTTCGCCATGTTCACACCTCGGGCGACCGCTGCGCGCGCGGCGGTCCTGCTTGCGCTCGGATTCGGCGCGGGTATCTGGGCCGGCTATGTGTTTGTCCGGCCGCCAGCTCCGTCCTCGGCTGTCGTTTTGGGGCAGCCGGATACGACAGCGGTCGAGCGCACGATCCTTTACTACCGCGAGCCTTCCGGCGCGCCGTTGTGGTCGGCGTCGCCGAAGAAGGACGTGGAGGGACGCGACTACCTTCCGGTCCATGACGACGAGGAAATCTCGTTCGATCCCAAGGCGGAAAAGACGCGCACGGCCGCCGGTCCGCGCAAAATCCTCTACTACCGTAACCCGATGGGCCTGCCCGACACTTCGCCGGTGCCGAAGAAGGATTCCATGGGGATGGACTATATCGCGGTCTATGAAGGCGAGAACGAAGACGACGGCACCACCGTCAAGGTGAGCCTCGACAAGGTCCAACGCAGCGGTGTGCGCACCGAAATGGTCGAGGCCCGTACCATCGTGCGGCCGGTGCGCGGCATCGGTACGGTGAAATACGACGAGCGGCGGCTGACCGTCGTCGCCTTGCGCGCCGACGGCTACATCGAAGACCTGTTCGTCAATGTGACCGGGCAGTCGGTGCGCGCCGGCGAACCGTTGTTCCGGCTCTACAGCAGAGACATCCAGATTGCGCAGGCCGATCTCATCGTTGCAGCCGGTCTCAAGTCGAGCAACACGCAAGGGTATGCCACGGAGACGATGCTTGGAACGATGCAGCGGCTGCGCAATCTCGGTGTGCCGGAGCGGCGCATCGAGGAGGTGCGCGCGAGCGGAGTCAACTTGCGTACCGTCGATTGGCCGTCGCCCGCGACCGGAACGGTGGTCGAGAAGCGCGTCGTCAACGGGCAACAAGTGCTCGCCGGCGCCGAGCTCTATCGCATTGCCGACCTCTCACAGGTCTGGATCATTGCCGAGGTGGCGGAAGCCGATCTCGCCGGCATCGAGATGGGCACGTCCACGTCGGTCACGCTACGGGCCTATCCGGGTACGCCAGTCGAGGGCCGCGTCAGCTTTATCTATCCCGAATTAAGGCCAGAGACGCGCACGGCCCGCGTACGGATCGAAGTGCCCAATCCCGACGGCCGGCTGAAGATCGACATGTATGCCGATGTCGTATTCCACGCCGGCGCCGATCAGGGACCTGTCGTCGCCGTGCCCGACAGCGCCGTGATCGACAGCGGCACGCGCCAGGTGGTGCTGATCGCCAAAGGCGAGGGCCGCTTCGAGCCGCGCCCGGTCAAGCTGGGACGGCGCGGTGACGGCTATGTCGAAATCCTCGATGGCGTGCAGGACGGTGAGGAGGTCGTCACCGCTGCCACCTTCCTCATCGACTCCGAAAGCAATCTGCGCGCGTCGCTCAAGGCATTTTCCCAGCCCGAGGCGCCGAAATGATCGCGGCGCTCATTCGATGGTCGGCGCGCAACGTATTTCTCATCGTGCTCGCGAGTCTTTTCGTAACGATGGCCGGCATCTATGCCGTCTCGCGTGTTCCGCTCGATGCTATCCCCGATCTCTCCGACGTCCAGGTGATCATCTACACCGAGTATCCCGGCCAAGCGCCGCAAGTGGTCGAGGACCAAGTCACCTATCCGCTCACCACGGCGATGCTGAGCGTCCCGAAATCGCGCGTGGTGCGGGGTTTTTCGTTCTTCGGCGTGTCGTTCGTCTATGTCATCTTCGAAGACGGGACCGATCTCTACTGGGCGCGCTCGCGTGTGCTTGAATATCTTAATTCCGCGGCTCGGCGCTTACCCGCAGGCGTAGCTCCGAGCCTTGGTCCGGACGCGACCGGCGTTGGCTGGGTCTACCAATATGTCGTGCGGGGTGCGCAGCATAGTCTCGCCGAATTGCGCACCATTCAGGATTGGTATGTCCGCTACGGCATCGCCAAGGCGGAGGGCGTGGCCGAGGTCGCGAGCGTCGGCGGCTTCGTCAAGCAATACCAGGTGACCGTCAACCCGCGCCTGCTGCAGGCCTACGGCGTGCCGCTGACGAAGGTGATGCAGGTGATCCGCGACAGCAACCGCGACGTCGGCGGCCGCGTGGTGGAGATGACCGAGACCGAGTACGTGGTGCGCGGACGCGGCTACCTGCGTGGCATGGCCGACATCGAGACGCTGGTGCTGAAGGCCGAAGGCGGCACGCCGG
>CAZNSG010000125.1:0-11878 GCA_964575715.1 uncultured Hyphomicrobiales bacterium | reverse complement strand
CGACCAGGGCGCGCTTGGCCTGTTCAATGGCGGACCGACAGTGACCGATAGCGGGTTCACCGTGTCGCAGCTCAATCTCACAGGCAACACGGCAATCCACGAAATCGAAGTGCTGCTGATCACCGACGACGCGTTCTCTGACGCCACGAAAGGCACGCAGCTCACGCTCACGGCTCAAGACGTTCTGAACTTCACCGACGATGCCGCCCCGGGCAACAATTCCGGCATGACACACACACTCTATATCGACGGCAGCGTCGGTGACGTGGCGGATATCGGCACCATCGGAGCGGGCGGTTGGACTGACGCCGGCATGGTCGGCGGCTACCACCAGTACACGCAGGCGCTCAGTGGCATAAACCTGATACTGAATATCGAGGCCGAGGTCACAGTCCACGCCTGATCGAATCTCATCTCATCAAAAAACCCGCCGGAGCGATCCGGCGGGTATTTTTATTGTTCGGTCTGTCGGCGTTCGGCCACCGAAAGTCGCCGAAGCGTTTTACCGCCGTCCCCGCAGCCGGGGCGGCTCAAACGCATCCAGCCGCAGCTCGGGGACATTCGCGCCTGCCGCATCGCGCTGCGCATCGGCAGCTCGCTTGGGCGTATTCGCGGGACCCGACGCCACCAGCTCCGGGGCAGCCGCGGGCTTGTCATAGGGTACCGCGAACAGCTTCACGCCTTCCCGGTCGAGCGCGAACATCGGGGTAAAGTGCCAGGCATCCTTATTTTCAAGAACAACCTCGTGGCGGTTGTCCAGCATGAGCCAGCGGCCGTCCTGGCGCACGCCGACCACCGCGTGGTCCTGGCGCGCCACGCGATCGCGCACGATGAGCAGGCGCAAACTGTCGGACGAAAATCCCGCGTCGCGCAGGGCGGCGTATTTCGCGATCGCGTAATCTTCGCAATCGCCCCGCCCAGTGCCGAGCGTTGCGAGCGGCGCGGTCCACAGGTCCGGCACGCCATATTGCTCGGAATCGCTGGTGTAGCGTATCGCGGCGTTGATCGCCCGATTGATCCGCTCGATTTTGGCGCGCTCCGGCAAGCGCTGGCCTTCGTCGATCAAGGCGAGATATTTTTGGGCTGCGGCATTGCCACAATGTTTCGGATCGGCGCGGCATTGCGATAGCACCTTGCCCTCGGCTTCCATCTCGGCATTGAGCTTGCGCCACTTGACCCACAGCAACCCATCCGGTGCGCGGAACGTGACCAGACCGAACGGCTCCGCGCCCTGCGGCGGTGTCCGGGTCGGCGGTGCGCCAGCGTCGGTGGTCCGGGCGGACACATCGAGCGCGGCAATCTGTGTCGATCGGTAATGCGATGCCTTTTTCGCCTTCTGGCCGTCGAGTTTGGCCACCACTTCGTTGATGGTGAAATAACGCGGCATGGACGCGGTTGGGCGCTCCTCGGCCGCGGGCAGCTCAGGCATCAACTCCACGATATCGGGCTTGCCAGTCGGGGCGGTCTTCTGCTTGGGCGCAGCGAGCACGCTCGCGCTGGTGCCAGAAAGCACAGCCACCAGGGCAATTACGATACCGGTAGAACGCGCGACGAAATTTCCGCGAAAGAACTTTGCCAAGAATGACGCCCTGTGGTCGGGGGCATCGCTTGGCGTGAACGCGCCAATTCACGTGCCCTGTTTGTTAGGGCATGGATAGGCTTAAGCCCTTTTCAGGCTGGTTAAATGGCGTCAAGCATTGCGGGTATTGTCGGCTGCAGGGTATAGCGGCGGAAACCGCATTCGGTCGAATTTAATAAAAAGTTGAATTATACCAACCGCTCTAAATTTTGACTCGTCATTCCGGGGCGCCCGCCGCAGCCCGAAGGGCGAAGGCGTGGCGAGCCCGGAATCCATAATCGCCGCAGGTGTTTATGGATTCCGGCTCTCGCCGCCAATGCGGCTCGGCCGGAATGACGAATTATGAAGATTGGTATTACCGCTCCCGCAGCGCCTCATCGCGCAGCATGCGAACGGGCTTGATAAGATAGTCCAGCACGGATTTCTCGCCGGTGAGAATTTCCACGGTCGTTATCATGCCCGGGATGATCGGCAGCGGATGTTCAGGCGTTCCGAGGAAATTCTTCTCGGTGCGTACGATGACTCGATAGAAGGTTTCCCGCTGTTGTTCGTTCCGCTCGCCCTTGTCATCGACGATGGTATCGGCGCTGATCCGCTCTACTTTTCCCTTGAGCGAGCCGTAGACGGAAGGATCATAGGCCGTGATTTTGACAACGGCGGACTGATCGGGACGGATGAAGGCGATGTCCTGCGGACGAATACGTCCTTCGACCAGCAGCGAATCGGCGAGCGGTACGATATCCATCACATTGGCCCCCGGCTGGACGACCGCTCCTACCGTCGTGACGTTGAGCTTATTGATGATCCCGTGCACCGGCGATTTGAGTTCGGTGCGCCGCACCCGATCCTGTGCCGATTTGATGTTTTCATCGAGCACCGCGAGATCGCCGCGCGATTTTGCCAGGTCCTCGTCGGCCTGCGAGCGAAATGCTGCCTTGATGTTCGTAATGCGCGACTGCGCTTCAGCCAACTGGCCGCGCATTTCGGCAGCCTGGCGCTCGCTCCGCCGCCATTCGATCTCGGGCAAGACCTTTTGATGATAAAGCGGGCGCATAATATCGAGCTCTTGGTTCAGGATAAAAAGAGTTTCCGTCAATCTCTTCTCCTGCTGCACGAGAATGTCGATATCCTGTGCGACCTTGCGCGCGCGCGTCTCGAACACGCTGGTTTCCGCCGCCACCGCCCCTGATACGATCTGCGATACATCAGGCGGGAACGTCGGTTTGTTGAGTCCGTTCGCCTCAGCTTCGAGCCGGGCCACGCGCGCGGCCATGGCGGCGCGTCGTTCTCGTACCTCGCCGAACTCCGATGCGAATTTGGTGTCGTCGATCCGCATCAACGATTGGCCTTGATTGACGATATCACCCTCGCGCACCAGGATGTTCCCGACGATGCCGCCCTCGAGCGTTTGCACGACTTGTGTCAGCTGTGACGGAATGACGCGACCATTGCCGCGCTTGACCTCGTCCAGAATGGCGAAATTCGCCCAGGTGATTCCGACGATGAGGAGGGCCAGGGTCGTGAACAGGAGCATGCGTGAGGTCTGCGGCGTACGCAGTTCGCTCGCGGCGCGGATGTCGTTTGCGAAGGCGAAATCAGACCGCTGCATTTGTTTTCGAAGCCTGTGATAGGGGCGCGCCTGGCGCCCCGGGTTGCGCCGGCGGCCGCTTGCCGCCTGTCACGATCGCCATGACCTGATCGCGCGGCCCATCGGCGATCAGCCGGCCGCGATCGAACAGCAGGAGCCGGTCAAGCAGAGTGAGCACCGAGAGACGGTGCGTCGCAATGATGATCGTCATTCTTGCGGCAGCCAGCGTCTTGAGCCGGTCGAGGAACTCCGCCTCGCTGCGAATGTCGAAATGAGCGGTGGGCTCGTCCAGGAAGAGAATGCGCGGTTTTCGGATCAGAACGCGGGCAAGTCCGATAGCTTGCTTTTGCCCGCCGGAAAGGCTTCGCCCGCCTTCGGCGATCGGCATCTCATAGCCCAGCGGATGACCGGCAATGAACCCTTCGACGCCGGCAAGCCGCGCGGCCTCGATCACTTCCGCGTCGGTGGCGTCGGACTTGCCGAGCGCGATGTTGTCTCGCAACTTGCCGTAAAAGAGATCGGTATCCTGCAACGCAAAACCAATTGCGGTACGCAGATCGGCGGGATCGTACTGCCGCGCATCGATGCCATCGACCAGGATGCGGCCGTCCTTGGGTTCATAAAATCCCAGCAAGAGGCGTCCGATCGTGGTTTTTCCCGATCCCACGCGGCCGATGATTCCGACCCTCTCACCCGGCGCGATGCTGAAGCTCACATCCTCAAGCGCGGTCTGGGGCGCATTCGGATAGGTGAAGCTGACCTTTTCAAACGCAATACGACCCTCATCGATGCGCCGCTTGACATAGGTTCGATCGGGCGGGCGCTCCCGCTCGAGCGACATCACTCGGTCGATGGCCTTGAGTGCGGCGATCGTCTGGGTGCCACGGGTGATCACGGAGGCAATGCCGGCGATCGGCGCCAGCACGCGGCCGGCAAGCATGTTGGCAGCGACCAGCGCGCCCACGGAAAGCTTGCCGTCCATAATGAGAAAGACGCCGATGATGACCAGAAGCAGGCTGGTGAGCTGCTGCGCGGTATTGGCGCTGGTCAGCGCGAGCGACGCCCAGAAATGAACTTCCTCTCCCGATCGCGCTGTTGCCGCGACCGAGCGCTCCCACGCCGTCTGCATGCGCGACTCGGCGCCGGTCGCGCGCACGGTTTCGACACCCGAGAGCGACTCAACCAGAACGCCGTGCCGGGCCGCCGATTCGGCCTGCAAACGGCGCATCGCGCGATCGAGCGGGCGCTGCAGCGCCAGACCAATCACGATCATGACCGGCAACATGATCAGCGGCACCCATGCCAGCGGGCCGGCAACTGCGTACAACACGAGCACGAACAGGATGGCGAACAACAAATCGGTTGCCGACACGACGCTGCCGGACGTGAAGAAGTCGCGCACGGAATCAAAATCACGCAATTGATTGGCGAGGATGCCGACCGATTGCGGCCGCTGCGCCATCTTCACCGCCAGCACGTGCTCGAAAATGTTAGCGGCCAGCACCACGTCGATCTTCTTGCCGGTCATGTCGATGATGCGGCTGCGGACCGTTCGCAGGATGAAGTCGAATACGATCGCGATCCCCATTCCGATGGCGAGCGCGATCAGCGATGCGACCGCGCCATTCGGCACCACGCGATCGTACACGTTCATGATGAACAAGGGCGTCATCAGCGCGATCGTGTTGATGAGGAACGCCGAAATCGCGACGTGACTGTAGTTGGTCCAATAGCGGCGGACGACCGACCAGAACCAGTGATCCTTGGGCATGTCTCCGGCGGCGACGGCGCGCTGGTCCGCTGTCGCAGCGGGACGCACGAAAAACACATAGCCCATGTGATCTGTGTTCAGGGAATCGAATGTACGAATGTGCGGTGGCGCATTCACGCTGGGATCGACCACCTTCGCCGATCGTGCCTTGTGGTCGATGGCGAGAAGGATGCGCGTTGTGCCGTCGCGCAGCACGAGAACCGCCGGTAGCACCAGCGCCGGAATTTCGCTGATCGTCCGTTTTACCGCTTCGGCTTCAAGCCCGGCGCGCCGGGCCGCGCGATCGTAAAGCGCCACACGCAAGCGGCCGTCAGTGATCGGCAAGCCTCCCAGCAGCGCCTCGCGGCTGACGGCGCGGCCATGGTGCGCCGCGAGATAGAGCAATGAATCCGTCAGCGGATCCATCTTTCGCTCGGGGGCCTTGGCAGGCTCGGCATTGCGATCTGCCGGCACAAGCAATTTTGGTGTCTGGATCGTCAAGGGTACCGCCGCTCAAGTTGCTCGCTGAGGTTCCGCACCCATAGCAGAGAAGGAATGATCAAGCATTAGTCGAAAAAAGGTCAGTAAATATAGGCCAATAAATGATTATTGTTCTATGAAGAACTGCGCCGGATGACTGTGGATAAAGCTTCGAATGACCGATTCGGAAACTGTGGCACGCTCGCACAGGGTGCGAATGGCGGCTTAGCGATTGCCTTGCGCTGGGACCGGCGCGGAAAGATTGAGCGGTTCCGGTCCACTCGGTTCCGGCGGATTTACAATGATCGGTGGCAGCTTGCCCGGGAAGATGCCGAGCGGCTTGTGATCGAGCGGGGCCGCCTCCACTGGCTGCGGAGTTTTCAGATACGCAAGCAGCTTACCGATAAAGGCGAGCAGCTGGTAATCCCCGTACACGCCCACGCCGCGGGCGGATTCAAACCCAACCAAGCCGGTGAAATACTGGTTATGCGCATTGAGCAGGTCGATCAATGAACGTTGACCAAGCTCGTATTCCTTGGTGTAGGCGGAAATGACCTTGCGATCGGACTCGACTTGACGCTGGAGTGCCGCGACCTGATCGGTTGCAATCGTGCGTGCGGCCCAAGCCTTATCGACCGAGGCATAGGCTTCGCGCTGCAGCCGGGCATAGCGATGGGATTGCTCGATATAGCGCTCGCTCATTTCAGCGCGGCGCCATGAATCCTGGCCGCCGCGAAAAACGTCCCAGCTGAGCACCAGCAAGCCGCTTTGATTGGTGGTGTGGCCGGTTACGGTATTTGAATTGTAACTTTTGTCAGCCCGCCCTTCGAGCGATACCGTTGGTGATAGCGTCCCATCGGTGGTCCGGAAAGCATATCGTGCCGCTTCCGCATCTGATTTGGCGGCCTTGATGGTCGGATTGCTGGTCAGCGCAATGGCCAAAGCTTCGTCTCTCGACCGCGGCAGCTGCGCCAGGCGACTCGGAAAACGCAAATTGAACGGCTCAAGCCCGACCGCGCTGCGATACATGGCGCGCGCCTCATCAAGATTGCGGCGGTATTGATGGTAGGCGGCCTCAGCCGATGCAACGCGTTCCTGCGACTGCTCTAGATCGCCTTCTCCCGCGCGGCCGCCCCGAAAGCGGGCCTGAACATTGGCAAAAATCTTACGATGTTCTTCGACATTGACTTGGGAGACGGAGACGATCCGTGTAAACCGGGTCACCTCGATATAGGCGCTGATCGCGTCGAGAGCGATTAGCTCGGTGCGCTCATGCACGCGCGCCGCCGACGCATCGACGCGGGCCGCCTGCCGCCAGATTTCGTTGATGGAAGAAAAGCCATCGAACAGCAGCTGCCGCACCACGACCGATTGCGTGTTACCAGCCAGCCAACTGTCATTTCCCGCCGGCGGAACCGCCGCGTCTCTGTGATTCCATCTATTCCAGCCCGTGCGCGCTTCAAGCCGCACCTGCGGCAACAGCGTGCTCTGGGTTTGGCGCAGTTCGGTTTCTGTCGCGCGCCGGTTCGCGGCAGCCTCACCGACGCCCGGATGGCTTCGCACGGCATGGATAATGGCGTCAGTGATCGTGAACGGCTCAGCCGCAATGGCAGGGCCAACCGCGCCAGCAGTTAATGCAATCAAGCATAGAAGAATCACCTCGAAACGAGTCAAAACAATTCTCTCCTGATCTGAAAACATCACTGATTCCGCCGCGTTACGCAAAGTATCAGGACCATTTTTGGTGTGCAACGTCGCATGCCAAGTAATCTACAGATCGTCAGCATTAATGATTTTTGTTTAACCTGATAGTTCATAAAAAATTGCCAATAAATGTCGGCATGAGACCCGATTCGCAATCTTATCCAGCACGGAAGCTTGTATAAAATAATAGTTATTTCAATATGTTAAGAGCGTTATTCACAGGGTTAACAGATACATAGGCACTGCATGTTTAATCGCCAAACATGGTTGAGCAATTGTTAATTCACTGTGGCATTTTTATTTGCTTCGAACAGTTTTCGACCAGACTAGTGAATCGATCGGCGAAGTGTTTCGCGCTGAAGTGATTCGCGCGCGCTCCAAGTGATTCGCCAATAAATGATTCGCCAAAAAGTGATTTGCTAAAATATAAATTGTCGAGAACTGATTCGCCGGGAAAGTGATTCGCCTGCCACCGGCGCGGCAGACCTTGGCCATGTGCATGGCCAATTCTCGCACCAGTGATCAGCGCTTTCGCCGTGCCCGTGACGGCATTGCCGGTGCCGAGCGGCTCCGCATCGATCAACACAAAGACAAGGCGCGAATCGGCGGGTGGTTCGGTTTGTCATTCGCCATGCTGAGCGCGCCTCATGCTGGTGAGAGGTCGGCCTATCGGCTCAGTCCCAGAAATCAGATCACCCAATGGCTTGGTAATTCCTTCGCACCGGTCATGCAGCGCGGGCAATGACATTGACCATTTTCTTTACGTCGCCGGCGAGGAAGCAGCGCATGTTGTGCTCGATGGCCGGCAGTGCGAGATCGACATAAGCGTCGCAAAAGCCGCCCTGATGGGTGGTGATGATGACGTTCTTGAACGACCACAGCGGGTGTTCCGCCGGCAAAGGTTCATTCTGGAATACATCAAGCGCGGCGCCGGCGATCCGGCCCTGGCGCAGCGCATCGACCAGCGCATCCTCGTCCACGATCCCGCCGCGCGCGAGATTGACGAGATAGCTGGTCGGCTTCATCGCCGCCAGCACCTTGGCGTCGATCAAATTGTGTGTCTTGGCCGAGTAGGGAGTGAGCAACACGAGATAATCGAGCTCGGGTACGACGCGCAGCAGCTCATCGCGCCCGTGCATGCGATCGAAGCCCGCGACCGGCCGTGCACCCGAGCTGACGCCAATCACCTTCATGCCGAGCGCCTTGCATTTCGGCGCGAGAATTTCGGCGATCGCGCCGACGCCGAGAATGCCAATGGTCTTGCCATCGAGCAGCGTCGCCGGCCAGCGCACCCAGGTCTTTTGATCTTGCGCGCGCACCGCCCGCGGGATGTCGCGGGATAGCGCCAGCATGCCGGCGAGCGCGGCTTCCGATACCGGCTGACCGTGAACGCCGTGCACATTGGTGACAATGATGCCGGCTTTGAGCGTGGGCTGATCGGTAATTCCATC
Source organism: uncultured Hyphomicrobiales bacterium (assembly GCA_964575715.1). Taxonomy (GTDB): domain Bacteria; phylum Pseudomonadota; class Alphaproteobacteria; order Rhizobiales; family Xanthobacteraceae; genus PNAI01. Next base: position 3,326 of record CAZNSG010000125.1, on the reverse strand, counting down.
CAGCCCCGTTCCCAAGGCTTGAATCCATTGCAAGTTGGCGGCGTTCCCGAAGTCCGCCTGCAGATTTTTCATCACCTGTCCGAAGGTGAGCAGAATGTCTGCGGTGCCGATGAGCGGAATAAAATTGCTGTGCTGATCGGCTACGTCGATCGTGAGCGCGGGAAATGCGGCGCTCAACCGGGCGCGATATTGCTCGATGACATCGGCCGGCAGTGTGAGAAGAATAAGCAGGCGGGGCATGCTGATCGAGCTTGCGCTGATGTTATGAAAGGCCCCGACGAAATTTACATCGCCGGGGCTGATCGTAGCCTCATCAGTCCACTGTTGCGTTTTATTTTATGCGCTTAGCAGCTTCCTGGACGATGCTGAGATCGGAGTATTTCTTGATGTCCATTTTTGACTTCACAAATCCCAGGTCCGCCGTCGTGTCGAGATTGGATTGCAGCGCATTGAGATCCGGCAGCATGTTCGGATCGCGGAAGTAATCCTGCTTGGTGAAAATCCAGCTAAAACGCTCCGGCGGCGCCTTGAGCACGCGGCCGGCGATCTCGGCCGCTTCTTTCTGGTTCTTCGGATCGATGAACCAGCGCAGGATGACCAGCGTATCCTCCATCAGATCGACCATGGCGGCGCGGTTCTTATCGATGAACGATTTGCGCGCCGACCATATGATGAACTGGGTGCGCCCGAGCGCATCCTTGCTGCTAAACAGCGGTTTCGAAATTTTCTTCAGTTCCGGATCGAGCGAAAACGGCAGCACCGCCGGGATCAGGTCGACCTTCTTCTCCGACAGCATTGCCTTCATGGTCGGGAACGGCGCCTCGATCACCGTGTAGTCCCGCTTATCTTGCAGCCCGTGCTTTTTGAGCATGGCGCGCGATGCGATGTCGACGGCGCTGCTGACCGAATTGGTGGCGACAACCTTACCCTTCAAGTCTTCGACCTTTTTGATCGGGCCGTCGATCAGGACATTAAATTCATTGCTGTGATAGCCGGGAACGCCATCCTGAAATTCGTCCGAGATCACCCGCAGATCGTCGATGCCGGCATTTTGGATGGCGATGGCCAGCGTCGAAAACGCCAGATCCGCGATTTCAATCTCGCCATTGGCGAGCGCGGTGACGATCAGCGGCGTACCCTGGAATCGAACAGGCTCGAGGATGTAGGATTTGCCGAAGTGCTTGGCGAGATCCTTCTTCTCCAGGATGATCGATCCCCAATTGGAGATCGGCGCGACCCAGGAGAGCCGGATTTTCACCGGTTGGGCGTTGGCGGCCGAGCCGGCAACCATTGTTGTGACAGCCATTGTTGTGACAGCCAAGGCGGCCAGAGCGAATTTGAACCTGCGCATGTATTTCTCCCTAGCGGCACATACGCCGCGTTCTCGCCACTTCGAATGGCTTAGGCTTGTGCTTGTACTTGGTAAAAATTAGAGCACCCGCGCGCAAGCAAGGCAAGTGCCGCCAAAACCCAGTGCCGCCAAAACCAAGTGCCGCCAAAACCCATGCCAAAACCCATGCCAAAACCCATTTTGTAGCGTCTTATGGGCTACACGGTGGTCGGTTCGCTCGCCTCGGCATGCCATATCAGCAAACGGCGGCGGAGCACCGACATGCCCTTGATCAGCACATAACCCACGACTGCGATCTCCACGATGCCGGCGAAGACTCCGCGCGAGTCGGCAAAGCGCGAAGCCATCATCATGCTGCCGCCCAGGCCATAGCCACCCATCGCCATTTCGGCGACGATGGCGACAATGAGCGCGATCGGAAGCGCGACCTGCAATCCAGTGAAAATTTGCGGCATCGCGGCGGGCAGGGCGATTTGCCACATGATCTCGCGGTTATTGGCGCCCATGTTGCGCGCCGACCAGATCAGCTCGCGCTCGATGCTCGCGATGCCGGCGATGGTCGCCGTCACCACCGGAAAGATGGCGTCGAACACCACCATGGAAATCTTTGAGACGTCGTAGAGCCCGAGCCACAGGATCACGATCGGCAGGAACGCGATTTTCGGCATCGGGAAGCCGACGGAAATGATCGGATCGAAAAACCAGCGCATGATGGCGCTGCGCGACATCAGCATGCCGAGCGCGATGCCGGCGACCGCTGCGATGAGGAATCCGGCGATGGCGCGGTAGAGCGTGAGGCCGGTATTGATCAGCAAATCTCCGCCCATTGCATCGTTCCAGATGCGTTCAAGTACTGCGCTCAAGGGCGGCAGCACGAACATGGTCACCGCGCCGCTGCGCGCAAACAATTCCCAGCCCGCGAGCAGCAGCACGATTGACGAGGAACGCGCGATCAGGAGTCCGGTCGCGCCGAAGAAGCGTGCGGCTTCGGTTTGCTCGGCGTGCGCTATTCCCGCCATTGCAGCACCCGTTGCATCAGCATCTGATAGAGGCGATCAGCGGCAAATCCGATAAAGGCGACCGTGAGCACCACCGCATACATGCCCTCGTAGGAGCCGTTGGCGCCAAGGTAGCCGATCAGGTAGCCAAAACCCTTTTGCGCCACGATCAGTTCTGAACTCACCAGCAGGATGAAGGAAAGCGCCAGCGCCGTGCGGATGCCGTTGAGCAGCTCCGGCAGAGCGCTCGGCACCACCACGTCCCAGAGCATGCGGAGCCGGCCCGCGCCCATGCTGCGCGCCGACCACACCAGCGCGCGATCGGCCCCGCGTGCGCCGTTGAAGGCGCCGATGGTGATCGGCAGCATGCAACCCAGAAATATCAGCAGGATTTTCGAGCCGTCGCCAAAGCCGAGCCAGATCACGGTGACCGGGATCAGCGCCGATTTCGGCATGGGATAGAAAATCTCGACCAAGGGCGAGAGCACCACATTGAGCGGCCGCCACCAGGCCATGAAGATGCCGAGCGCCGCGCCAACGACGATCGACAATAAGAGTCCTGCGCTGGCGCGATAGAGAGATGAGCGGCCGTTAGTGACGAGGTCGCCGTCCTTGACCAGTTCGAACCAGGCCCAGCCTACCTGAGTGAGAGAGGGAAGCGCCGATGAGGATACGAGTTCAAAGCGCGACACCAATTCCCAGCCGAGCGCGAGCAGGGCGAGCGGCAGATAGCGGAACAGCGAGGTCATCGCTGCCTCGTGTCCCGGGCGCAGCGCAGCACCATAGCCGACGCGTAGCGTCGGCGTCCTTCGACGGCCGCCATAGGCGGCCTATAGTGATGCGCTGCAGACCCGGGACCTTTCCGATCCGTGGCGATCCCGGATCTGCGGTGCACCGCAAACGCGCTGCACCGCGTCCGGGATACGAGCGTGCATTTATGCGTCGTCATGGCACTCCAATTTTCTGCGCCTTGATCG
>CAZNSG010000124.1:0-2576 GCA_964575715.1 uncultured Hyphomicrobiales bacterium | reverse complement strand
TTGCTGCCGCCGCGCAGCTACCTGCTGGCGACATGGCCTCGCAGATCGAAGCAGCTAGGCAAGAATACGAAGCGGCGCGCACGGAGTTCGAAGGGATCGGTCGGCAACTTAGTCGCCTGGAGGCGCAGATACCCGAAATCGAGAAGATCGTCGGACAGATTCGAGGAGAGATACCGGGGCTCTCGTTCTCCCAGCATGAAGCGGAGAGCCCCGTTTGCCCGATCTGTGAGGTGCCCATCGACCGCGCTCTTGCGGAGGGATGCGGTGTCTCGCACAAGCTTCCTGACCTGGAGACATGTCGGCAGCGTTGGACAAAGCGGCAGCAAGACCTGACCAGCGAGAGCACACGGCTTGATAGCGCGCGCTTCAATCGCACCCAGACCTTGCAACAGTTCGCCCTCGCTCGGCAAAGCACTGAGCATCTGGCCAATCGCCTAAAAGCGCTAGAGAAGGCCCGGGACACGCGCGAGACCGCCTGGTATTCGGCACGCAAACTCGTTGACGATGTCACCCGTTTCGCTGATCTCGTCGAACAACAAGAAGCGGCAACGAAAGAGCTTCGTGAACTTGCTTCTAAAATTGAGACTGAACGTGACCGTGTCGCAGCTTTCCGGGATAAGCAGACCAGGGTGTTCGGACGCCTTAGCGAGAAGTTTGACCCTATCGTGCGGAGACTGATCGGGTCCGAGGCGCAGGGCCGCATTATTCTTACAGGCAATGGTCTAGAACTTACTGTGAACATGGGTGGTGACCGATCGACGGCGGCGATCGATTCATTAAAGGTGCTCGCGTTTGATTTGTCCGCTCTCTGTCTCAGTATCGAGGGCGCGACGCGCGTGCCAGCATTCCTTGTGCACGACAGTCCGCGTGAGGCCGATTTGGGCCTCCTCCTCTATCATCGGCTGTTTCAGCTCGCGCGCTGGTTGGAGGCAGTGGATGGACAACCACTCTTCCAGTACATCGTGACGACCACTACCCGGCCCCCGCCTGATTTGGCGAAAGAACCATGGTTGCGACTTGCGCTCCGTGGAGCTCCCGCAGGCGAGCGCCTCTTGCAGTGCGATTTGTGAGAGGCTGGACAATGGCGTTATCGCAGATAGAGCGCATTCGTCTCGACAAGGCGGCCGTCGATGAGGGTTTTGGCCTTAAGCGCGACAATCAGGGCGACTGGCTAGCCTACGATAGTCTCGGGGCACCGGCTTCGATCCGGCTGACATGTGCGGCCGAAGGCTACGTTGCCGCGGTGAACCACGGTGGGGTTGCTACGGACCTCGCGGAACGATGGCCGCGGTGGGATGGCAGTGCTCCAGAGGGATTCACCGCGTTCGTCGTTTCAGACACAGCACCACTGCATCATTTGGTACGCGAAGTCTGGCGCCTTGCTCGTGCCCTGCCTGTTGAACCGTTGCGCGAGTTCGAGGCGAAGACCTATGCCATGCCGCGAACGACTGAGGCTGAGCGTTGGATCGTGCAGCGGATCGGGCAGGACGTATTTCGCGATGCACTAATGACTTATTGGGACGGCCGCTGCGCGGTCACTGGCGTTGCCGATCCACGGCTCTTGCGGGCCAGCCACATCAAGCCTTGGGCACGCTGCGAAACCGACGCAGAGCGTCTTGACGTCTACAATGGTCTACTCCTCGCCGCGCACCTCGACGCCGCGTTTGATGCAGGACTGATCTCCTTCAATGATGAAGGGGAAATTCTATTCTCAGCCCAGTTCACGCAGGAAGACCGGGCCGCGCTCGGCATTCACGATCAGCTTGTTTTGAAACGTGTCGGCAGCGGACATCTGCCGAATCTCGCTTGGCATCGGACGTTTCTGCTCGGCATGTCGATTTGAGTATTTTGCCGCATGCTCAGGGCTTCCGATTTGAAGAGGCATCAGACCATTGACCTTGCCGCAAGCACGCCGACGGTCAGTGCCTTGCGGTTTCTCTTGGGCGGGATGTGCCGCAGCTGGCGAGGTCGAGTTCAACGACCAGGCAATCGAGACGATGCTCGCGCATCTGGCCGTCCGGCTCGTCTATCGCCTGATCGACTACCAGCGAGAAGTGTTCAGTGTGGCAATGCGAATAGACAAGGGAGTGATCACGACCGGCGCCGATGCCCGACCGCATTAGCGGCGCAGAAGCTCCGCCAGCAAAGCGCAGGGGTCCGTTTCCAGCGCTTCCGCGACCTCGACGAATTCGATGATATCCAGCCGGCGCTCGCCACCCTCGTATTTGGCGACGAAGGATTGGGCACGACCCAGCCGTTCGGCAACATCTACCTGGGTGAGCTTCCTGGCTTTTCGGGCTCCGGCCAGCAATTTTTGCAGTCGTCTTTGCCGTGGCGTGCGGAGCGTTTTTGGCATGGAGACCGGCTGTTGGATGAGGCCGGTTCTTCCAATAATCCTGATTTCGGATTATCCCATATTCGGATATTCTTGAGTCGCGGCGCTTGCTGCCTCACCTCTTGGAGACCGACAGTTTCAGGGAGGTCGGACCATGACCGAACTTGACCCCGAAGTTGCCGACGATGTGCCCTGGTCGGACAACATCACCCCCTACGACGAGCAGCACTTCGTCACCTAC
>CAZNSG010000123.1:0-4408 GCA_964575715.1 uncultured Hyphomicrobiales bacterium | reverse complement strand
TACATCGGCAACGGGCCGTGATCCAACCTGCGGGAAGATGTCCGCCTCAAGCCGCGCCAGGAGCAGTGCCCAATACCTCGGAGCCAATCTGTTGCGCTGGTTGGCGATCCATTCCCGAGCAACTGCCTCAAACGTATTTTCGCTCCCGTGTCTTGCGGCACGTTTGGTCGTCTTCTTCTCCGCGCTGGGGTCAATATCTTTGGCCAGCAACGCTCGCGCATCTTCGCGGCGAGTTCGTGCGCTGGAAAGCGTCACGGTTGGATAGACGCCGAGAGCAAGGGTGCGGCGTTTCACCGCGAAACGATAATCCAAGCGCCAGTAACGTGCGCCGTCCGGCGCGACGAGAAGATACATTCCGCCGCCGTCACTTAATTTGTACGCTTTAGCTTTCGGCTTGGCGTTGCGGATGCGCGTGTCGGTCAAGGTCATGACGGTATCTCCACGCCCTAAAGAGTGTAGGATCAGATTGATTATACCGTCATAGATACCGTCAATTTTTCCGGCTGCAAGGGAGCATCAGCAAACAACAGTGGATTGCGGCGGTCGGAAAAGTATTGGTGTCTCAGTGCTTTTTGGACATTCGCGAACGGGCGCGAACAAATGCGAACGAGAGTATGGCTGGGGGACTAGGATTCGAACCTAGATTCTCGGAGTCAGAGTCCGATGTTCTACCATTGAACTATCCCCCAATGGGGTGGCGATGCTCCTGCACTTATACCAACTCGCACAATTAGTTATACCAACTCTCACAATTAGTCATTCCGGCCAGCCGCTTCGCGGCTTCCGGTATGACGACGAAGAGTTTTTCCGCAGACTGCTTGTGCTATTGAATCTGCGGAATGCCGGCCTTGGTGATGATGTCGCGATATTTCACGATCTCGTCGGCGTGGAACTTTTTCGCCCGATCGAGCGGCAGCGCCAGCGTCTCGGCGCCGGCTCGCTCGAAGCCCTGACGTACATCAGGATCGTTGAGCGCTAACGTGAGCTCCTTGTTGAGCCGCTCCAGAATCGGCTTCGGCGTTCCGCCGGGCGCGAGCAGGGCGAACCAGCCGCTCACCTTGTATTGCGGCAGGCCCGCCTCGGCCGTGGTCGGCGTATCTGGCAGCGCCGGAATGCGCTTCTCGCCCGCGACCGCGAGCGGGATCGCGCCCTTGGCGCCGATCGGACCGGCGATGTTCGGGAACCACTGGAAGCCGAGCGGCACGGTGCCGGCGATCAGGTCGGGACCATATTGGGCGATGTTGCGATAGGGTACGTGAGTTAATTTCGTTCCAGTCACTTGGGCGAAATACTCCGCGGCCAGATGCTGCGAACTGCCAATGCCCACCGAGCCGTAATTTTGACCCGGATTCGCCTTGGCGTAGTCGACCAGTTCCTTGAGCGATTTCACCGGGAGATTCTTGCTCACCGCAACCACGATGGTGAAGCCCGCGAACGGCGAGATCATCTCCAAATCCTTCAGCGGATCGTATCCGAGAGACTTGTAGAGCGTGAGATTGGCCGCGACCGGACCAGAGCCGCCGCCGATCAGGGTATAGCCGTCCGGTTCGGCCTTTGCCCCCGCGCCCGTGCCGGTATTGCCGCCGGCGCCGGGCCGGTTCTCGACGATGATCGACTGCCCCATGTTCTTTGACATCTTGTCGAGCATGATCCGGCTGACGACGTCGCTTGCGCTGCCACCGGCGAAGGGGATGATCACCGTGATGGTGCGCGTGGGATAGGTTTGCGCGTGGCTCGTCGTGCCGCCAAAAATAGCCGCGAGCGCAAGCACCGCGCTGAAGATGACCCGTGCTGTTACATTTTTCATGACGCGTCCTTTGTTGTCAGGTTCCTTTGAACTTAGGGGCCCGCTTGGCGTGAAAGGCTTCCACGCCCTCGCGGAAATCATCGGACTGCCGCAACCTGCTGTAGCCATGCCCTTCAAGCTCGATCGCGGTGGAGAGCATAGCATCCTCGGTGTCGTTGAGCAGCTTCTTGGCGGTGCGCTGCGCCAGCGGCGAAAAGGCGCGCAATTCCTCGACCAGCGCATCGGTCGCGGCTTCCAACTGGCCATCCGGCAGGCATTCGGTGGCAATGCCCCACTCAAAGGCCTGGTTGGCCGGAATGCGGCGCGAGCGCATCACGATGTCCTTGGTGCGGGTGATGCCGACGATCTTTTGCAGCCGCGCGGAGCCGCCGGAGCCGGGGATTTGCCCGAGCCGCTGTTCCGGCAGGGCATAGAAGCAAGTCTCCGATGCAATGCGGAAGTCGCAGGCAAGCGAAAGTTCGAAGCCGACGCCGAAGCAGAAGCCGCGGTTGGCGGCGATCACCGGTTTGGAACAGCGCGCGGGGGCGGCGATGTTCCAGGCCAGCTTGGAGACGTGCTCGGGCGAAGCTTCCATGAATCCCTTGATGTTGCCGCCGCTGGAAAAGTGTTCACCCATTGCGCGCAGCACGATGACGCGCACGCGTGAATCCTCATCGAGCGCTTCGAACACCAGCCGGAGCTGGTCGCGCTGGGGCATTGACACAATATTGAACGGCGGCCGGTCGAGGATGACGTCGGCGCGCTCGCGGGCAGGGTCGATATCAACGCGAAAGCCGTCCAGCACCGCAAGGCGGGGGTCGGCGAAGGTCATTGATGAACTCATAGGCGCAAATCCTTGGGCAAAGATCCTTGGGCACAGGTCCTTGCTGGCATCTTTTTTCGCTCAGCCGCCGTGCGCGAGCTTGGTCACCGCCTCAGCCACGCGGGTGCCGAACGCCTTGGTCCCGAGCGGCCCGCCGAGATCGGCGGTGCGCCATGCGGGCATCGCGATGACTGCATCCAATGCCTGCTCGATTACATCGGACGCGCGCAAGAGGCTTTTGTCGTGTCGCCGCTCGCCGAGCCAGCCAAGCAGCATGGCTGCGGAACCGATAAGGGAGGCCGGATTGGCTACGTCCTTGCCGGCGAGGTCGGGCGCGGAGCCGTGCTGGGCCTGCGCGAGCGCGTGATTGGCTCCTGCATTGATGGAGGCCGCAAGCCCAAGGCTGCCGGCGATTTCCGACGCTTCGTCGGAGAGAATGTCGCCGAACATGTTGGTGGTTACGATGACGTCGAAGAGGCTCGCGTCGCGCACCAGGAGGGCTGCCATGGCGTCGACGATCTGCTCCTCATAGCTCACGTCGGGGAAGCGCTTGGCGACCGCGCGCACGCAGTCGAGATAGAAGCCGTCGGAGACGCGAAACACATTGGCCTTGTGCACATTCGTGATCTTGCGCCGCCGCCGCATGGCGAGCGCAAATGCCGACTCGGCGATACGGGTCGATCCCTCGCGGGTGATTTTTCGGAGCGAAATCGCAAGATCGGGCGTCGGCATGATTTCGCCGTTGCCAAGAAACATGTTGCGGTCGGCATAAAATCCTTCGGTGTTCTCGCGCACGATGACGAGATCGACCGGCCGGCCGCAGCGCGGTGGAAAGCCCGAGCGGGAACGTGCCGGACGGATGTTGGCATAGAGGTCGAGCTGCTTGCGCAATTCGCCGGACGGGTTGAGCCCGCCTTTGTCGATCGGCGGGTAGGCATTGTGCGATACCGGACCGAGGATGATGCCGTCGGCGTCCTTGGCGGCCTTCACAACGCTTGCGGGCAGGGTGGTGCCGTGCGCGCGCAGCGCCGCAAGTCCGATGTCCGCCCGCTCGAAGACAAGTCGCAGCGCAAGCGCGCTGTTGGCAGCGGAGAGAACTTCGAGGGTCGCGGCGGTGATTTCGGGGCCGATGCCGTCGCCCTCCAGCACCAGGAGGTGGATCGGGACTAGCGCGGGGCTCACGGAAATCCTCTTTGCTGATGATGGAACTTAGCAACGGTAGCCTTGATCCCAAAGAGCTGTCCGCGCATCATGGCGGCTTGGCAAGTAATTCTTGTGCGTTCCCGCGTAAAACCAGGATTTCCATGAACCAGCAGAACCCCGAGCAGGCCACTGCCGCGGCGATGGCGTCCGGCGCCAGTGACTTTCTGAACCTGCATGAGATCGTCGGCAAGGCGCGGGCAAACCTCGACCAGAACAACTGGGACTATATCGTCGGCGGGACGGAAAGCGAGACCACGCTGCGGCGAAACCGCATGGCGCTCGACTCGATCGGTTTGCGCCCGCGCGTGCTGCGCGATGTGAGCAAGATCGATGCGTCGGTCCAGCATTTCGGGCGCAAGCTGCGGCTGCCCGTGATGCTGGCGCCGGTCGGCTCGCTGGAGAGTTTTCATGCGGCGGGGGCGGCCTCGGTGGTGCGCGCGGCAAAGGAGTTCGGCGTCGCGCACATGCTCAGTTCGGTCTGCGATCCCGGCCTTGAGGGCGTTGCGCAATGCGCGCCCGAGGCGGTGCGGCTGTTTCAGCTCTATGTGCGCGGCGATGCCGACTGGGTCGACGATCACGTGGCGCGCGCGATCGCG
>CAZNSG010000122.1:0-1789 GCA_964575715.1 uncultured Hyphomicrobiales bacterium | reverse complement strand
ATCGGCCACGACGGCGCCATGCCGGATGTGCGGAGCTTGCGCATTCCGCTCAAGTACCTCGCCAATCTTCTTACCGCCGGCAAGGAGGAGCCGATTGCGCTCGGGCTTGAGCGCATGCTCGCCATGCGCGCCTATATGCGCTCCAAGACAGTGGACGGTGTCATTGACGAAAGCATCGCGCGCCGCGTTGGCCTTAGCGGGCTTGCCATCGAGGAAATGTACCACATCATGGCGATTGCCAATTACGAGGATCGTTTTGTCATTCCCACCGCGCACCGCGAACTTGGCGAGGACGCCTACGATCTGCGCGGCTCGTGCGGCTTTTCCTTCGGCAATGACTGCTCGGGCGGAACCAGCAAGGCCAATTTGTTCGGAACGCCGAAGCGGGCAAAGACCCCCATGGAGGTGGCGTGATGACAAAGATATTCAAGGCGCTGTCGGCGCTGCTGACCTATCCCACGGCGGAATTGCAACAGACGACGGGTGAAATCAGCGAAACAATCGAGACCGCGCAATCCATACCTGCCCGTATTCGAAGCCAGCTTCACAAGCTGCTCACAGAGCTTGCAACCGGCGATCTCTACGATCTGCAGGAACGCTATGTGCTGCTGTTCGACCGCACGCGTTCGTTGTCACTGCATCTGTTCGAACACGTACACGGCGAAAGCCGTGACCGCGGCCAGGCGATGATCGACCTCAAGGCCCAGTACGAGAAGAACGGGCTTTTGATCTGCACCGCCGAGCTGCCGGATTTCGTTCCGCTGTTCCTCGAGTTCCTCTCGACGCGGCCTCTTGCGGAGGCCTGCGAGCTGCTGGGCCAGCCGGCGCACATTCTTTCCGCGATGGCCGAGCGCTTGCGCAAGCGCAAATCGGCTTATGAATCGGTATTCCGCGCGCTGGTGGCGCTTGCGTCAGTAAAGCCGAAGGACGAGCAGGTGTCGGCGCTGCTGCAACAACCCGATCCCGACGCGACCGACTTAGCAGCGCTCGATAAGGCTTGGGAAGACGAGCCGGTCCATTTCGGGCCGGGTGCGGGAAACGGCTGCAAGGATACTCTCATCGCGAGCGTTCGCGCCGGCCGCCGTCCTGCGCCAGGAATGGCTCCACCCACCCCCCGCACTATTCTGCCGCGCCCGTGAGGAGATCATCATGCGCGAGACCATCAACTATATTGTGTTTGGCTGGTATCCGTACTTCTGCCTGACGGTGTTTCTCGTTGCGAGCTGGGTGCGCTTCGACCGCGAGCAATACACCTGGAAGACCGGATCGAGCCAGCTCTTGCGCCGGCGGCAATTGATGTGGGGCTCGAATCTCTTCCACATCGGGATTCTCGTCATTTTCCTTGGACATTTGGTGGGCCTGGTGACGCCGATCTGGATTTTCGACGCCTTCGGCATCTCTCACACCTTCAAGCAGTGGATGGCGATCGTTATTGGCGGGGTGGCCGGCGTCATGTGCTTTGTCGGGATCACTCTTCTGGTGCATCGGAGGCTGTTCGACGCGCGCGTCCGCAAAACTTCGACGTTCGGAGACATTGCGATTCTGCTTTTGCTCTACGCGCAACTGATCCTTGGCCTTGCATCGATCCCGGTGTCGCTCGGGCATCTCGACGGCCATGAAATGATCAAGTTCATGACCTGGGCGCAAGGTATTCTTATACTGCAACCGGGTGTTTCCGCGCTGATCGCCGAGGCGCATCCGATTTTCAAACTGCATCTCTTCCTCGGCATGACAATTTTTCTGGTCTTCCCGTTCACGCGCCTCGTGCACGTTTGGAGCGCGCCGATCT
>CAZNSG010000121.1:0-41416 GCA_964575715.1 uncultured Hyphomicrobiales bacterium | reverse complement strand
TTATTCGCTGCGCGTCGGCCAGTCGGAGACCTACGGCACGGTGGAAGACTGTTTGCAGAACGCCGACATGATCGTGTTCTGGTCGGCCGATCCCGACACCACCAGCGGCTCCTACGGCGCGCAGGAAGGCACGGTGCGCCGGCAATGGCTGAAAAATCCCAAGCTCGGCATCAAGCTCGTCCACATCGACCCGTATTACAATTCGTCGGCGCAGTTCCTGCCCGGCAAATGGTTCGCGCCCCGGCCGACCACGTCGCCGGCCATGGCGATGGCGATCGCCTACGTCTGGATCAAGGAAGGCCTCTACGACAAAGAGTACGTCAAAACCCACACCGTCGGCTTCGATGTCTGGATGGCCTATCTGCTCGGCGAAGAGGACGGCATCCCCAAGTCGCCGGAGTGGCAGGAGAAGGAAACCGGCGTTGCGGCCAAGGACGTGCGCGCGCTGGCGCGCGAGTGGGGTAAAAAGCGCGTCTATCTCGCGCCCGGCGGCTGGGGCAACGGCCACGGCGGCGCCTGCCGCAACCAGACCGGCATCCAATGGGCGCGCACGATGGTGTGCCTCGCCGCCATGCAGGGCTTAGGAAAACCCGGCTGCAACATGGGTAATCTGCAATGGGGCTGCCCGGTCGATTTCCAGTTCTACTTCCCCGGCTATTCCGAGGGCGGCATGTCGGGCGATCTGGAAAACACGGCGATGCCGATCGCGCTCTATCAGCGCATGCCGCAGCTGCCGACGATGAATTCAAGCTTCCAGCGCATCCCGCGCATCTTCATGCCGGAAGCGATCGCCGACGGCAAAGCCGAGGGCTACCCGTGGGTGGGAAAATCCATCGAGCACCAGTTCGCCAAATTCTCCTATCCAGCGCCCGGCCATTCGCCGGTGAAGATGCTCTACAAGTATGGCGGCTCCATGCTTGCCACCATGAACAACACCAACCGCCATGTGCGGATGTATCAGTCGGAAAATCTGGAATTTGTGGTCAACCAGTCGATCTGGTTCGAGGGCGAGGCGAAATTCGCCGATGTGATATTACCGGCCTGCACCAATTTCGAGCGCGTGGACATCAGCGAATGGGCGGGGCTTGGCGGCTACGGCCATCACGGCCAGCAGCAGCTCAACCACCGCGTCATCATCTTCCAGGCGCCGGCGATCGCGCCGCTCGGCGAGTCGAAATCCGATTTCTGGATCTTCAACGAATTGTGCAAGCGGCTCGGACTTGCCAATTACTTCTCCGAGGGCATCAACGAGATCGACTGGGTCAAGCGCATGTATCTCGCCTCCGACCTGCCGAAGGTGATCTCTTGGAAAAAATTCTTGCGCCGGGGCTACTACGTCGTTCCTGCGGAGAAGGAGAAGCTGCGCGCGCCGGTGTCGTTGCGCTGGTTCTGGGAAAACCGCAAGAAGGACGTGCCGGAGGCGCAACCGCTGCCCTCGGACTATTCGCAGGAATATTTGCGCGGCTTGCAGACGCAATCGGGCAAGCTTGAATTCGAATGCTCCAGTCTCATGCGCTTTAAGGACCCCGAGCGGCCGCCGATCGTCAAATACGAGCCGTCGTGGGAAGGCCCGCATTCGGAAGGATTCGCGCGCTACCCGCTGCAGCTGCTCACGCCGCATTCGAAGTATTCATTTCATACGCAGGGCGACGGCAAGAGCTCGTTCCTGCTCAACATCCCCGACCACCGGGTCAGGATCGAAGGCTATTACTATTGGATCATCCGCTTGAACGCCGAAGATGCCGCCGCGCGCGGCATCAAAAAGAACGATCTGGTCAAGGTCCATAACGACCGCGGCGCGGTGATTTGCGCGGCGCTGCCGACCGAGCGCCTGCCGCGCGGCACCTGTCATGGCTACGAGTCGTCGGCGATTTACGATCCCATGGGCGAGCCCGGAAAATCGGTCGATCGCGGCGGCTGCCTCAACCTGCTCACGCCGCACCGCACGCAGACCAAGAGCACGCACTCGCTCGCGGGCTCGCATGCGCTGGTGCAGGTTGAGATTTGGGACCGCCGCACCGAACATGTCTCTGAGACCTTCGCCGCGATGGAAAAGAACCGCGCGGTCAAGAGGACTTTGCAGGAAGCGCAGCTCGTGCCGGCGAAATAGCGTTAGTCGTCATCCTGAGGTGGCCGCGCGTAGCGCGGCCCTCGAAGGATGACAGCCCAGGCCGTTCACCCTTCGAGGCTCGCCGCTTTCGCGGCTCGCACCTCAGGGTGACGGATCGGGTCGTGAAATTGGAGTTACCCGATGAAAAAATGAAACATGATCATCGACGTCGCCGAGTGCACCAATTGCCACCTGTGCACGCTCGCGACCATGGACGAGTACGTTGGCAACGATTGGCCGGGCGTCGCAGCGCCGATGCCGCGGCACGGCCATCGCTGGATCGATATCCTGCAGAAAGAGCGCGGCCAGGCGCCGATGATCGACGTCGCCTTCGTTCCCACCATGTGCAACCACTGCGACGACGCGCCCTGCATGAAGGCGGACAAGAGCGGCGCCATCACCAAGCGCGACGACGGCATCGTCATCATCGACCCTGAAAAGGCCAAGGGCCGCAAGGAACTCGTCGAAGCGTGCCCCTACGGCCACATCTGGTGGAACGAGGAATTGCAAATCCCGCAAGCCTGGCCGTTCGACGCCCATCTGCTCGACCAAGGCTGGCAGCAGACGCGCGGCCATCAGGCGTGCCCGACCGGCGCCATGCGCGCACTCAAGGTCGAGGACTCTGAGATGGCCCGCATGGCGCGCGAGCAGGGGCTCGAAGTGATGCGTCCCGAGATCGGTAGCAAGCCGCGGGTCTACTACCGCAACCTCTGGCGCTATGCGAAATGCTTCATCGGCGGCAGCGTGGCGCGCGAAACGAACGGCGCCGTCGATTGCGTCGAGGGTGCCAACGTGCGGTTGCTCAAGGGCACTACGCCGGTTGCCGAAGCCACCACCGACAATTACGGCGACTTCAAATTCGACCGGCTCGATGAAAATTCCGGCCGCTACACCGTTGAGATTGCTGTTTCCGGCGTTAAGAAAACAATCGAGGCGACGCTCGGCGCCAGCACCAACTTGGGTGAAATTAAACTCTAATGCGAATCCCGCGCACGTGGAATCTGCTCATCATCTCCGCTCGTCCCCGCGCATAGCCCGTCGAAGACGGGCGTGAACGCCCTGATGGCGGGGACCCAGAGCTGAGATTCCGAGCATTCAACATCTGGATTCCCGCGTTCGCGGGAATGAGCGGGGTTGGGATATCGCACAACACCAACGGGATACGCTCTAACCTCCGCGCGCTTTGCGCCCGGTCCAGTCCGGCGGATTGGTGTTCTTGATGCGCCGGCCTTCCTTGACCAGTTCCTTGATGGCGCCCGCGATCGGCAACGACAGGCCGGCCTTGTCGGCCATCTTGGCGACGATCTGCATGTCCTTGAGCGCCCAGGTGAAGGACACGTTCTCCCAGTTCTTGAGCGCGTCGGAGGCGCCCGAGCTTATCAGCAGCGCAGCGCGCAGCTTGACGAGGTCCATGCCGTTCGCCTCGCTCAGCCGGCCGGCTTCGATCAGGGCGACGCCATTCACCCACAGCAGATAATTGTTCATGGCCTTGCCGACCTGGCCGGCGCCGACGTCGCCGAGATGGGCAATATCCGCGCAGAAGGTTGCGTAGATCGGCTTGGCGCGTTCGAACACCTCAGGCTTGCCGCCGCACAGCGTAAGCATGGTGCCGTCGTCGGCGGCGCGGGCTCCGCGGCAGATCGGCGCGTCGAGCACATCGATCCCTTTTACGCGCGCCTTCTCCGCCAGCATCTTGACGTGATCGGGCGTGCAGGTGGACGACACGGCAATGACCGAACCCGCGCCCATGGTCTCAAGCAGACCGTTTCGGTCGAGCACGACCGCCGCGGCCTCGTCGTCGTAGCCCACGACAATGATGACGAATTTGGCCGCCTTGCCGGCCTCCGCCGGTGTCTTGACCGTTTGGGCGCCGGCGGCGCGCGCCGCATCCAGCGCCTTCTGCTCAATGTCCTGGGCAACAACCGCGTAGCCGTGCCTGATGAGATGCTTGGTCATCGCAAGGCCCATCCGCCCGACGCCGACGACGCCAATATGTTCTTTTTCCGCCATGATGTGTTTGTGCTCCCGCTGTCCGTGGCCCATGTTAAGTAAGCGCCCGACCATGGCAAGCCGACTGGGGAGTGCGGATGCGAATAATACCAGTGGCAGCAATCACTGACTCATCTCCGTCACCCTGAGGTGTGAGCGAAGCGAGCCACCGCAAGTCGGCCTTGGCCGACTTGCGCATTGTAATTCCGATCTCGGGTAAACCCGAGATCGGTGGGTCGACGGCCAAGGTGTTGCAGCGTCGGGGCCGTTCATCCTTCGAGGGCCGCCATAGCGCGTCGAAGACGCGCGTTAACGCGCTTATGACGGCCACCTCAGGATGACGGGTCAAACATTATTGCCATTGATATTATTTTCGTTCGCCGGCTTGCACTTCGGCGAGCGTGCTGCGCCAGTCCTTGCGCAGCACGTATGAAACCGCGGAAAGCAGCAGCAATCCGGCGCATACGATCAGCAACAGACCAGCGATCGGGCGCTGGGTGAAGATCACGTAGCTGCCGTCCGACATGATGAGCGACTGCCGCAGCGACATTTCGAAGAGCGGCGCGATCACCAGGCCGAGCACCAGCGGCGCCGGATCGAAATTGAATTTCTTCAGCCAATAGCCGACGACGCCCATGATCAGCATGATCCAGACGTCCACGATTGAATGGTTCACTTCGTACACGCCGATCACGCAGAACATGATGATGAGCGGATAGAGGTAGGCGTAGGGAACCCGCAGCAGGTTCACAAACAGTCCGACCAGCGGCAGGTTGAGTGCCAGCAGCATCAGATTGCCGACATACATCGACGCCACGAATCCCCAGAACACGTTGGGATGATCGTTGACCAGCGTCGGTCCCGGCGGCACGCCGTGGATTAAAAGCGCCGCGATCAGTACCGCCGTGACCGGCCCGGTGGGAATGCCGAGCGCCAGCATCGGCACGAACGCGCCCGTGGAGGCCGCGTTGTTGGCCGCTTCCGGTCCGGCGACGCCGGCCACCGCGCCCTTGCCGAATTCCTCCGGATGCTTGGAAATGCGCTTCTCGAGCGCATAAGACATAAAGCTCGAAATAATATGGGCGGAGCCGGGGATAATGCCGATGAGGATTCCGAGCACGGAGCCGCGCGCGATCGGCATCGCCGATTGCCGCCATTCCTGCCGGCTCGGCCACAGCTCACGCAGGCGCGGCGCCACGACCTTGCCGGTGACCTGGTGGCTTGGCGTGGACAGGATTTCGCCAAGTCCGAACAGCCCGACCGCGACTGGAACGATGCCGATGCCGTCGCCAAGCTCGGGGATGTTAAAGCTGTAGCGGAAATGCCCGGTCATGACGTCGATGCCGATGGTGCCAAGCAAGAGCCCGAAGGCCGCCATCAGTAGCGTGCGGATCAGCGAGCTGGTCGACATATAGGCGAGAAAGATCAGGCCGAGCACGAGCAGCGCGGTATATTCCGGCGGCCCGAACCGCAGCGCGAAGCTCGCCAGCGGCGGCGCGATCAAGGTCAGCACGATCACGCCGAACGTGCCGGCAATGAACGATCCAACCGCGGCGATGCACAGCGCGGCGCCGCCGCGCCCCTTCCTGGCCATGGCATTGCCGTCGATGCAGGTCATCACCGAGGCGGCTTCGCCCGGGATTCGCAGCAGGATCGAGGTGGTCGATCCGCCGTATTGCGAGCCGTAATAGATGCCGGCAAGCATCACGATTGCGTTGGTCGCGTTAAGTCCAAAGGTAAGCGGCAAAAGGATACTGATGCCGGCAAGCGGCCCGATGCCGGGCAGCATGCCGACGAGCGTGCCGACCAGGCAGCCGAGAAAGGCGTACCACAGCACGTCGGGGCGAAGTGCTACGGAAAAGCCCAGCAGCAGACTGTCGATGGTTGTTTCCACGGCTAGCGCCTTATCGCTCTCGTGCGTATCCCGCGCGCGTGGAATCTATTCAACGATTCGCTCGTCCCCGCGCAAGCGGGGACCCAAGGCTGAGTTTCCGGACATTCAACATCTGGATTCCCGCTTCCGCGGGAATGAGCGAAGTTCGGATATCGCTCAACACCAACGAGATACGCTCTAATTTTCGGGATCATGCTCTAGAACCAGAGCAGACCGCGTTCGAGCGGCGATTTTAGCGCCTTGCCGAACAGCCAATAGGCGAACACGCTGAGCCCGATGCCGTAGGCCGCGGCGCGCAAAATATTCCTCCGCTCGATCGCCACCAGCAGCGTGAACACCAGGAGCGACATGGTGAGGAGAAACCCGAGCGTCTGATAGAGCACAATCGCCGCCGCGGTGATGGCCACCAGCAGCACCGCGTGCCCGCGGTCGCTCCAGTCGATCTCGGAGAACTTCCGGCCGGTGGCGGCACTCAGCATGATCATCGCCGCGAACGCGATCATCAGTCCGGCCATGAGCTTCGGCATCATGCCGGCGCCCGGGGACGACAACCGGCCGAAGGGCAGATCGCCGCTGATCGCGAACACTACGGCGCCGAGCGCGACAAACGCGGCACCCGCCACGTGATCGGAACGAATATTCATTCTATCCCTGCACGCGGCCGATCGCTTTCACGGCTTCGTCGGCGCGCATGGCATCGGCATCCCAGAACGCAGCGAAGTCCTTGGCGTTGAGATAGCCGTGTTCCAGACCGAGATTGGTGAGGGCGCTTTTGAACTGGTCGGTGTTGGCGGCTTTGTCGATGGCCGAGCTCAACGTAGATACGATTTGAGGCGGTGTTCCTTTCGGCGCGAAGATCCCGACCCACAAATAATATTCGACGTTGTAGCCGAGTTCCTTCAACGTCGGAACGTCGGGCAGCACCTTCGAACGATTGCCGCCGAACGACGCCAGCGGACGCAGCTTGCCGGCCTTGATGTGCTGGAGTGTGGCCGTGATCGTCTGCGTGCTCGCTTGCGCGTTATTGCCGAGCAGGGCGGTGATCGCCGGCCCGCCGCCAGTGGTCGGCAGGTGGCGAAGTTTCGGCAAGCCAGCGGCTTTCTCCAGCAGCGCTACCGGCAGATGGGTCGCGCCATAGAGCCCGCCTGAGCTGTAAACGATCGTCTCGGGGCGCTTTTTGGCGTCATCGATAAATTCTTTCAGCGTCTTGTGAGGTTGCTGGTCGTTAACAAGAAGCAGTATCGGGTCGGCGATCAGCCGCGCGAGCGGAATAAAATCGGCGCGGGTGGTCTTGGGCTGGCGGTCGAACAGCTTATCCACTTCAGCGTAGCCGGAAATTCCATTGTTGTGCGACAACAGCGTGTATCCGTCCGGCTTGGCCGAGGCTGCGACCTGAGCGCCGATCTGGCCGCCGGCGCCGGCCTTGGTCTCGATCACCACCGGCTGCTTGACGATCGATTCGAGCGCCGCCGCCAATGGCCGCGTCACGAGATCGTTGGCGCCCCCCGGCGGAAATGCGTTGATGATCGTGATCGCACGCGCGGGAAAAGTCTCTTGCGCAAATGCCGGTCCAGCCTGGAGCGCGGTGGCGGCTGCGGCCGTACCGATGATGAAACTGCGCCGGTCCATGTAGTCCTCCCTTAGATTCTAGATTCTGCGCATGATCTTTTCCGAAAACCGGTTGCCACCCCCGGATCAAGTCCGGGGGCAGGCTTTTTCGGGATCATGCGCTCGTGGTTAGGCCGGTTGTCTCCGGCATATTTTATCAAAGACAAATGCCGCGCGATCACTAGATGGTGACGCGCGCGGCATCCGGTAAAACCGGAGCGATCGGCTCCGTCATCCTTCCACTTTACCGATCTGGCGCACCGCGTCTTCCACGCGTTTGGCGTCGGAGTCCCAGAACGCCTTGAACTCGGCCTGGTCGAGGAAGGCGACATCCTGCCCGAGATTTTTCATGGCTTGAACGAATTTTTCATCCGCCGCGGCCTTCTTGTTGGCCTCGCGCATGGTCGTGATCACCGAAGCCGGTGTGCCCTTGGGCGCGAACATGCCAACCCACAGATAGAATTCGACGTTGTAGCCAAGCTCTTTCATGGTGGGCACGTTGGGCAGGGCGGGCGCGCGCGCCGCGCCGAAGCAGGCGAGCGGCCGCAACTTTCCGGCCCTCATCTGTGCGCTCGATGCCGCGATCGAGGACACCAGCACCTGCGAGTTGTTTCCGAGAATGGCGGTCAAGGCCGGCCCGCCGCCGGCGGTGGGCAGGTGCTTCATCTGGATGCCCGCCGCCCGCATGAACAGCGCGGTGGGCAGATGCAGCGCGCCGTAAAGACCGGACGAACTGAAGATCAGTTTGTTCGGCTGCGCCTTGGCGTCATCGACGAATTCCTTGAGCGACTTGTAGGGCTGCTGGTCGTTGACTACCAGCACCATCGGGTCGGCAATGAAGCGCGAAATCGGTATGAAGTCGTCGTTGGTGAATTTCACCGGGCGGCCGAACAGCTTGTCGACCTCGGCAAAACCGGAAATCGAGACAATATGCATCAGCAGCGTATAGCCGTCCGGCTTGGCGCTGGCCGCAAATTGTGCGCCGACCTGTCCGGCGGCGCCCGCCTTGGTCTCGATCACCAGCGGCTGCTTGAGGATCGGCTCGATCACCGCTGCGAGCGGCCGCGCGACCACATCGACCGCGCCACCGGGCGGAAACGGACTGACGAGGGTGACCGGCCGCGCCGGGTAGGTTTCTTGCGCGATCGCAGTCGAGCTGGCGAGCGCGGCGGCGGTAGCGGCCGAGCCGATGACGAAGTTGCGTCTGTCCATAATTTCCTCCCTTAATTTTTTCGGCGGCGACCTCGCTCCCTAAAGGACAGGGGCATGGATCATCCGTTAGCATTCCGGATGCGGTCCCCACCTGCAAGTTAGGACCGTGGAATACCAGTCTCAACCATTGAGCATAGAGTGTCCAGGAGGGAAAACATGCCGGCCTATTGGGTTGCCCGCGCGAAAATCAATGATCCCGTGGAATACAAGAAGTACACCGATCTGGTCCCGGCCATCATCCGCAAGCATGGCGGAAAGGTGCTGGCGCGCGGCGGCCGCTACCAGATCATGGAGGGACCGCAGAAATTCCATCGCTTTGTGGTGATCGAGTTCCCAACTCTCGAACAGGGTATGGACTGCTTTAATTCGCCCGAATATGCTCAGGCTGCGGCTTTCCGCCGCAATGGCTCCGGCGAGGTCGAAACCATCCTTGTGGAAGGGGGCGACGCGACCAAGTAGATACGGTGCAAAACCCCTGGTGTCGGGGTCTGAATAGGCATAAAATATCAAAAAAATTACGCCATTGAAACACTCAAAGGAGGAGCGACGATGTTTCAGAACTTGCAGCTCAAATTCTCCAGCTTGATTGCCGGCGCGGCTGTTGCGCTGGTACTGCCCTTTGTCAGTCCAGCGCAGGCTCAGGCTCCGGCGGGTGAACCGATCAAGATCGGCTTCTCCATGTCGCTCACCGGCCCGCTCGCCGCCAACGGCAAGCAGGCGCTGCTCGGCATGCAGATCTGGGAAGAAGAAACCAACGCCAAGGGCGGCCTGCTCGGCCGTCCGGTCAAGCTGATCTATTACGATGACCAGAGTCAGGCGGCACCGGCGCCGGGCATCTACACCAAGCTGCTCGACATCGACAAAGTCGATCTGCTCCTCGGTCCCTACGCCACGGTTCCGGCCGCAGCCGCCATGACGGTGGCGGTGCAGCGGAAAAAGGTGTTCCAGGTCCTGTTCGCGCTCGATGTGAACGCCGAGTTTAAGTACGACAAATTCTTCGCCATGATCCCGACCGGGCCGATTACCAAGCCGTCGTTCACCGAAGGGTTTTTCGAAGTCGCGGCGGCGCAGAATCCAAAGCCGCAGACGGTTGCGCTTTCGTTTGCCGATGCTGAATTCGCCCAAAATGCCTGCGAGGGCGCACGCATCAATGCCAAGAAGCACAATATAAAGATTATCTATGACAAGAGTTATCCGCCGGCGACGACGGATTTCACGCCGATCGTGCGGGCAGTGCAGGCCGCCAATCCCGACCTGTACGTCATCTGCTCCTATCCTCTCGACTCCGTCGGCATGGTCAAGGCAGTGAACGAAATTGGCTTCAAGCCGAAGATGATCGGCGGCGCCATGGTCGGCCTGCAAGCGACGGTGTTCAAGAATCAGCTCGGACCATTGCTCAACGGCTGGGTGAACTACGAGACCTGGGTGCCGTCGAAGGAAATGAACCTGCCCAGCACCGATGCGTTCCTGAAAAAGTATCAGGCGCGCGCTGCGGCCGCTGGCGTCGATCCGCTCGGCTACTATCTCGGAACCTGGGGCTACGCCTACATCCAGGTTCTGGGCGATGCCATCGCGGGTACCAAGAGTATCGATGACACCAAGATCGCCGAATACATGCACAAGACCACGTTCAAGACCATCATGGGCGACATCAAGTACGGCGCGAACGGCGAATGGGCCGAGGGCCGCATGCTGCAGGTGCAATATCGTGGCATCAAGCAGGGCGACGGCCTCGAAGTCTGGCGCGGGATGGGCCATCAGACCGTCCTCACGCCCGGCAAGTACAAGACCGGCGACGTGGTCTATCCTTACGAGAAGGCCAAGCAATAGGTCTGATTGCCTGCTGATCGTACAGGTTCTTACTCGCTAACAATTGCGCCGCGCGGATGACCCTCCGCGCGGCGCTGCATTTTTGGGGCTATCCTCACAGCCCGAGATAAAATTTCCGGATCAGATCGTTGTTGTTGAGCTCCGCGGCCGAGCGGCCCTCGAAAGCAATTTTGCCATGCACGATCACATAGCCGCGGTCGGCGATGCGGATCGCCTGGTGGAAATTCTGCTCCGCCATCAAGACGGTGAGCTGATAGCGCTCCTTCAGTTCCTTGATCTTGTCGATGGTGCGGCTGACCAGGATCGGCGCCAGCCCTACCGAAGGCTCGTCCACCAGCAGAATTTTCGGCGCCAGCATCAGCGCGCGGCCGAGCGCCAGCATCTGCTGCTCGCCGCCGCTCAGACTGCCGGCGAGCTGGTGCGCGCGCTCGCGCAGAACGGGGAAGCATTCCAGACAGAAATCGAGATTGCTCTGCATCTGCGCGCGCGCGGTCGGCCGGAACGCGCCCAGCAGCAGATTTTCCTCGACCGTCAATTTGGGGAACAACCGCCGGCCCTCGGGCACCAGCGCGATTCCGAGATCGACGATCTGCTCGGTGGTAAGGCTCGCCAGATCGTGCCGCACGCCGTCGATCACGGCGACAATGCTTCCGGCGCTCGGCCGCACGATGCCCATGATGCACTTCATCAGTGTGCTCTTGCCGTTGCCGTTGGTGCCGAGCAGCACCACGGTCTCGCCGGAATTGACGTCCAGCGAGACATCTTCGAGCACCCGCACAGCGCCGTAGGCGGCGTCGACTTTCTCGATGATAAGGCTATTGGCCAAGGTAGGCCCCCACGACCTCCGGATTGTTGACCACGTCCGCCGGCATGCCGTCGGCAATTTTTCGGCCGGAGACCAGCACTACCAGGCGCTGCGAGAAGCTCATGACCGCGCGCATGATGTGCTCAATCAAAATTATAGTGATGCCGCGCTCGTTAAGTCGGATCAGCAGGCTCACGATGTCGGCAACCTCGGATTGCGATAGGCCGGCCATGGATTCGTCGGCGATGAGCAGTTTGGGATCGGCGGCCATGGCGCGCGCAAGTTCGAGTTTGCGCATTTCGACTTGCGTCAGGTCGCGCGGCAGTTTGGTGGCCTTTCCGGCAAGCCCGACCAGGCTGATCAGTTCTGCGCAACGGGAATCGATTTCAGCGTTCGAAAGGTGTGTGTGCGGCCGCGCATTGACGGTGTAGAGCAGGGGAATGCGCAAGTTCTCCGCCACGGTCAGCGTTACGAACGGCCGGGGCAATTGAAAGCTTCGCGCCATGCCGCGATGCGTGCGCTCGTGGGCGGTGAGCCCGTTCATGGCGTGGCCGTCGAAGCGGACCGAACCGGTTTCGTTGGTCAGCGTCCCGCACAGGCAATTGACCAGCGTGCTCTTGCCCGAGCCATTGGGACCGATCAGGCCGAGGCGCTCGCCCTGAGCAACCGTCAAATTGATGTCCTCGAGCGCGACAAAGCCGCCAAATCGCTTGCCAAGACCTTGCACCTCAAGCAGCGGGTTCATGACGTCATCCGCTGTTCGGTCACCGGCTGATACAGCCGCTTTACGCTATCGTTCTGCAGATACCAGATCGCGACAATGGCGAAACCAATGCCAATCATCTCCAGAATGAGGTTCGGCAGCGATCTATTCGTCCAGATATAAAAGAACGACAGCGGAATTGAGATCGCAAGCGCGACCGTAGTCAATAGCGTACTCCAGCTTTCGACTTTCAGCAGGCCATAGGCGGATACGAGATAAATGAGCGAGAGCACGATTGTGCAAATACCCATTGCAACGATAATCGGGCTCTTTGAGCCCATGGCGGCCGACAGGCCGAGGATCGCGCCGCCAAGCCCGACCAGGAAACAGTAGCTGGCAATCAGCATTAGTCCGAACGCTTTTGCGTCCAGGCGCGCCGGCGCAGCGATCCGCAGAAACTCTTTCGCCATGCCGACGATGCCGTTTGGCGCAATGATGACAAAGCCGATCAGCAGAAATCCAACAATCAGCAGATTGGCCGCGGAGGAAATGGTGACGGTCGCAACCTGCTGCAGCGTTCCCAGCAAGATCGCGCCGATCAGCGGGCCGATCCAGCTCGTCGTCCCCCCGATCATCGGCATGGCGATGGAATTGACGCCATAGGCGAGATTGAAGGCGGAAGCGGGCTCGATGTAACCGATGGAGTAGGGGAACAGCGCGCCGGCCATGCCCATGAGCGCGCCGGAGATCGTGGTCGCGATCAGCTTGAGCCGCAGCGTCGGCACCCCGCAGGCCTCGGCCGCCAGCTCGTCGTCGCGGATGGTGGCGAATCCGTATCCGAGCCGCGAGCGCTCGATGAGGCGCGCGATGGTGAGCGCCATGACCGAGAGAAAGAGCATGATCAGGAATAAATACTGAATAAAGCCGAGTTGGATTCCGCCGACCATCAAGTTGAGGGGCAGAATGAAATAGGCACCGCGCGAGCCGCCAACATAGTCCCAGTTGGTGATCAGGGTTTGCAGGACCACCGCGAAAGCAAGCGTCGCAATCGCAAAAAACACCCCGCGCAGCCGCAGCGTCAAGTATCCCATGCCAAGTCCGACGATGCCGGCGATCACGCCCGCTATCACAACCACGATCGGTACCGGCAGCGGAAAGATGGATTTGAGAACGCCGGCGAGCGGCGGCGGGAACCAATGATCGAACAGAGGCAGTAATTTTCCGATTGCGACCCTGCTATAGACCCCAACCGCGATCGCGCTATAGGCTCCGATGGCAAAAAATGCCGCCGAGCCAAAATTTACATAGCCGCAATATCCGCCCAGGATATTCCAGGCGGTCGCCAATACGATGTATTGCAAAACGACGAAGCCGGCAAAAAATACGTAATCATTGCCGATCAGAAGCCCGGCGCCAAAGACGGCGGCGCCGACCACGATTGCGACGAGAAAGAAAATTGGTGAGCGCACGAGCCGCCGTCCCGCCTAGCGTCCCAACAATCCCGCTGGCCGGAAGGCCAGGGTGAGGAGGAGAAGACCGAAGGACACCGCTGGCGCCCAGGAAGGACCGTAATAGGTGGCGGTGACGCTCTCGACGACGCCAAGAATCATCGCCGCGATCACGGTGCCGGGCAGACTTTGCAGCCCGCCCAGCACG
Organism: uncultured Hyphomicrobiales bacterium; assembly: GCA_964575715.1. GTDB lineage: Bacteria > Pseudomonadota > Alphaproteobacteria > Rhizobiales > Xanthobacteraceae > PNAI01. The sequence goes on along the minus strand of CAZNSG010000121.1, from coordinate 27,609 downwards.
CAGATGGCGAACACACGGCCAATATATTCGCGCCCGACCGAGGGCTCGACCGGCTGGATCACAATGAGAAACGCGCCCGCCATGGCCGCGGTCGCGATCGAGATGGCGAAGGCGATACGCTTGATGCGAACCGGATCGACCGCCATCAGCCGCAGCGCCAATTGATCCTGTGACACCGCCATGATCGCACGGCCGGTGAATGTCCGCGTCAGGAACATCTGCAGCAGCGCGAGCATCAAAAGCGAGATCAGAAAGGGAATCACCATGCGCATCGGCAATGCGAACGAACTTATGCGATACGTCGCATCGATATAGCTGGCGTTGACATAGCGATAGTCGACACCGAACACCAAAATCAGCATCACCTCGGTCACGAACAGGAGACCGAAAAAGAAGGCGAGCCCGCGCAGCGCGTCCTGGCCGTGTTGCTCGAACGAGACGTAATAGACCTGATAGACCGCCGCGCCCAGCGCATAGAAGGCCGGCAGCACAATGATGGCGGTCAGAATCGGATCGAGGCCGAATGTCTGATTGACGATATAGGCAATGTAGGAGCCGAGGATGATGAAGGCCGGGTGCGCGATATTGACGACATCGAGAATGCCGAACGAGATCGACACGCCAACGGTGACGGCGGCATAGAAACCGCCAAGCAGCAGCCCGGCGATCAGGGCATTGAGAAAGAGCTCGTATGAAAAGTCCATGCGACCTCGGGATGGGAGTTTTCAGCGGCTGGGCATGGTCATGGCTTGGTCAGCGCCGTTGCCGGCAACAATGTCGCGGCCAACGATAGCGGGCCCACAGTGCAATGGCGATCTTCGCTCGGACGATGCGAGCATGTGGCCCCCCCACGCCGGTTCTTGCCGTGAATCGATGCCGGCCGCGCGGGCGGCAGTGTGCAGGAAGGGCGGCGGTTTGGCTAGTGCCCGTCGAGAATCATCGACAAATTCCGCGCTGATTGACGCCGCCGGTGCAATGGATATGTCGTGGGATATGTCGTGCGCGACAATTTTGCCCATCGGCCGCACGACGTCCCATTGCAAGGGCGCATACGCATAAGTCGAGCTTGTTGAGTGCGGCTTGCTCAGAGTCTGCTCCCCCCAATAGCGGACATGGCGGCACATGGCATTCGTGCCGTAAACGGACTCATGCACCACAGCAAACGTACGAAGATTTATGGGGTCAGTGTCCTTCCGACCCGGAAGCCGAGGTTGTTGGCCCGGAGGCCAGGGGGGGTGCCCTTGTAACGGACGGCCGAGCGGAGGTTCGGAGAAATGTTGAACCAGGATCCGCCGCGAGCGATACGGCGACTGCAATCGCCGCCGGTTCTTGCTGAGCCGTCAGTCGGCGCGTCGTTGTAGTTATCAACGTAGCAGTCCTCGACCCATTCCCACACATTGCCGTGCATGTCGTGAAGGCCGAATGCATTGGCCGCAAACGAGCCGACAGGGGCGGTTTGTTTTTGGTCCCATTGGCTGCCGCAGCCGTTGCAATTGGCTTTGCCTTTGCCAACTTCGTCACCCCAGGAATAGGCCGTCGTGCTGCCGGCGCGCGCCGCATATTCCCACTCGGCCTCGGACAGCAGCCGATAGTTTTTGCCGGTCATTTTCGAGAGCCACGCCACATAGCGCTGGGCGTCGTCCCAGTTCACGTAAATCACCGGTCGCTGTCCGCGTCCCCAAGCACTGTCGCTGACATGCGGATCGCAATCGCCATAGCTGACACAAGCACCCCAATCGTCGAAGGTGACCTCGAACTTGGACACCGCGAAGGGCTTGTCGAACACGACCTTGTGCTGGGGACCTTCATCCGCCTCCCGGTCTTTTTCATCCGCCGGCGACCCCATCATGAAGCTTCCCGCGGGAACGACGACCATCGCGGGACAGTCCCTGGCGCATTCCCTGAAAGAATCCTTCGGTTTCAGTGACCGCTCGGCATCTGGGGCAAGCACATGCGGCCGAACCTGTGCCAGCATGTATGGCCGTATGACGGTGAACCAGCGCCAACGCTCCTGCAGATAGGCCTCGTTCAGCCAGCCGATCAGGCCCACAATGATCGCAAAGGCCAGCACGCCGACGATGGCCTGCCCGCGTCGACGTCGTCTCTGCGCCACCTTGCCGCTCAGCAAGATGAACTCCCGATCGGTCCCTGGGATGTCCGCGGAGCGCTTTGCGAGCCAGCTTTGCGCCTGCGACAGCGCCAGGCCCATGAGCAGCGCGTCGTGCTTGGAAGCTTCCGGTGCCGCCTGCCACGCGCGGCGTGCGGCCTCCAGGCCGCTCCGCCAAGCCAGGAACTCGCGCTCGGCCGCGATCCATTCTCGCAGCTTCTCCCATCGCCGGAAGATCGCCTCGTGCGCCACTTCGGCATAGGTCTCGCCGCCCTCGGGCGTTGCCGTCACCAGCAAGCGGTTCGGATGGTCGGCAAGCTCGGTGACAAGTTTCCACTCATCCTCCGAGAACTCCGAACGCAGCGCGCGACGCCGTGTCGGCTCACCATCCTCACGCACTGTGGCAAGCTTGAGCGTTAATATGCGCTTTAGCGCGTCTTCCGCACCAGGGTGTTTGTTGACAAATTTATTGGCACGCTCGACCAGGACGCGTCCCAATTCAATGGCTTGCATGGGCAGCCGCAGCACGCCGTCGCCGCGCTCGACCATCTGCATCCACATGTCATCGAGCAGATACGACAATATCGGAAGCGCGCCGGCATCCTCAGCCGATTCCTCCGCCATGCGCCGTGCGATATCGGCGGCAAGGGTATCGGTTTGAAAGCGGGCGGAAAGCAGCTTGGCCGGATTGCTCACGATCCCATATAGCTCAGCCGCGCGCAGCGGCGGCACGTTGATCTGCCGGTGCACACCATAGAGCGCTTCGTCCTTCTGCAATTCGCCAAAGAAGTCCGCGCGCAGGCTCATCAGTGCGCGCAGGCGCGGATCGGCAAGGCCAGCGGCAACTATTTCCGAAAAGCGGCGGCGCTGCTGCTTTTCAGCGCGTACATAAAGCTCTTCACCTTGGTCGATATAGAGAAAGAAGGATGGCGGTGGCGATTGTCCCAATTCGCGCAGCCGATCCTGCGTCGCATCGAGCAGGCCACGCAGGGTCGCCTTTCCCGACTGCAGCCGATCGGCCCATTCATTGAGACGTTCCTCCCGGAGCGGATCGGTCGTATCGAACTGCCAGGCCCTAATAAATGGCTCCACCAGCGTTCTGACCGGTTCCGTGCCGGGCCGTAACGTGAGGAAGCACCAGCGGCGGCTGTCGTGAAAGACTGGCGGCCACGGGCCGGCATTGGCCGCGTGTTCGGGAAAATTTTGGCGCAGCAGCGCCGCCAGCACGCCGGCCCGCGCAAGCGAAGATTTTCCGACACCGGAGTTGCCGAGCAGGACAGGCAGCTTGCCACGCTCTGAAGCCAGCGCATTGATCACCTCGACCGTCTCGCGCCCGCGCCCGAAAAAGAAGTCGCTGCTGGCCTCGGTCATCGCTTCGAGGCCGCAATACGGCCTCGTATAGCGCCAAAGTTCACCCGGTCTCGTCGCGGGGCCCGATGTCGCCTCGATCAGCTTGCCGATGGTCGCGTCGGAGGCGGGGTCTTCGGTGATGAGCCAATGAAGCTGATGCACGAACGGCAGTCCGGGTGCAGCTTGTCCCGGCAGCAAGATGAGGATGATCGGATAATTTGGCTCCTTGGCGCGCCGGTCAAACGCCTCGTTGTATTCAATCACTTGATAGGGGCCCAAACCCTTCTCCCCGACCAGCAGGACGAAGGTACTGGACTCGGCAATTTCCTTGGCCAATTGCGGCAGCCAGAAGCCGCCGGCGCGCATGCCCTCGGGCGCAAAGAAAATGAGCGCATCGGAATCCTTGCGCTGCAGCGCGGCCTTCAACGCCTGCATCAGCGCAAAATCTTGCGCCGTGTAACTCAAGAACCAGCGCCGCATGCCGAGGCCACTTCATTTTCGGCTTGTAATTTCGACGATCAAATCAGGAAACGGCAACCGGCGGAATAGGGTACAAGGGTCAAATTGCGCTGCGGCAAATTCTGGGCTGCGCCGGTCGCAATGGGTCAGTTTTGCCATTTTCGCGATGTCCGCGCCACATCTGCTTATCCCCCGATAGCGACCGTTGCGCGGACAATGCGGCACTTCGCGTTTGTACCAAAGCGGCAGAAAAATTGCGAAGCGCCCGGACCCGCCAACAGAGACCAAGACGGCCCCGCTTCAGTTAACATTTCATCTGAAACATGGGTTAGGGGTAGATCAATATGCTCTGGACAGATAGTGGGTGGCGAAGATGAGCCAAAGTCAAGTACACATCCCGACGGAGGTTTATCTCGATTTTCTGGGAATAACGATCCCGGTTCACTGGCATTACCACGCCATTCTGATGGTCGGGATATGGATCGTGCTGGTTCCACTCTGCATTATCGTCATCAGATTCGGCAAACCGAAACCGACCTTAAACGGCATCACGGTAAAGGTCAGCATCAAAAATATCGTCTGGTGGTGGTTCAGCGTTCACAAATACGGCCTGATCGTAGCCGTTGGCCTGTCGCTCGCGGGGCTGGCGGTAGCGATGCTGGCCAGCCGCGGTTTCAGCGGCTCGCTGCATTCTATTTTCGGCATTTCAACCATCACCTTGGGCTGCCTGCAGGTCGTCTCGGGCTGGCTTAGAGGCATCCACGGCGGACGAAATTATTATACCGCCGATCCGAACGATCCCGCAACCTGGTGGGGCGATCATTACAACATGACGCCGCGCCGGCGGAGGTTCGAGGCTTATCACAAGACCGCCGGCTTTTTTTCCATTTTTTTCGCAACTGGCGCGGTGGTCACCGGCCTGATGCAATATCCGATGCCGTGGCTGCTGGTCTTCATCCTGATCGTGGCACTCATCGCGCTCGTGTTATGCATTGTGCTGGAATACAAAGGGTTTCGATACGACGGCTACCGTGCCGCACATGGCTACAACCCCGAACACCCCTTCAACAAAGAACGCAAAGAACTGTAGTGGCGCCGATGGCGGCGGCCTGAGGCTTGCGACCCGTGTTATCAGGAACGACACCAATGAGCAGTCAAGACTTACCCAAACCGGACTTCGCCAAAAAAATGAAATTGATCGGATTTTCCGATCAGGGCGGACGGCCGGATGGCGTGCAAGTGATGGTAAACAAGGGCTACGCTTTTGTCGGCCACATGTTTTCCAAGGGGTTCAGCGTGATCGATGTGCGCGATCCACGCAATCCCATGCCGGTTAAATATGTGCCCGCCCCGCCGAATACCTGGGCGATTCACTTGCAGACCCATGGCGAGCTGTTGCTGGTGATCAATGCGCGGGACATGTTCGCCGCCGAAGAGTTCCAGGACGAAAGAAAATATTACAAGGGTTCGCATAGCGAGACGGTCGCGGCGGCCGGCGCGACGAAGACACCGGAGCGCAACTGGACGGCCGGCATTGTCGTCTATGACATTGCGAACCCGGAACAGCCGCGCCAAATCGGCTTCATGCCAGTCGAGGGCGGCGGCATTCATCGCATTTGGTATGTGGGCGGGCGCTGGGCCTATGTCTCGGCGCTGCTCGATGGCTTCACCGACTATATCTTCATGACGATCGACATGGCCGATCCCACCCGGCCGAAAGAAGCCGGCCGCTACTGGCTGCCGGGCATGAATACCGCTGCCGGCGAGAAGCCGAACTGGGCGCCACAGAAACGCTACGGATTGCATCACGCCATCGTCGACGGCGACACGGCCTATGGTGCGTGGCGCGATGGCGGACTGGTGATAATGGATGTGTCAGACCGGACGAAGCCCAAGCTCATCACCCATCGAAACTGGTCACCGCCCTTTGGCGGCGGGACGCACAATTGCCTTCCTTTGCCCGAGCGTCGGATGATGGTCGTTCTCGACGAGGCCGTGCTGGATAATTGCGAAGACGGCATCAAATATATTTGGATGTTCGACATCCGCGAACCGTCAAATCCGATCAGCATATCGACGTTTCCAACCCCGGATGAGGCTGACTATCCCAACAAGGGCGCCCATTTCGGGCCGCACAATATTCATGAAAATCGCCCGGACACGTTTGTCAGTACGGACATTATTTTCGCGACCTATCAGAACGCCGGTGTTCGCGTGTTCGACATCCGAAATGCCTTTCGTCCTGAAGAAGTCGCCGCGTTCGTTCCACCTGTACCGAACCGGCTAGTCGATACCCGGCTCAACCGAGCCAAGGTCATCCAGTCCTGCGACGTGCTGGTGACCGCCGACGGGCTGATCTACAGCACCGACTTCAATGGCGGCCTTTACATTCTGGAGTATCAGGCGTGAATCGCTCGGCAGCGGCGCCGGTCTGTACCGGAAATCCTGTCCTTTCCTGAGCCGTTGAAATCGCTTCGCGGAGGTAACGAGTGGTCCGTCTGAGCTCCGGTATGGGTCAGACTCGATGGATCGACAATGTCCGTGACACTTCCGCTTATCCTCCGATAGCGACCGCATAGCGGACATGGCGGCACTTCGCATTCGTGCCACAAGCAGACTCATGCACCGCATCATTTAGCGTAGTTATTCGTTCACCGCGTTCGCGGTGAAGAGGTGCTTACGGGCGCCGTCCACCACATCAATTGCCGGCATGCGTTAGCTGTCGCATTTGAATCCCATATTTGGGCATATAGAGTTTGCTAAACTGGCGGAATGCCAATCGGATGGCGAGAGCGCAAACGGAAAGCGCGAATGATCGCGCCGCGCAGCGATTTCGATCCGCCAAGCCTAACCGCGGTTGCCGAAGCGCGAGCTACGGCCGCAGAGAATATGAAACGGTACGAGCAGTTGTTGAAGAAAAAAGCCCGGTCAGGTCAGTTCATAATGCCGAAGTCGCTATGGGATCGCAGTCATAGTGGAAGCGGCTAAGAGGACAATGTTCAACAACGTTGTGGACGTTCCCAGTGTCCCCGACGGTCCACGTGACCCGTAGCGCCGCCATGTCGCAGCGTGCATCCCACATCCCGATTCTACTGCTTGATGCCCAGTTGAAGGTACTTGGCACGTGCGAGGTCGGCATTGCCCTCTGATATATCGATTTGGTGCTTCAGTCTTAGCCGGCCGCGATAGTTATAGACTTTGGCATCTCCAGGATCGAGCCCGATCGCCGCAGTGTAATTAACGATCGCGGGTTGATGTTGGAGTTTGCGTTCGTATGCAATACCGCGATTGAAATAGACATCGGCCGTTTTACGCCCGGAATCAATCGCCTTACCGTAGTCCGCAATCGCTCGGTCGTAATCCCCCTTGCTCCGGTACGCGTTGCCGCGGTTGAAGAAGGCGGCTGCGTTCTTCGGATCGAGCCCGATTACCTGATCATAGTCCTCGATCGCGCGGCCAAGATCATTCTTTTTGTGATAGGCGTCACCGCGGTAGTAGAAGGCGTCGGTATAGTTAGGATTGAGCCGGATCGCCTGAGTAAAATCTGCTATCGCGTGGTCCAAGTATTTCTTGTCGTGATAGGCAACACCACGGTTGTAGAAGACTATGGCGTCCTTATCGTTGAACCAGATTACCGTCGTGCAGGCGCTGATTTTCCAACCTGGTGCATTATTCCTGCCGGTGCACCACTCATACTCTATCTGTAACTGAGCAACGGCTGACCCCATTGACGTGCCCACCGCCAGCAGCGCCGATGCGAATGCCATGGCAAGTAATTTCATTGCTCCCTCCCCCTGAACTGACACTAATCAAATTTTTATTATATTGGTTGTTGGGCTCATCCGACAACAGCAATCAGAACGGTGGTGCACCACCTAAGTGAAATACGGCCATGAACACCTCAAGTCCGTTCGGCTCTAGCGCCCCGGTCTGCCCACATTGATTTTCGCGGTCAATAGGCTGGCGAACTCAGACCAAGGCGACACTTTTCTCGTTGGGCGAGATTGTCGAAATGGGTCAAAACCGCTAAATCTCGAAGTGAGCATATGTTTTCCGGACTGCCCCCGATAGCAGACCTTCGACAGCGGCACTGACGGCCTCCGGACTTGGCCTACGCGATACTTGGCCTACGCGATACTTGGCCTAAGCGACTATGAGTCCATGCCCCTCGATCAACGTCGCCATGTTCGGGGACGCTATCGATGCATTCCCGAAATGGCCCGTGCTTCGGCAAATACGGCTATCAGAACGTCAGGCGGCCTTGAGCCGCACGCTGTCGGGAATCGGCAGCGGCTTGTTGGCGCTGTCAAGGAATTCGATGGTGTTGAAGATCATCTCCTTGTCGCCGAGATTGGTCAGATCATGCACCTTGCACTGGCCGGGCCCATAGGTCTCGTGCCTGGTCTCGCCCGGATAGTAGCTGTGTTCGACCGTGGTGCCGTCCATCAGATGCTGGCGTCCGCGGCCGCCGTTGACCGAAGTCCAGAAATAATCCAGCACATGGCGGTGGAAACCGACCCGCTCGCCCGGCGCAAGCCGGATGATCCATACCCGCACCTTTTCGTTCTCCGACAGCAGCTGCGTGCCGACGCAGCCATTGGGCTGCTTGTTTTCACGCTCGAATTCGGCCTTGATCTCGGCCGGCCATTCGCCGCGGTCTTCTTGCACCGCCTTATTGTCCAACATGGTGAGAGCCATGGGTAGCCTCCAAAGTTGTGACGCACATTATCACGGATTTGCCGGGCGGTAGGAATGGTCGGTGGAAATTCCAAAGCGGGCCGGGCCGCGGTCATCGGCGGATCGGTGAGCGGGCTCCTGGCCGGGTTGTTGCTGCGCCAGCATGGCTGGGAGGTCGATGTCTATGAGCGCGTCGAGAGCGAGCTTGCCGGCCGCGGCGCCGGCATCGTCGCGCAGCCGGAGCTGATCGAGCGGCTGCGGCGGTTAGGGCTCGACACCGCCGGGCTCGGCGTGGAGATCACCACGCGCAAGATGTACGAGGCCTCGGGCCGGCTGCTGCATACCTGCGAATGCCCGCAGGTGCTTACCGCCTGGGAGCGCGTGTACCGCAAGCTGCGCGATGCGTTTCCGCCCGCACTCTATCACCGCGGCAAGGGACTTGCGCGCTTCGCGCAGGACGCGCGCGCAGTCACCATTCAATTCAGCGATGGCTCGACCGCAGAAGCCGATCTGCTGATCGGCGCCGATGGCATCCGCTCGACCGTGCGCCAGCAGTGCCTGCCGGATATCGCGCCACTCTACTCCGGCTATGCCGCCTGGCGCGCGCTGATAGCGGAGGAGAGCTTTCCGCCGGCCACTCACCGCGAGCTGTTCAACTATATGTCGTTCTGCCTGCCGCCCGGCGAGCAGTTTTTGGGCTATCCCGTCACCGGCGCCGATGAGGACCTGCGTCCCGGCCATCGGCGCTACAACATCGTCTGGTATCGGCCCGCCGAAGAAAAATCCAAGCTGCAGTGGCTGCTCACCGACGAGACCGGCGTCACCCATGCGATCTCGATCCCGCCGCCGCTGATCCGGCGTGAAGCCATCGTCGAGATGCGCGCCGATGCGGAGCGCCTGGTCGCGCCGCAGTTGCTCGCGGTCGCACGGTTGATCCAGGGTCCGATATTGCAGCCGATCTACGACCTTGCGACGCCGCGTATGGCGTTTGGCCGCGTCGCCATCATCGGGGACGCGGCCTTTGTCGCGCGGCCGCATGTGGCGGCGGGCGTCGCCAAGGCGGCGGACGATGCTGCGGCCCTGGTTGCGGCGCTTTCGGCCGAGCGGGACGTGGCGGCGGCGCTCCAGCGCTTTGAGGCCGAGCGGCTGCCGGTCGGCCGGCGCATCATCGAGCGCGCGCGCCACCTCGGCGCCTATCTGCAGGCAACCCAGACCGCGGAAGAGCGCGCGCGCTCGCAGCGTCACAGCACCGCACAGGCGGTGCTTGCCGAGACCGCGGTGCTGGATTTTCTTCATGTCTAACGGTCATTCCGGGACGCGAGCGAAGCTCGCGGGCCCGGAATCCATAATCACCACTTGTGAATATGGATTCCGGGTTCGCCGCTGCGCGGCGCCCCGGAATGACCGCCTACCAATCAAATCCCCAGCAGTTTCTTTGCGTTGCCGCCCACGATGGCCGCGGTGGTCGCGGCATCGAACCCGCTCGACACCACATGCTCGACCGGATCGTAGTCGGCCATGTCGAAGGGATAGTCGGTGCCCATCAGCACGTGGTCGGCACCGAAGGTGTTCACCAGCGCCGCGAGCTGATCGGGCGTGAAGACCACAGTATCGAAGTAGATCTTCTTCAAATACGTGCTGGGCGGCTTGGGCAGATCGACGTGGCAATCCGAGCGCGCGCCCCAGGCGTGATCGATGCGGCCCCAGTAGGCGCCGAGATAGCCGCCGCCATGCACGGCGAAGATTTTCAATTTTGGGTGGCGTTCGAGTACGCCATCGAAGATCAGATAATGCAGCGCGATTGTGGTCTCGAGCGGATTGCCGATGACATTGTTGAAATAGAAACGCGAAAAGCGCTTGGCCTCGGTGAAGCCATTGGGATGGATCACGACAATCGCGTCCAGCTCCTCGGCCTTTTTCCAGAATGGCGCAAACGCCGGATCGGACAATTCCTTGCCGGCTACGTTGGTGAGGATTTGCACACCCTTGAATTTTAGCGATTTCATGCTGCGTTCGAGCTCTTTGGCGGCCTCGTTGCCGTCGGGCATCGGAACGGTGGCGAAGCCGACAAAGCGGTCGGGTTTTTTGGCGACATATTCGGCAATGCCGTCGTTGATCATGCGGGCGGCCTTGACCGCGATGTCGAGCGGCACGGTGTAGTAGCACTGCGGCGGCGGCGGCAGCGCAACTTGCAGATCGATGCCCATGGCGTCGAGATCGCGCAGCCGCTCATCATGCTGGCTGATGCGCGCACGGATATCGGCTCCCTGCTGTTGGTTGAGCGCCTTGGTATCGGCCGAGGCGAAATAGGAGAGCGGATCGGCGGCGGCATCGAGATGCGGCTGGACGAGTGCGGCCGCCGCCGGCACCGCGACATGCGAATGGAAATCGATGGTGATGCTCTGGGGCCGGATTTCGCGTCCAGGCCGCGTGCGTTTGCGCGCCGCCGTCGGTTCGTACTTGTTCCACATGTCCGCCATTTTAGTTTCGTCCTTCCCGCGATGATGATTCAGAATACGCCAAGATGCTGCGCCACCATGGCATCGTCGATCTTGATCTGGTTGGCAGGCCCGGAGAAGACGACGCGGCCGGTGTTGATGATCACAATGTCGTCGGCGAGGTTGAGCGTGAGCTTGATGTTCTGCTCGACCAGGATGATCGAGAGCCCATCGGCCTTGAGCTGGGCGATGGTGCGGCCGACCTCGGCGACGATTTGCGGCGCCAGACCCTCCGACGGCTCGTCCATCAGCAGCACGCGCGGATTTCCCATCAGCGCGCGGCCGATCGCGAGCATCTGCTGCTCGCCGCCGGAGAGCGAACCCGCGAGCTGCGCCGCGCGCTCTTGCAATTGCGGGAACAATTCATAGACGCGGTCAAAGTTCCAACCCCGGCTGCTGCCCTGCTTGACCGGCTGCGCAGCCACCATCAAATTTTCCTTCACCGTGAGAGTGCGGAACATGCGCCGTCCCTGCGGCACCAGGCAGACGCCCTTGCGCGCGATGTTTTCCGGGGCAAGGCCCGCGATCGGCTCGCCAAACAACGCGATCGAACCCTGGCGTGGCTTCAAAAATCCCATGATCGTGTTCATGCAGGTGGTTTTGCCGGCACCGTTGCGGCCGAGCAGGCCGAGCAATCGGCCCGGCTGCAGTGCAAATCCGATGCCGTGCAGCACGTGGCTGTCGCCGTAATAGGCATCGATGCCGGAGAGCTGCAAAACCTCAGTCACCAAGATAGACCTCGCGCGTGCGCGGGTCGGCGACGACTTCCGCGCGTGTTCCTTCGACAATGACTTCGCCGTAGTGCAGCACCGTAATGCGCTCGGCGAAGGCCAGCGCCGTATCCATGTCATGCTCGATCATGACGATGGTCACGTCGCGCGGAATTTCATCGAGCAGTTCGCGCACGGTCTGGCGTTCTTCCTGCGAGAGGCCGGCAAGCGGCTCGTCAAGCATGAGCAATTTTGGCTTTTGCGCCAACGCCATGGCAAGCTCCAGACGCCGCCGCTCGCCGTAGGAGGTTTCCGCAACGACACGATCGGCGCTTTCGCCAAGTCCCACCCGCGCCAGCGCCGCGCGCGCGGCGACATAAATTTCGCTATGACCGGTCAGGAAGGTCCATGGGTTCCAGCGCAGCGGCTTGAGCCCGAGCAGCGCGAGCACCACGTTATGGATCAGCGTCTCGCGCGGAAACAATGTCAAGATTTGATAGGTGCGGGCGAGACCAAGATGCACCCGCGCCTGCGTCGGGATGCCCGACAATTCCCGCCCGAACAGCTTCACCGAGCCGCTGTCAGGTCGCAAATCTCCGGTCACGAGATTGAATATGGTGGTCTTGCCGGCGCCGTTGGGGCCGATGATCAGGCGGCGCTCGCCCGGCATCACCTGGAACGAGACGTCCTTGGTCGCCGGCAGGCCGCCGAAATGCTTGTTCAACCCGGTGACTTCGAGCGCGGGCGTGGTCATGCAACCGGCTCCGACGCGGCGTTACGCTGCGGCGCGCGGTCCTTCCGCCTGGATTGCAGCCAGTGCCACAATTGTTTGCAGCCGGGGACGAGGCCGTAAGGCATGAATATGATTACAATCACGAAGATGCCACCGAGTAATGTGTTCCAGCGTTCGACATAAGTGCTGATCACGTTCTTGATGAGCGTGATGATCGCGGCGCCGACAATCGGACCGGTGAGCGAAGTGGCGCCGCCGAGGATCGCCATCAGCAAAATCTCGGCCGACTGCTGTAATGCGAGCGCATGCGGACTGAGAAACAGATTATAATAGACATAAAGAATGCTCGCGACCGAGCCCCAGAATCCGGCCATGACGAATGTGAGCAGCTGAATGAGCCACACATTATGCCCGAGCATTCGCATGCGCCGCGGCTGGTCCTTGGTGCCCACGAGGCTGGCGCCGAACGGCGAACGCGAAAATCGCCATAGGAAAAAGAACGCGATCGCGAACACGATCAAAGTGAAATAATAGAAGCTTTTGGCATCCCGAATATCGATGCCGAATGGCATGGGCCGGGCGGGAAAAGTCATGCCGTTGTCTCCGCCAGTGAGATCATTCGCACGGTAAGCGATTCCCCATACGATCTGACCGATCGCGAGCGTGATCATGATGAATCCGAGACCTGGCGCGCGCAGCGACAGCACCCCGAATAGGCCGGCGAAGGCGGTCGAGAACAGCACGGCGATAACGGCGGCGGTCAATTGATTATAACCCGCCGTCACAAGCAGGATGCAGGTATAGCCGGCGACACCGAGGTAGGCGGCGTGGCCAAGCGACACCATCCCGCCGTAACCGAGCATCAAGTTGATGCTGAGCGCGAACAGCGCGTAGATCAGCACTTGGCTGGCCATGTTGATGTAGAAATCGCCGCCGATAGCCCATGGCACCGCCAATAGAGCGACGGTCACTATGATAAGTGCAACGAAGGAGGCGCGTTTCACAATTGCACTCTACCGAACAGCCCCTGCGGCAGGAACACAAGCACGAGCACCATCGGAAGGAACAGCACGAAATAGGCGAGATCCGGCACCAGCGCGATGCCGAAATTATAGAGAAATCCGACGACGAAACTGCCGACAAATGCGCCCAGGAGCGAACCGGCACCGCCGAGGATGACGACAATGAGCGCCAGCGGCAGCATGTCGGTATCGAGACCCGGATAGGCGTTGAGGATCGGCCCGCCCAATACACCGCCAATGCCGGCAAGCGTCGCACCGAGCAGGAATATCGTCGTGAACAGCCGCGACACCGGAATGCCGCAGCCACGCGCCATCTCGCGGTCGTCGACGCCGGCGCGGATCATGGCGCCGAGCCGCGTGCGCTCCATCAATAGATAGAGACCGACCGCGGCCACCAGCGCGATGCCAAGCACGACCAAGCGGTAGGTCGGAAAGGCATAGCCCGCGACAAACATAGGGCGGCGCAACGCTTCCGGCGCGGGCAGCGTCATCGGATCGCCGGTCCAAATCAACAGGCAGACGTCGGCGACGATGAAGGAAACGCCGAGCGTCATCAGCACCTGGCCTTGCTCGTTGCCGGCCAGGCCGCGAAATCGCGCGACCAAGCCGCGCCAGAAGGCGTCGAATGCGTTCACATGCAGCGGGCGGAAGATCACCACATTGAGGAACCAGCCGATGGCGCGCAGAATGCGGCCGTTCGGATGGATGATGAACCGCTCGATCGCGACGCCGAGCAGGCCGACCGCAAGACCTCCAATCAGCGCGGTGGCCCAGAAATTCATGCCGCGAACCAGCAGGCTGTAGCCGAAATAGGACCCCAGCATGAAGAACGCGCCGTGGGCCAGGTTCGGAATTCGCATTAAACCGAAAATCAGCGAGAAGCCCGAAGACAGCAAGAACAGCAGGCCGCCAAAGGCCACGCTGTTCAGCGTCTGGATGATCCAGAACTGCCCCTGCATCGTTCAACTAACTCTGGGCTTGACCCGTCATCCTGAGGTGCCCGGCGAAGCCGGGCCTCGAAGGATGAACGGCCACCGATCTTGGGTTTACCCACGATCGGCATAATAAGTGCGCAAGTCGGGTAAACCCGACTTGCGATGCCGTCACCCTTCGAGGCTCGCGGAGTTTACCATCGGGCCGGCCAAAGGCCGGACCCGTTGGCTCGCACCTCAGGGTGACGGCTTGAGCGCAGCGACGTTGGCGACTTTCAGTTTTCAAGATTTTTCGCCGGCGGGAAGTCGCGTGAGTAAACTGGATTCTTCAGGAACTCGTCCTGCTTGTAGGTCCAGAATTGGCTCACATTCGGATAAGTCTTGACCACCGCATTGACGTACTTGTCGCCCTTCTTCTCGACTTTGCGGATGTAGATGTTCCCAACGACATTGCCGAATTCGTCGAACTTTACCGGCCCGCGTAAGGTATTGGGCACATTGGCGCCTTTCAATGCTTTCATGAACGCTGGCTTGTCCTCGATCTTGCCGCCGATCTGCTTGAGCGCGTGTTCGAGCACCTCGCCGCACAGATAAGTTTCGGCGGCATACACGCCGGGATCGACCTTGTAGTCACGCTGGATCGCGGCGACGAACGTCTTGTTGATCGGGAAATCAAGCTGGGCCGAATACCAATTGCCGGTGATCGCGCCGAGCGCTTCTGGGCCCATCTGCTGCAAGAGCGATTCGTCGACCGGCGTAAAGCCGCCGAGGATCTGAACCTTGCTGCCGTATTCCCGCAGCTGCTTGATGAACTTGAGTCCGTTCGCGCCGGCGTGGCCGGTGTAGATCGCATCCAGGTTCGGCTTGAACTGCGCGATGTAGGTGCCGTAGTCGGGGGCGTTCAATGGCGAAAACAGTTTTTGCACGACCTTGCCGCCGTTGTCCTCGAACACGCGCTGGAACCCGGCGGCGTTCTCCCATCCGAAGGCAAAGTCGTCGGCGATGGTGGCGACGCGCTTCAACTTGAGATCCTTCGCCGCATAATCGCCAACTGGATGGCTCGGCTGCGCCGACGTGCTGCTCGGACGCACGAGCCACGGGTTGGGCTTGCGCTGGGTCATGTCCTCGGCGCCGGCCACCGTGAGGATCGGTGTCTGCGACGAGCGGATGTAATCGTCGATCGCGAGCGCCTCGAAAGCGGCAAGCGGGCCGATCAATACCTGCACGTTCAAGCGCTCGACCAGTTCCTGCGTCTTGGTGCGTGCCTGCGCCGGATTGGCGGCGGTATCGGCGGTGTGCAGCTCCACCGGACGGCCAGCGAGCATGTTGTTGCGTTCCTTGAGGAACACGGTCAGTCCCTGCTCCATCTGAAAGCCGCCCGAGGCCAACGGGCCGGTCTTGATGGTCAGGAAGCCGATCCGGATCGGCCCGGTCTGCGCTTGCGCATGCGGCGCTTTGAGTACGGCCAGGCTCGCGCCCGACGCAGCAATTCCTTTCAGGACTTTACGACGATGCATTGTCATAGTCTCTTCCTCCACTGTCTTCATTTTGGATCATTAGGGTGCTTGGGGTTTTTGAGCGCTATGGATTGCTCCAGCATGACTTGAATCTTGCTCCGCGGCTACTCCCTTGGCGGATAGTCGGGACGAATTGTTGCCGCAATTTTCATCGGTTCCGGGCGCGCGGACGGGTGGTAGAGCGAGCCGAGGGGATCACCGGCAGCAGCAGACAGGGCTCGCGGCCGCCGCCGAAATGCAAGGTGGTGACGCCGCCGAATATTTCGCTTGGCCGGTCGAGCGGGTCGTTATGCAGGAACGGTCCACAGCCCTTGAGCTCGTTCTTGAAGTTCGAGAGTTTCCCGCCGCTCGGCCCGGCGTATTCGTAGTCCTTGCCGCGGATGGTCAGGCCAATGCGGTGCCCCGCCGGCACGACGATGCAGGTCGGCCAGATCTCGACATCGAGTTCGGCCACTTCGCCCTGCTTGAGCGGCTGTTGCTGATCGTGGGTGTGATAGGGCCGATACGGCGTCGAGAGCTTCTTGTCGAGCCTGCGGTGGGAGGCGCGCAGCCAGCCCTGCGCGACCGGGGTGTGCGGATCGATCGCACCCTGGAACACGACCTCCTTGAGGTCGCCGGTGAACACGCGCAGCACGGCAAAGATATCCGCATCCTTGGTGGAGGAGGAGGCGAACAGCTTTAGCGCCGAGGGTCCGGTGATCTCGGTTTCCTTTGGCAGCGGCGCGGAAAGAAATGTCACGCCATCGCCCATGGCCTCGAAGCTGATGCTCGATTTTCCGGCGGTGCGTTTGTCGCTCAGCGATCCGTCCGACGGATCGAGATGCAGCTTGGTCCATTTGGTGCGCTTGAGCGGCCACTCATTCTCGTTCCGTTCGACAAATTTGTCGATGTGGCGCACCTGCAGGCGCACGCGCGGCTCCCGATCCCAGCCGTTCTTCTTGCCGTGCAGGAAATGATCGAAGAAACGCAATTGCTGTTCGCGGCCATAGTCGGTGTAGAAATGCGTCCAGTGCTCGATGCCGTGCACTTCGAGCCATTTGTCCTTGGCCGCGGCGCGCACGAAGCCCTCAAAGTTGCCGCGCGGGTGCAGCGGCTGGCCGCCCCAATTGGCGGCGGAAAACAGCGGCGTCTTGACCTTGGACCAGATCGGCGAGCGCGCCTTGTGATAGTCGTCGTCGAGCGGATGGGCGCGAATGGCGTCGCCGAAGGCACTGCGGTTCTTTGCCAGTTGCGAGTCCGGCAAGATTTCGGGACCGCACACCAGTTCGCCATGCACGGGGCTGCGTCTTCCGCGTTCACCCGTGCCATACTGCACGGTCTTGACCTGCATGTCGTACCAGTTTTCCCAGAACGTGCAGACGATGCCGCCATGGTGGGTCATGTCGCGGTACCAGTCGGCGGCACCCTCCCAGATGCACATGGCGGCAAGATGCGGCGGCTGGGCCGTCGCCACCTGCCATTGATTGATGCCGTAATAGGAGATGCCGTTGAGCCCGACCTTGCCGTTCGACCAGGGCTGCACGCCCGCCCATTCGATGCTGATGTAGAAGTCCTTGGTTTCACGCGGCGAGAAGTGATCGATAAATCCGGGCGAGCAGCCGCAGCCGCGGGAATCGACCCGCACGCAGGCATAGTTATGCGGCACCCATTTTTCCGGATCGACCACCTCCCAGTTCTGGTAGAGGTTGCTGGAGTTGGCGGTCACATCGGGATGTTTTTGCGCCATGCGCTGCCAGGCGCTTGGGTAGCCTTCCTGGAAGGCAAGGCCCTTGGCATAGGGACCATACGAAAGGATCACCGGATAGCGGCCATCTTTTACGGGGCGAAACACATCGGCGCGCAGCACCAGCCCATCGTCCATCACGATCGGCACATCCCAGTCGATGCGCATGCCGTCGCGCACTTCGCTGCGCTGCCGATGCGTCTTGCCGGCGGCGACAGCCGCAGCGCTTCCCGCTAGTGCCATCGAACCCTCCCTGAATTTTTTTTCCCCACCAAGGGCAAGGAAATTTTTGCACGCCGCGCGTTTGGTGACTAGTGCGGCTTTGAGCCAACCTCCGACATCGTTCCCTCCCCCTGAAAGGGGGAGGGTTAGGGTGGGGGTCATTACAGAATCGATTTGTTGCGCCGCTTTTGACCCCCACCCGGTTTGCTGACGCAAACCGACCTCCCCCTTGCAGGGGGAGGTAAGTAAAGTGATTGCCGTCTACGCTCAGTGTTATTCTGTTTTATTGCCCTGCACGCCGCTTACGCTTGAGATGGGCCATCGACTCCAGTACCGCGCAAACGGCGGCCGTGTCTTCGTCGCCGTGCCCCTGTTTGAGCGCCGCTGCGTAAATCGGCAAGGTGGCATTGAACAGCGGCGTGGGCACGCGCATCTCCTTCGCGTAGGCGCCGATCACGTCCATGTCCTTCTGCCACACCGAGCATTTCATGGTGGCTTCATCGTACCGGCCCTCGACCATCATCGGCGCGCGCAATTCGAACACGCGCGAGTTTCCCGCCCCGCTTGAGATCATGTCAAAAATCATTTTCGGATCGAGACCGGCCTTCATGCCGAGCACCATGGCTTCGGCCGACGCCACGTTGTTGATGGCGACCAGCAGGTTCGCCACGTACTTCATCCGGCTGCCGTTGCCGAATTTTCCCACGTCATAAACTTTGCGGCCGAAGTCGGCGAACAGCGGCTTGAGCCTGGCGATGCATTTGGAATCCCCGCTGGCATAGAACACCAGATCCTTGGTTTGCGCTTGCGAGCCGGTGCCGCTCACCGGCGTGTCGAGCATGATATGTCCACCTTTGCGCAGCGCGCGCTCAGCTTTCTCCTTGTCCGCCAGCGTGAAGGTGGAGGCCTCCACCACGACGCGGCGCGGCAGCCGCGCAGCGACGATGGCTTTGACCGTAAGTTCGAGCGCCTTTGGCTTGGGCAGGCTGGTCATGATGGTCGGAACCTTGGCGGCGAGCGCGCCGACGCTGTTTGCGATCTCGACGCCGAGCTTGGCCATGGCCCGGCCGCGCGCCGGATCGGTGTCATAGCCGACCACGCGCCAGCCGGCGGCGGCGAGATTTTTGGCAAACGCGCCGCCCATGATGCCGAGGCCCACGATGCCGATGGTGCCTTTTGCTTTTGCCGCGCTCATTCCGCACTCTCCGTTCAATTTTACGATTGCATATTGTATTTTGATTTTGAGCAGCCCGTCACTTAAGACCATCGTCCGGCCGGCGCCAAGCTCAACCTATGGCGAAGGTCGACTTTCTTGCCGCGCTGGGATCGCCTATCGTCGCGGGCATGACAAAAGGGAGATCATGATGCAGATCGGACTGGCGGGTGTCGGCAAGATGGGCGCGGCCATAGCCGCGCATCTGGTGGAAGCCGGGCATCAGGTGACGGTGTGGAACCGCTCGGCCGACAAGGCCAAGCCGCTTGCGGCGCTCGGCGTCAAGGCCGCCAAGACTCCCGCTGAGCTCGCCAATACGGCTGAAGTCATCATCTCTATTTTGACCGATGCTGCTGCGATCGATGCGGTCTATGGCGGGCCGCAAGGGCTGCTTGCCGGCAATATCAAGGGCAAGCTCATCATCGAAATGAGCACGGTGCGGCCGGAAACCGAAACCGCGCTGGCCGAAAAGGTTCGCGCCAAGGGCGCGGCCTTTGTCGAATGCCCGGTCGGCGGTTCGGTCGGCCCGGCGCGGGGGGGCAAGCTGCTCGGGCTGGTGGGCGCGGAAGAGGCCGATTTTACCCGCTCCAGGCCGATCCTCGATCAGCTCTGCCGGCGCGTCGAGCATTGCGGGCCGGTCGGCACCGGCGCGCTCATGAAGTTCACCATCAATCTGCCGCTGATGGTCTATTGGCAGGCGCTCGGCGAGGCGCTGGCGCTTTGCCGGGATGTCAACATGGATCCGGCACGGCTGATGGATTTGATCAGCGACACCTCCGGCGGCCCGAATGTGCTCAAGGTGCGCGGGGCGGCAATCGCTGCCAAGCTCAAGGGCACAGATACCGGTGCCGTCACCTTCGACCTCGACAGCGCACTCAAGGACATGCGTGCGATGATCGCGGAGGGCAAGGCGCGCGGCGTTGAGCTGCCGCTGGTGGAGCGCTCGCTCGCCTGCTACGAGGAAGCCAAGCGCAAGACCTCCGGCGGCGAGGAGATTTCACTGATCTCCGCCTACTGGGCGCGCCGCTGAAACGCAATGCATCACGAGCGCATGATCCCGAAAAGTGGATACCGGTTTCCCGCCTTCGCGAAGCCCGCTTCGGCGGGCGAAGGAAGGTCGGAAAAGATCATGCGCAAATGCAATATGTTAGGAATGCTCTTCGATTCCAATTAATTTGATCTCGCTCTAAGAGGAAGCGCCATGCCTTTGACCCTCGCTCAAGCTTCTACCGTTGTCGATGCCGCGCTCAAGAAAGGCCGCGAAACCAGTTGCGCGCCGCTCACCGTCGCCGTGCTCGATGCCGGCGGCCATCTGGTTGCCTTCAAGCGCGAGGACCGCTCCGGAATTCTGCGTTTCGACATTGCCTTCGGCAAAGCCTGGGGCGCACTCGGAATGGGCTTTGGCTCGCGCACGCTGTTCGAGCGCGCTGCCAGCACGCCGATGTTCTATACAGCCGTTGCGGCGGCAAGCGGCGGCCGGCTGGTGACCAATCCCGGCGGCGTGCTGATCAAGGATGCCAGCGGCGATATAATCGGCGCCGTCGGCATCTCGGGCGACACCTCCGACAAGGACGAGGTTTGCGCCATCGCGGGCGTCGAGGCCGCGAGCCTCAAAGCCGATCCCGGCGGCAGCAAACCGTAACCGTGCAGGAGTTATTGCAATGAAGCTTTATACGTTTTGGCGGTCGATTGCGACGTTTCGCGTGCGCATGGCGCTCAACCTCAAAGGCATCAACCCCGAAGTGGAATACGTCGACCTGCTCAAGGGCCATCAGCACGGAGGCGATTACACGACAGTGAATCCGCAAAAGCTTATTCCCGCCCTCGTGCTCGACGATGGCGGGCCGCCGCTGTTTCAGTCCATGGCGATCATGGAATATCTGGAGGAGGCCTATCCGGAACCGCCGCTTTTGCCGAAGGATGTGCGCGGGCGCGCGCGGGTGCGCGGTCTTTCTCAGGTCGTCGTGTCCGACGCCCATCCGCTCTCGGTGCCGCGCATCCGCAATTATCTCACGCAGACGCTCAAGCTCAGTCATGACCAGATGCACGAATGGGTCCGCCATTGGCAGACCGAGGCTTTGGGCACGCTCGAAACGCTGCTCGCGCGCGACAAGGACACCGGGCGCTATTGCCATGGCGATGCCATCACCATCGCCGATCTCTGTCTGGTCGGACAGGCCGTCGGTTCTTCGTTCTTCGATGTTGGTCTGAAAGCCTTCCCGACGGTGGAGCGCATCGTCGCGGCCTGTCTGGAGAATGATGCCATCGCGCGCGCCCATCCGCTCAAGCAGACCGGCGCGCCAGCGTCGCTGTGACTGAGTGCAAGCCGCGATGCTCAACGCCGCGATGATCGGGCTTGGCTGGTGGGGGAAGCGGCTGGTCGAGGCCGCTGAGGGCAGCACGCTGATCCGCTTTGCGCGCGGGGTAACGTTGGAGCCCGAACTTGTGCGCGATTTCGCTGTCCAGCGCGGACTTGCCATCGGTACTTCGTACGAAGAAGCGCTTGCCGATCCGGCAATCAAAGCGGTCGTGCTGGCGACGCCGCATACAAGGCATCGCGCCATGGTGGAGGCCGCGGCCGCCGCCGGAAAGCACGTGTGCTGCGAAAAGCCTTTTGCTTTATCGCAGCGCGATGCGCAAGCCGCGGTCGCCGCCTGCCGGCGCGCGGGCGTGACGGTAGGGGTCGGTCAGAATTTTCGCTTCCTGCCCTCGATCAAGGCGCTGCGCGAACTCATCGACGCCGGCACGCTCGGCACCATCATGCATGCGGAAGGCAACTACAGCCATGACTGGCTGGCCGGGCAGGGGGCTGAGCACTGGCGCACCGCGCGGGAAGAGAGCAGAGCCGGCGGCATGACCGGCATGGGCATCCATGTGCTCGATTGTTTCAGCTATCTCGTCGGAAGCATGCAACGCATCTGCGCGCTCTCGACCGGGCGCGCGCTGAAACTTCCCACCGGCGACACCACCGCCGCGCTGATCGAGTTTGCCAATGGAGCGACCGGCACGCTCGCGACCACGCTCAAGACGCCGTTTGTGTGGCGCATCGCGATCTACGGCGAGCACGCCTGGGCCGAAAGCACGAGCGAGACGCGGCTTGTGGTCCATCGCCCGAAGGGCGAGCCGGAAACGATCGATCTGCCGGCGGTCAACCACGTCGCGGCTAATCTGGAATCGTTTGCGCGCGCGGCCCTTGGGCAGGGCAAGTTCCACATCGACGATGCCGGCATTGTGCACACGGTTGCGGCGCTGGAAGCGGTGTTCCGCTCGGCCGATTCTAATGGCACTTGGCAATCCGTCGACTAGCGCGGGACGGAAAGGCAGTCTAGGATTTCCATCAAGGGCAACATGGGCGCGCTCAAGCGCCACGGGGAGGATAGGGATGGGTACAGCAAATTTCGGCATCGCCGGACTCGACTGGCAGCAGCGCGTCAACTGGGACCGCTTGAAGAAATACCGCACCGAGCGGGCGCGGCAGATGATGAAGAAGGCCGGGCTCGGCGCCGTGCTGTGCATGTACGACGAGAACGTGCGCTATCTCACCGGCACGCTCACGCCGGGCTGGAACCGGCTCAAGCCGGGCCTGCGCTACGCGCTGTTGTGCGGCGACGGTCAGCCGGTGCTGTTCGAGCAGGGCGATCTTGGCTTTCAAATCGAGCGCCATTCGCCCTGGCTGCCGAAGGAGAACATCCGTCACTCATTCGCCTGGATCAAGGGCGCCGCCGGCCCCGCCTCGGTACAGCAGGTGAAGAAATTCACCGACGCCATCGTCTATGAGATGAAGCGTCACGGCGTCGCCGGCCAAAAGCTCGGCGTCGATTTCATCGACATCAACATGATCCAGATCTTCAAGGACAAGAAGATCAACTGGGTCGACGGCATGACGCCGATGATGAATGCGCGCGCGGTCAAGAATGTGGACGAACAAGAATGCATGCGCATCGTCGGCGCCATCGGCGATGCCACCCATTGGGAATGCATGAAATTCCTGCGCCCCGGCATCACCGAGAACCAGGTCACCGCGCATCTGATGAAATATCTCTACAACATCCCCGGCATGGAGGATGTGGAAGATGTCATCGTCTCATCCGGTCCCAACACCTGGCCGAACTGGCGCAACTTCTCCGACCGCATCATCCAGCCCGGCGACATCGTGTTCATGGATTTGGCCGCGCTCACGTGGAACGGTTACAAGTCCTGTTATTACCGCACCTATTGCGTCGGCAAGGAGCCATCCAAGGAACAGAAGGACACCTACGCCACCGCGCTCAAATGGCTCTACGACTCGATCGAGGCGGTCAAGGTCGGCACCACCACGCGCGAGATCGCCATGAAATGGCCGTCGGCCAAGGAAGCGTGGGGTTACAAGGATGAAGACCAGGCGGCGGCGAACCTGTGGGGTCATGGCTTAGGTCTGGCGCAATACGACCCGCCGGTGATTTCCCGTATCTGGTCGCTCGATCATCCGGTCGAGATCAAGGAAGGCATGACCTTCGCGCTGGAGACCCAGCACGGCAAACGCTTCCGCTACGGCGTGCGCATCGAGGAAATGCTGATCGTGCACAAGAAGGAGATCGAGATCATCTCCAACTTCCCGGTCAAGCAGATCACGGTGGTCGATCCGCTTCCCGGCTACGGCGATCATGTGAGGTGACCTTAACCTCTCCCCGCTTGCGGGGAGAGCATAGGCGGCCATCGGCCGCCGTTCTTTTGTACCAAGTACGCCGATGCGAAGCATCGGCTATGCGAGCGTAGCGAGGTCGGGTGAGGGGGCCTTTCCGCAATTCTGAGCGTTTGGTTATGCCCCCTCATCCCGACCTTCTCCCCGCAAGCGGGGAGAAGGAGCGCGCCGAGCTTGTGGCACGGCGTGAGATTTGAGTTGCCATGACCGACTTCGTAATCCCACTCTCCACCCCGCGTGCCACCGATCCAGAGATCGTCGGGCCGAAGGCGGCGAATCTTGCGCTGCTCGGCCGCGCCGGTTTACCGACGCCGGGCGGCTTTTGTCTCACGGCGGCGGCTTACCGGCAGCAGATCGATGCGCTCGGGCTTGGGAGTGCGCTGGAACAATTCGGCTCGGCCGACATGCGCGCGGAGCGGCGGCTGTCGGTGGAAGTCCGGCTAGCCCTCTACGAGCAGCCCATCGCGCCCGCGATCGCCGAGCCGCTGCTGACGATGTGGCACGGTATGCGCGAAGCAACACCTGGGCTTTGCGCGGTGCGGTCCTCCGCCTTGATCGAGGATCGCGCCGGCGCCAACTTCGCCGGCCAGTTCGAGAGCTTCCTCGGTATCGGCAGCGACACTGAATTCCTGACCGCCGTGCGCGCCTGCTGGGCCGCGCTGTGGACCACCAACGCGCGCCGCTACATGGCCAATCACGATCTCAATCCGGCCGCCACCGCGATGGCCGTGCTGATCCAGCCGCTCGTTGCCGCGCGCGCGTCCGGCGGCGGTTTGAGCATGACCGCCGAGGGCAACATGCTGCTCTCCGCCACCTGGGGGCTCGGCTCCGCCATCGCGCAAGGCGAAGTGGTGCCCGACCGCATCGTGCTCAGCCGCCAGGGTTTTGTGCGCAAGATCGACGCCGGCCGCAAGGATCACCGCGATACCTGCGGCCATGGTACGCAACTTGGCGGTCAAGTCGCGGCCCAGGCGGTGCCCAAGGAGTTGGCGCGCGCGCCGTGCCTGACGCCCGGCGAGGCCACCGCGCTCGGCCGCATGCTGCGAAAATGCGAAGAACTCCTGGGCATGCCGGTCGAGATCGAATGGGCGGCCGACGAGAGCGGCGTCAAATTACTCCAAGCACGTCCGCTTCATCTGCAACCTATCCAGGTGCCGGACGAAATCTGGCTGCAGCATCCCAAGCTCAACGGCCATCCCGCCGGCATCGGCTGGGGGACCGGCCGCGCGGTCGTGGTCAATTGCGAATGCGAGCTCACGCGCGTTGCGCCCGGCGATGTGCTGATCACGCGCGTGGCGGGGCCGGCGCTCAGTCATATCTTACCGCGGGTCGCGGGCGTGGTGGCCGAACTGGGCGGTTCGACATCGCACCTGGCGTCGCTCGCGCGCGAGCGCGGCATTCCCATGGTGCTCGGCGTGCTCGACGCGACCACCACGATCCCCGACGGGGCGCAGGTCGCGGTCGACGGCGTCTCAGGCGTGGTACGATGGATGGCATGAGCAGGCCGCGCATCTTTGTCACCCAGCCGATCGCCGCCAGCGCGCTCGCGCGGCTCAAGCAAGTCGCCAGCGTCAAGGTCAATCCGGATTCCAGCCGTATCATCGCCAAGCGCGCGCTCATCTCAGCCGTGCGCCAATGCGACATTCTGTTCACCCGCCTGCACGACAAGGTCGATCGCGACGTGCTGGCGGCCAATCCGAAGTTGCGCGCGGTCAATTCCATGTCGATCACGCCCGACAATACCGATGTGGCGGAGGCCACCAAGCGCGGCATCGTGGTCTCCGTGATCCCGCCCATGGTGGTGGAAGCCACGGCCGACATCAACTTTGGGCTCATGCTGGCGGTGGCGCGGCGCATGCTCGAAGGCGACCGCTATGTGCGCGCCGGGCGCTTTCCCGGCTCGCAGTCCGATCATCTCGCCGGCTCCTGGGTGTGGGGCAAGACGCTCGGACTGGTCGGCGGCGGCGGGCGCATCGGCAAGGCGGTGGCGCGGCGCGCGCACGGCTTCTCCATGCGGGTGCTGTATTGGACTCCACGGCGCAAGCCCGAGAGCGAGGAACGCGACGCCGGCATCGTCTACGTGCCCTTGGAAAAGCTGCTGGCGGAAGCGGATTTCGTATCGCTGCATCCGCCGCTTAAGGCCGAGACGCGCCACATGATCGGCGCGCGCGAATTGAAAATGATGAAAAAAACCGCGTTCTTGATCAACACCGCGCGCGGCGCGGTGGTCGACGAAGCGGCGCTGACGCGCGCGCTCGCGCGCAAGCAGATCGCCGGCGCCGGACTCGATGTGTTCGAGCACGAGCCGAATGTCGCGCCCGCGTTGCGCAAGCTGCCGAATGTCGTGCTCGCGCCGCATCTGGGGAGCGCCGTGCAGGAACTGCGCGAGGCCATGGCGCATATCGTGGTCGACAATATACTCGCAGTCATCGAGGGACGCCGGCCGCCCCATTGCATCAACCCGGAAGTGCTTGCCAAATAGTTCCCTCTCCCCGCTTTGGCGGGGAGAGGGTGGCGAGCCCGATAGGGCGAGCCGGGTGAGGGGCATTGCACGGCCCCTCACCCGCCTCGCTTCGCTCCATAGCCGATGCTTTGCATTGGCGTTCTTGATGTAAAGAACGGCGGCCGAAGGTCGCCTACGCTCTCCCCGCTTGCGGGGAGAGGTGACTCGTAGCACCGCGCGTGTTCACAAGGGAAAGACGCCATGCCCCGCCTGCTGATCGCCGTCACCGACAGTCCGTTTCCCTCGCTCGATCCCGCGAAGGCCGCGCTTGCCCGGCTCGATCCCGAGCTGCGGATGGCGAAAAGCACCTCGGCCGAGGACATTCTCGCCGTGGCGCGCGAGGCGGACGCCGTGTTCGTGACTTATGCGAAATTACCGGGCGATCTGCTCAAGCAACTCAAGCGCTGCAAGGTGATCGGCCGCTTCGGGCTTGGCGTCGACAACATCGACATTCCGGCGGCGGCGGCGCTCGGCATCATTGTGACTTACGTGCCGGACTATTGCATGCGCGAGGTGTCCGACCACGCCATGGCGCTGCTGCTCGCGCTCGCGCGCAAAATCCCGCTCTCCAACAAGCTGGTGCAGGCTGGCCGCTGGGAATTGCCGCCGCTTGTGCCGCTACATCGGCTCGACGGCCGCGTGCTCGGTCTCGTCGGCTTCGGCAACATTCCGCGCGCGCTCGCGCCCAAGGCCAAGGCCTTCGGGCTGCGCGTGGTGATCCACGATCCCTACGTGTCGCCGGACGCGCTGGCGAAAGCCGCCGTCGAGGACGCCAGCTTCGATGCCTTGCTGGCGATGTCGGATTTCGTCTCGATCCATGCGCCGCTGCTGCCGGCGACGCGCGGGCTGTTCAACGCGGAAGCCTTCCGCAAGATGAAGAAGGGCGCCTATCTGATCAACACCGCGCGCGGGCCGCTGGTGGACGAAGCGGCGCTCATCGCTGCGCTCGATTCCGGTCACATTGGCGGCGCCGCGCTGGATGTGGTCGCGGCCGAACCGCTGGCGAAGGATTCGCCCTTGCTCGGCCGCGACCATGTGATTCTCACGCCGCACACGGGCTTCTATTCGGTGGAGGCGCTCGAAGAGCTGCAGACCAAATGCGCCAGCGACGTGGCGCGCGTGCTCGCGGGCGAGAAGCCGGTCTATCCGGTGAAGATGTGACTTCCCTCTCCCCGTGTTTACGGCTGTCATATTCACACATCTTGCCGAGCGATTGCGCGGCTGATTCCGTGGATCAGCTAATGATTCGCGGGAGTGGCCGA
>CAZNSG010000120.1:0-24362 GCA_964575715.1 uncultured Hyphomicrobiales bacterium | reverse complement strand
TGCACCGCGAAGCCTGTTCAATTTTGCGCGATGCTGCGCGCTCCTGGCTTGCGTTGGCGGCGGAACGGTACTCAATCTTGCGCCTCGAAATCTTT
This sequence comes from uncultured Hyphomicrobiales bacterium, assembly GCA_964575715.1. GTDB lineage: Bacteria > Pseudomonadota > Alphaproteobacteria > Rhizobiales > Xanthobacteraceae > PNAI01. The sequence goes on along the minus strand of CAZNSG010000120.1, from coordinate 24,267 downwards.
GGAGGCGAACCATTGGAGGCGAGCATGCGCAGCGCTTTCGCAATTGTGTTCCTGCTGGCGATCGGATCGACGGTCGATACGGCACGGGCCGACCCGTACCGCTGGTGCGCCGAATACGGCGGGCGGGGTGGCGGCGGTACCCAGTGCACCTTCGTCACCTTCGAGCAGTGCATGTGGTCGGTGTCGGGCCGCGGCGGTTTCTGCCGCCATAACATCTATTACGACGGCCGCCCCTTTGTGACGCCGGAACCGGCGCCGCGCGCCAAGAAGCAACCACCGAATATCAATTGACGGGTATACGACTGACGGGGATGTGACGCGCGCGGCGGGACGATCAAACGTCAATTACAGCATGGCGTAGGCGCTGGAAACCATGCCGACGGGGCGTCCGTCGGCGGCGCTGGCGAGTGTCACCCGGCCGAAGGTGGTGGTGCGGCCGACGCGAATGATGCGCGCATCCACCAGCAGGTCGAAGTTCACCGGCCGGAGGAAATGCATGGTCTGGTCGATGGCGCTCATGGGCCGGTGGCCGTTCCACGCCGCCGAGCAGGCCAGCACCATGGCGGTATCGGCGGCCGCCAGCAGCGCCTGGCCGCAGACCACGCCGCCATCGCGGCACAGCTTGCTGGAAAATGGCAGGCGCATCACCGCGCCGGGCTGCCAATCCGCCGGCGCACCGGGCGGGCGGGTGGCCTCGATGCTTTCCACCAACAACCCGAGCTCCTGCACCCAGGGTGCAAATATTTCAGTCAGCAGGCGGCCGGCCGCCTGAATTCCGAACACGTTTTCGACAGCCTCGAGCCGGCGTGCCGCAACCGCCATTCTTTGGCCTCCGGTCCTTGGCCTCCGGTGATGCGCGAACGCCCCCGCCGCGAATCACTTGGGCCGAAGTTAGTATGATTTGCAGCAATGTTGAATCGGGGCGCGAAAAATTATCTTGGAATTGAGTCGCAATCTGTGTTGCGGCCGGCCGACGGCTGGCGGGAGGAAAAATTTGCGGGCGCCGGCCGGTTATTTGAGGTCCGTCCGGCTGCGATCAGGCGAAAATCATTCGGCAAATCGCGTGCGCGCAGTGTTAGAATGTCATATGCTGCCTTGGTTCTGGCAGTTCGGTGGAGGAGTGACATGGGCAATTGTGCGCGCGTTCTGCGCTTGGCATTGGCGGCGTTGCTGGTTGGCAGCTTTAGCGGCGCCTGGAGTACCCGCGGGCATGCGGCCAATTGGTTCGAAATGAATACCGGGCTCGGCGGCCTGCACTACGATGGCGAGGTGCCGCTGTGCGATCGGCCGTTCGCGCTGTTCCTGATCCAATCGCGCTTCGCGCGCAAGGAAGGCCGGTTCTGGGCTTCCGATTTGGAGATCGTACAGTTCGAGAAAATCCGAGAAGTCGCGTTCCGGCCGTGGGGCGGCAACACCATACCGCGCCGGTTCTGCAGCGCGCGTGCGCTCACCTCCGATGGAAAGTGGCGGATGGTGCATTATTCCATCATCGAAGATGGCGGCATGATCGGCGCGAGCTGGGGAGTGCAGTGGTGCGTGGTCGGCGCCGATCGCAACTGGGCGAACAATCCCGCCTGCCGCATGGCAAAACCGTAATCACCCGCCTGCCCGCTCGGCGACGAGCAGATACGTATGAGCGCGGCGGGTTAGATCGCGGCCTTACTTGCTATGACTGCGTGTCTGGAGATCGGCCCACAGCAACACGACCGCAAACAGGACGAAGGCTGTCGTGATGGCGCTGACGACAATAATAGTATCCATCGGCATTGAACTGCTCCGCGATGCCTGTTCCACAATTGCCGGGGCAGGCTATTCGCACGACCGTGTGCCGCCTTGATTCAGCTCAAGGGAGCGGGGCGATACCGGGCCGATCATGCGGACTTGGACTTGATTTATTGTTTTGTTCTTGATATGTTCTTTGCGATGGTGTAGCTTTCGGGCAAATTTCTGTGCTTTGGGGGGCGATCATGGTCGGTCTTGTGATGCGTGCGGCGGCGTTTGCCGTCCTGTTTTTGATTTCACTCAGCTTGGCTTCGGTCAATGACGCGCCGGCGCAAGACCGGCGGCAGAACCAGCGGGGACAATTCGACTTCTATGTACTGGCGCTCTCGTGGTCGCCCTCGTTCTGTGAATCATCGGCCGAGCGCGGCCGGGAGGCGCGCGAGCAATGCGGCACGCGGCCTTATTCCTTCGTGGTGCATGGCCTGTGGCCGCAGTACGAAAAAGGCTTTCCCGAATTCTGTCAGGTGCCGGCGCCCCGGCTCGACCGCACGATCGTTTCTTCCATGCTCGACCTGATGCCGAGCCCGCGGCTGGTGTTCCACGAATGGGATAAGCACGGCACCTGCTCGGGCCTCTCCGCGCGCGCGTATTTCGAAACCGTGCGCAAGGCGCGCGCATTGGTCAAAATTCCGCAGGACTATCTCGATCTGAAATCGCCGCTGAACGTGACGCCGGACGAGGTCGAGGCGGCCTTTGTAAAATTCAATCCGGGGCTGAAACCGACCGGGATCGCCGTCACCTGCGATTCCAGGCGATTGAGCGAAGTGCGCGTCTGCCTGAACAAGGACTTCGGCTTCCGCGATTGCGAGCAGATCGACCGCCGCACCTGCCGGCGCGACAAGCTGGTCATGCCGCCGGTGCGCGGGGGCTAGATTCTTGGTCAATGGCAGATCGTAAGCGATGAATTATCGCCATGCCTATCATGCCGGCAATTTTGCCGACGTCTGCAAGCATGCGATCTTGTGCCGCGTACTGCTTCATCTGCAAGCCAAGCCGGCGCCATTTCGCGTGATCGACACGCACGCCGGCGCCGGCGTCTATGATCTTGCCGCTATCGAAGCCGGCAAGACCGGCGAATGGCGCGACGGCATCGGCCGGCTGCTTGCCGCGCGCCTCGATGCGGAAATCCGCGCGCTGCTCGCGCCCTATCTCGATGCAATTGCCGCCTGCAATCCGCCCGATCGGCTCACCACCTACCCAGGCTCGCCGGCGCTCGCACGCCGATTCCTGCGGCGGCAGGATCGCCTCATTGCCTGCGAGCACGAGCCGCGAGCGGGAACCGCACTCGCCAACAATCTGCGCGGCGATGTCCGCGTCAAGACGCTTGCCATTGACGGCTGGACCGCGCTTTCGGCCTACGTTCCGCCCAAGGAGCGCCGCGGATTGGTACTGGTCGATCCGCCGTTCGAGCAGGGCGATGATTTCACCCGGCTGGCGCAAGGCCTGGAGAACGCTCACCGAAAATGGCCAACCGGCATCTACCTGCTCTGGTATCCGATCAAAGAACCGGCGGAGGTTGCCGCCTTCGCCCGCCGCCTGGCGCGAACCGGCATTGCGAAAATCCTGCGGGCAGAACTTAACGTGGCGCCCGCACCCGACATGGCGAACGACATGGCCAACGACATGGCGAAACTGCAGGGCGCGGGTCTCATCGTGGTCAATCCGCCGTGGACGCTGCATGGAGAGCTGGCGCGCCTCCTGCCAGCGCTTGCGGCCGCGCTCTCGTGCGACGGAAAAGGCGGGACAAAGCTCGATTGGCTCGCTGGCGAGACCGTCTAAAGAGACGGCTCCCCCTTTCCAGCAGGGCTGCATTGCGTCTAACTTATGGCGCTGGCTTTGACGTTCCGCCTCCATTGGGGGCCGGCGGAGTGACTGACGCCGTTTCGGCTGACGCTTTCCCCGTTGCGAATGTCCGGCCGAGCTGCCGTGCCGTGGGGGCCGGCAGTGGAGCAACCACGGGGTGAGGAGATTCCCGATGGCGACGACCGGTACGGTCAAATTCTTCAACGGCGAACGCGGCTATGGCTTCATCAAGCCGGACGATGGCGGACGCGATGTGTTCGTGCACATCACGGCGGTCGAACAGGCCGGGCTCAAAGTGCTGAACGAAGGACAGCGCATCAGCTTCGATGTTGAACCTGACAAGAAGGGCAAGGGCCCCAAGGCGGTCAATCTCGTGATCACCGACTGAGCTTGACAAGCGGGTGAGCGGCATACTCTTTCGCGAACGACGCCGAGCGCGATCGATGGCGGCTCATTGTGGCCGCATCGCTTTTTTTCCAGAAGGTGCACACATGATGATCCTGCGTTCGACTCCACCCTCGCCGTTCGGCCGCAAGGTCAGCATCGCCGCGAGCGTGCTGGGCCTTTCCGCGGAAATCCGCATCGAGAAGGCCGACACCAACGATCCCGCCGACACGGTGCGAAGGCAAAATCCGCTCGGCAAGATTCCGGTGCTGGTGATCGAGGACGGCTCCACGCTCTATGACTCGCGCGTGATCCTGGAATATCTCGACCATCGCGCCGGCGGCGGAAAAATTATTCCGCGTGAGCCAGGCGCGCGCTTGGCCGCGCTGCGGCTGCAGGCGCTGGCCGACGGCATGATCGATGCGCAGATCCTGGTGCTGTATGAAGGCCGTTGGCGACCGCCCGAGCATCAGGTGCAGAAATGGGTCGATTACCAGGCCGACAAGATCAAGCGCGGGCTCGCGGCGATCGAGGCCGATCCGCCTTCGCTCGGCGCGATGCCCAATGTCGGACATATCGCGCTTGCCTGCTTTCTTGGCCACCGCGACCTGCGCTTCCCGGGCAGTTGGCGCGCAGATCACCCGAAGCTCGTGGCCTGGCTCGACCGCTTTGCCGCGCAGGTGCCAGCATTCACCGAAACGAAAATCGCGGCGTAGCAAGGCTGCAATTGACTAAAGTCTATTCAACCCCAACCGATCCAGACTTCCCGCTCATTCCCGCGACAGCGGGAATCCAGAATTGCTCATTGCACCTGCTGGTGACGGCAGTTGCATCTGGGTCCCCGCTTTCGCCGGGACGAGCGGAGAAGGAGAAGCGATTCAACCCAGCTGAAATCTGCACTAGCCTGCACAGAAGAATTAACCTCCCCCGGAAAGGGGGACGATGAATGCCAACGATTCGCGACCTGCTCTCCGGCCCTTGGTCCGGCTCTTGGTCCGGTCCTTGGCGCGCCGTACCCGTGCTCGGGGTAACGCAGATCGTCGCCTGGGGGACGATCTACTATTCGCCGGTGCTGACGGTGCCGCTGATCGCGGCCGAGCGCGGCTGGTCGATCTCCTTCACCATGGCTGGACTCTCGCTCGGCCTGTTCGTCGCCGGGCTTGCGGCACCCTTGGTCGGCCGATCGATCGACCGCTATGGCGGCCATGTGGTGATGACCACAGGTTCGCTGGTTGGCGCGCTCGGGCTTATCGGCCTGGCGCTGGTCGAAAACCCGGCTGCCTATCTCGCGGTCTGGCTGGTGCTGGGCCTCGGACTCTCTGCCTCGCTCTACGATCCCGCATTCGCGACACTGGGACGCATTTTTGGCATGACCGCCCGCAAGCCGATCACCGTGCTCACGCTGGCCGGCGGCTTTGCCTCGACGGTGGGATGGCCGGCAACGTATTACCTCATCGCCGCGGTGGGCTGGCAAGGCGCCTATCTCGCGTATGGCGCGCTACTCGCGCTGCTGTGCGCTCCGCTGCACGCATTTGCGCTGCCGAAAAGCCGCGCCGCAGACATTGCGCGGTCAGAGAAAACCGCGGCGCCACCGGCTACGCTGCCGCCAGCGAAGGGAATCATATTCATGCTGGTCGCGGCCGCGTTCGCGGCCTATGCCTTTGTTCCCTCCGCGCTCTCGGCACATCTGCTTGCGATCTTCGGCCGCTCCGGGATCGAGCCGGCGACCGTCGTCGCGATCGGCATGCTGTTTGGGCCTGCGCAGGTCACGGCGCGGATTTGCGAGCTTGTTTTCGGCCGCAACACGCATCCGCTCATGATCGCACGCGCCGCCGTGGGGCTCCTGATCATGGCGTTCGGGCTGCTGGCCTTGGGCGGCTTCTCGGTGTTGACGGCAGGCGCCTTTGCATTGATGTTCGGGGTGGCGAACGGGCTGATTACGATTGCGCGCGGCGCGGTCCCGCTCGCGCTGTTCGGGGCGGCCGGTTATGGCCGGCTGATCGGCCGGATCGCCGGCCCATCGCTGGTCATGCAGTCGGCCGCGCCGTTTGTGCTCGCGTTCGTGGCCGAGCACGTATCCGATGGCTATGCGCTTGCGCTGGCCGCAGGCTTTGCAGCCATCGCGCTTGGATGCTTTGCCGCGATTCGACGGCCGCGGGCATGAAGGAGACGGCCTCATTGCTATTTAAAGAGCGCGTCGATCTCGGCCTGCGATGAATGACCAGGATCGCCCGCGAGCTTTGGACCATTGAGCAATCCACTTTCGCCGCGGACATTACTTTTCGCCGCGGGCGCTACCGGTGCGATCTGTTCGATGCTGCGCCAGATTTCCATCATGCGGAGGATGTGCTCCTCGATGAATTTGAGCGTTGCCACCACTTTGCTGATGCGTTGACCGGTGAGATCCTGGAAATTGCAGGCCTCGAAGATCCGCACCACATGATCGCGCATATCCTGAGCCAGGCCCTGCTCATAGCCGCCCTTGAGCAACGATGACAGGTTGCTCGCGATCTGATCGATGTCCTCGGCGGATTTCAGAATACTCTCGGTCGCCTGCTCGGTGCCGGCCATGACCGCATCAAGCTCGTGGCCGACGCGTTCTATCTTGGGGCTGATGAAGGCGCCGACTTCAAGTCCGCCCATGTCCTGCTTGATCTGCCGGATAGCCCGGTATATGAGATCAAGCTCGCTCTTGAATTCAGGCGCCTCGCAGACAGGCTCGCTGCAAGTTTCAGACGTGACGTAGATTTCAGGCGTCTGTTTTTTTGCCTGTGAGCGCGGATGGAGCAGCGCGCGCAACGCAATGACTTCGGTCATCAGCTCATGGTGGCGCTGCGCCGCTTCATCGTCCGGCGTGGGCGCAATGATCGCGCCGCGCACGTCGGCATGCGCACTCTCTTCAATGCGAAAGACTTTACGCTGCGCTGACATCCCGGTCCCCGGCTTCACATTGGGTTGTAGGATGGCGGCGCTTAATGTTGCGTTCACGCGGAGGCGAGGTGGCACGCGCGATTGGCGTGATGAAACCTTCTGTTAACCGTGAACTCTCACTTTTTTATCCAAAATAAACTCTAACTCGGCGCGGATTATGAAATGCGCCGGTCGCGGAAAATGCAAACAACGATTTTTACTAAAAGGTCTGGATTTCTCGGTACGGTTCGCGCCAAGGGACGGAGGGAGGGAAACCGCAGACATAAAGAGTCGTAAGAATGTCAATGCAGCGTCTCGTCCTCACCGCTCTGGTCATGAGCGTTATCGGCAATGTTTCAGTCCTCGCCCAGACATTGCCGCTCAATCTTGAACAAGCCAGCCGCGCCGGCAGCGCCACACCGGCGCAGTTGGTATTCAACGGCGGTCCGCCGGATTTCTTTGCGGCGCTTTTTGGCGGTTTTCAACCGCCCACGACACCGCAGTTCCAGGCATTTCCGCCATCGGCGCCGCAACGCAGCGCAATGGCGCGGCGGCTGCCGGATGAGATCGTCGAGGCGGCGCGACCGGAGCGGCGGCCGCTCGATGCGAAATTCCTGCCGCAGACCGTCGTTTATGACGGGCCGGAAAAGCCGGGAACGATCATTGTCGATACTCCCAATCGCTTCCTTTTTCTGGTGCAGGAGGACGGCCGCGCGCTGCGTTACGGCATCGGCGTCGGGCGTCCGGGCTTTACCTGGTCGGGCGTGAAACAAGTATCCGCCAAGCGCGAATGGCCGGACTGGATACCGCCGGAAGACATGCTGGCACGCCGGCCGGACTTGCCGCACTTCATGGCGGGCGGGCCGGAAAATCCGCTCGGCGCGCGCGCCATGTATCTGGGCTCCTCGCTCTATCGCATTCATGGATCGAACGAGCCGTGGTCGATCGGCACGGCAGTATCGTCCGGCTGCATTCGCATGCGCAATCAGGACGTGATCGACCTCTACGCGCGCGTCAAGATCGGCAGCAAGGTGGTGGTGATCTGAAGGCGTCGCACTCGCGCGCAGATCTTGAATAAAGGCCGCCGGCAACGGCGGCCTTTTGGTTGTGTGGGTCTTGTTTAGGGCATGAACGCAAACCAATACGCATAAATTTTTCGTCATTCCAGGGCGCGGGCTTTAGCCCGCGAACCCGGAATCCATAATCACATTCGGTGGTTATGGATTCCGGCTCTCGCCGCCGATCTCGGGTTTACCCGAGAGCGATTTTTGACATTCCAAGTCGGCCAAGGCCGACTTGGATCGCGGCGCGGCCGGAACGACGAATTGAGAGACTTGGTGTTATGCCAACGGCGTTAATGTTTGACCCGTCATCCTGAGGTGGCCGCCATAAGCGCGTTAACGCGCGTCTTCGACGCGCTATGGCGGCCCTCGAAGGATGAACGGCCCCGACGCTGCAACACCTCGGCCGTCGACCCACCGATCTCGGGTTTACCCGAGATCGGAATTACAATGCGCAAGTCGGCCAAGGCCGACTTGCGGTGGCTCGCTTCGCTCGCACCTCAGGGTGACGGAGATGAGTCAGTGATTGCTGCCACTGGTATTATTGACGCGCGGCCGCAGCCCAATGGATGCAAGTCGAATACAGGCGAGGTCGTTTGACGACACACCATTCATGGCTGCGACCTCGACGGCGCAATCACCTGACCGGTCTCCTCGAACATGACGGAGATGCCGAGGTCGAGCGCTTGTTCATTTGTGATATATCGAATATCGGTTTGTTTCACCGCCGACTGATAGTATTTCAGCATGTTGATGTCGGCGCCGACGTCACGCAAATAGTCTGCGATCTGGAGAATGATGCGCTGGGCATTGGCGACCGCTCCGTCGAGATCCGCGACGGTATAGTCTTTATCCTGGAAGCTCGTGCTGGCACCCGAAAACACCAATTCAGAGCTCGAATATTTTATGTAAGACGGTTTTCCCGTGACCGGGTCGCGTCCCCCAACCAGCACGAGCGGACACGGCGAAATGCAACGAACCTTGCCCGGAATAATCGTGCGGATTCGCGCCTGGTGGAGGAATCGTCCGATCGACATAGCATCGTCGCGAGAGCCTCCGGCAAAGCCAAGCTGCATAATGATAGATTTTGACGCCGCCACGCTGCCGATGAAGCTGCGTACGCGGAGCGCGTCGCCGGTAATCATCTGTCCGGTCAGCAGAATTGTGATCGTCTTGCCGTCAGAATCATCGACGACCTTGATATCGACCGCGCGCGCGTTCGCAGTCATCATCGCTGCGAACGCCAGAGCCAGCGCACACGTCACGACAGGCGCACGGTACTTGCCGGCACGGCTATCGGAACGGCGGGCATCAATCGCCGGTGCGACGATGGTAGGCCGCAAAAAACGCCGTGGTTCAGGCGCGGCTGCCTGCTTGGGCATCATCGCTCTCCGTTTTCGAAACAACCACCAGACTCCAACATTTCTTGCCGTGCTGACGCTAGCTTATTGTTTGAGCATGATCTTATCCGAAAACCGGTTCCCACTTTTCGGGATCATGCTCTAACGCGCTTCGATACGTGCCCTGATGTTGGTCGAATCGATGACCTGGTCGTTGCGTTCGTCCATCACGTGGATGCCATAGGTGACGGCATCTTCGTTGCTGAGAAGGGTCATTTTCGCGGCCGGCGCTTTCAGCATCAAATGCAAGAATGACATGTCCTCGCCGATGTCGGACAGATACTCGATAATGCTCAGCGCAACAGCGCGTGTCCCAAAGAACTCATTCTCCATGTCGGCCTTGGTATATTTCTTGGCGGATTCCTCGGCACTCCGAGCGCGGTTGAATTGATGGAATCCGAGATTGCCGCCTGTCATCTTGGTTCGGCTTGGCCTGCGGTCGCTATCGCGACCTCCGAGAAAGGCTATGGCGCAAGCGCTATAGCAGCTTCCCCCATAGCCGAGCACGAACGTGGCGATCCGGGCGCGATGGAAGAAGCGGCCGAGTTTCATGCCCTCATGAAGATTGCCTCCCGGCGAGTGCAGAATGATGGCGGCAGGTTTGCTTGGCGGCAGCTTACTGAGCAGAGCCTCGAGCGCCAAGGTTTCTCCGCCCCGAATCCCTCCATTGAGCAGAAACACGGCCAGGTCAGGCCGGCCCGAATTCACCTCGGTCACACTGGCCGCCCGTGCCCGATCAGGCATCGTGCCCAACGCAATTGCAAATATTGCAAACGCCGCGCGGCAGGTGAGCTTGAAATTCTTTCGGGCGGTCATCATCTGACAATCTCTCTTAAAATTTCCAGGCCGAGGCCTGTTGACTAATCGTCGAAGCATCGGCGGGCTAATTCTTTCCCGCCAGAGTGTCGAGCGCCTTTCCCACCTGCAGCGCCTGTATGCCCACTGCGGCGGTGAAGTTGCGGCCATTCAGGGACAACGCCTTTCCGAAGTCGGCCCGAGCGGCGGCCACGTCGCCTTTGCCGATACGGGCCTTGCCGCGCTGGGCGAAGGAATCGTCGTATTTGTCGTTGATTTGGATGGCGGACGAGAAGCTTGAAATCGCCTCGTCAGGCTTGTTCTGGAGCGCGTAGGCGAGACCTTTGTTGTAATGGGCGATGGCAAATTTTGCGTCCCGGCTCAAGGCTTCGTCGAAATCCGCGATGGCGCGGGAGAAGTCACGCATTTCCCTGTTGGCGAGGCCCCTGCAATTGTATCCCAGCGGACGCTCGGGCCATATTCGTATGGTGGCCTCGCAATCGGAAAGCGCGTCCTTGAGCTGACCGGAGTCGATGCGAACCAGCCCGCGATACAAATAAGCCGGCGCATATTCCTTATCGGTCTCAATCGCTTTACCGGCATCTTCCAGGCAGAGCTTTAAATTCGCGGCGCGACATTGTATGGTCGCGCGAAAGCGATAGAGCTCGGCATTGCCGCTATCGGTCGCCAGCGCCTCGGTGATCAGCGCGATCGCCTTAGCGTATTCTCTGCGCCCGGCATGTTCCTGCACCTTGTCGATGAGTTCCTTGGCGACTTTATATTTCGTCTCTGACGGCGACACGATGGATGGCGCGGTGGCCGGTTCGGTGGCAGGCGGCTCGGGCGGCTCGGATTGATTGACTGTCTCGAACGAGAGCGACGGCTGCGGCTGGTCATGCAAGACAATAGTCTGCGCGGCCGCGAAGGCCGCAAAACACAAACCGGCCAGCAAAACGATGGCACGCACAATATTAGGCTCCCAACAAACGGCAGTCTCCAGAACCCCGCGACTGCGAAGATAGCCCGTTATTACGATTTTAATGTGCCTTACCTTTCGCGCCTGCACAATATAGCTCCGGCCTTCCGCTATCTCCGCCAGCGGCGCGATGGAGCCTCCCGGTACCTCTCGGACCTGCCGAGAGGTCCGCTACCCGTTTGCTATCGGGTGGTAAGCGGACCCTGAGCAAGCCGAGCTCAACAAGCACGATTTATGCGCACCCTAGTCCAGCGTTACGCCATGCGCGGCGAGGAGAGCCGGAAAATTCTCGCCAGCGAAATAGGCGTATTCCTTTTCGCGCAGAGTGGTCAGCGGGTCGAGGCGCTTGAGTTCCGCATCGACCAAGCCGGGATGGCACATCACCACGCCGTTCTCCGGCAGACGGTGGAGAAATTTAGGGAATAGTTCGGTGAAATCCGCATCGACAGAAAAACCGTAAGTGCCGGCAAAAGCCGGATTGGTGCGCACGCCCAGCGCTATCGCACGGGCGCGGAACTTGGCGCTCATGAGATCGAGCAGGAGACCCTTGCGATCGGCAAAGCGTTGGTGGAGCGGCAGCACCCGCCCGCATTGCCGCACCCAAGCATGCGGCGCACTCGCCTTGAGCGCGGTCAGCACCGCCTCGCGTACTTGCGGCAACAGTTGAACGTGCTGGTGGCCGTCGACAAAGTCGGGCGCGCGGCCAAAGGCGGCGATAAAGGCATCGAGCTGGGCCGTGACCTCGACCAAGAGCCGCTGGTACTCAAACTTGTGCAGGAAAGCGCACTTGAAGGTCGCCGCCAGCGGCAGAAAGCTGCCCGCGTTGGTGGGCGCAAAACCCGCGCTCAGCGGCCGGAACGGCGCGGTCAGCGTGACGTGCAAACCGATGGCCATTCTGCGCGCGGGAGCGTTGAGAGCATCGAGCGCGGTCGCCTCGGTGCGATGAAAGCTCGGCGCCACCACGATGACGGAGGTAGCGTTAATCCGCCCGCGGGCGAGGAGATCGCGGATCGCGGCATTGACCGAAGGAGAAATACCGTAGTCGTCGGCGCACAGCCAAATTCGCGCCGGCAGCTTGCTCATTCCGCCGCCGTCCGGGCGGGCGCGGCATTGGCGCGGTCCGCAATGCGATCTTGCGCGCTCTTGACGCTATGATGGGCGACGAAATACACCGGGCGCGCTTTGAGTTCGGAGAGAATCTTGCCGATGTATTCGCCCAAGACGCCGATCATGACGAGCTGAACCCCGCCGATCACCATCACGCCGACAACTACCGAAGGATACCCGGGCACAGCGACGCCAAAGAAAAATGCCTCGATCAATATCGTGACGCCGAAAATCAGCGCGCTGGCTGCAAGCAAGAGACCGAGCATGCTGGCAAAACGCAGCGGCGCCACCGAGAACGATGTCAGTCCTTCGATGGAAAGTCCGACCAGCGAGCGCAGGTTCCAGGTCGTGGTTCCATGCAGCCGCCTGGCCGGCTCGTAATCGACGCGAATCTGGCGGAATCCGATCCAGCTCGCCAAGCCCTTGAAGAAGCGGTTGCGCTCGGGCAACTGGCGCAGGGCGTTGGCGGCGCGCGGGGAGAGCAGGCGGAAGTCGCCGGCATCCTCCGGGATCTTCTGGCGCGCGCCCCAGTTGATGAGCGCATAGAACGCGCGAACACCCCAGCGGCGGAGCACCGGCTCGTTCTCGCGGTGGGCCTTGGCGGTGTAGATCACATCGTAGCCGCCGTCGAGCCAATGGCCGACCAGCAGCTCGATCAGACTTGGCGGATGCTGGCCGTCGCCATCCATGAACAGAACGGCACCGAGCCGGGCATGATCGAGGCCGGCCATCAGCGCAGCCTCCTTGCCGAAGTTGCGCGACAGCGAGATGAGCTGGACATCGAGCACCTCGGCCGGCAGCGCGCTCGCCACCGCATAGGTTTGATCGCGGCTGCCATCGTCAACGTAGACGACTTCGCAGTTAAGTCCGCGCGTTCGCCGCAAATTCCGCGCGACCTCGACCAGCTGATCGTGGAAACGCGCAAGGCCCTCAGCCTCGTTGAAAACCGGAACCACGATCGAGAGGCCAGCTTCGGAGCGCCCAGGTTCTGAGCGCCCAGGTTCTGTGTACGCTGCTGTGCCGTCGAGGTGCCCAGTCCGGCCGGTTGTTTTGGTTGCCATGGTTTTTAGCCGCCCATCCATACCCGTCAATCTATAGCGCAAGAGAATGGCGCTGTCGTGGCCACGGAGGGGGACAAATATCGAATTCTTTCAACGTCTTAAGCGCTTTCCGCTTCTGTGCTTTGCGGGCGCGGGGAAAAAGAGTAAGCGGACCGCGCATGACTTCCTTCCACAACATCGCCGAGCGGATCGCCGCGGCGTGGCATGAGCGCGCCATTGCATTCAAGGCCGTGAGCTTCGCGCTGGTGGGCGTGATCAATGCGGCGGTCGACTACGGCGTCTTCTTTTTGGCGCTCGGGATTCTGGGCGAGTCCACCAAAGCGACCGAGCTTGCCGCGGAGCTTGCCGCGGCTTGCCATTGCTTGAGCGCCGAGACTTGGATTCTCGTTCCCGCCAACGTGATTGCCTGGCTGGTGGCAGTGTCCGGTTCCTACGTGATGAATTCGTACACCACATTCGCCGTGGAAAGCGGCCGCCAGCTCAAATGGCGCGATTACGGAACATTCGTGGCCTCGGGCATCGCCGGCGTCATTGCCAATACGACGACGGTGGTGATCGCCGCGCAGTTCGTGCCGGTTTGGGCGGCTAAATTGATCGCGATCCTGGTCGGGTTCGTGGTCAACTTTTCGCTGTCGCATTTCGTGGTATTTCGTCCGCGCACGCGGCAAGCCTCGGACCCGCGCTGACAATAATAGCAACTCTCTCAATTCGTCATTCCGGCCGAGCTGCGTGAGCGGCGAGGGCCGGAATCCATATCCACCGGCCGTGATTATGGATTCCGGGCTCGCGGGCTTCGCCCGCGCCCCGGAATGACGAGTCTGAATTTATGCGAATTGGTAAAATACTAAAGCGCCGCTTCGAGCTTGGCGAAGAGCGGATTGTTGGGCGCAAACACGTAGTCGATCTCGGCGACGGTGACGCCGTCCGCTCCCTTGGCATGCAGAAAGCGCGTGAGCGCATAGACCGCGCCCGGCGGGCAATGCAGCGTGAGCATGCCCGACGACGTCGGCCCACCAAACGGCGCAACCACGCCGAAATCCTGCTTGGCCTGGATGAGAACGGCTTCGTCGCAGCCGGGAAAACGTGCGCGCACTTCGCGGAAGGCGCGCGCGCGGGCGTGCGCGGCCAAGCGGTCGAGGATGCTGCGCGCGATCGCGCGCTGTGGCCGATCCCAAATCGCCGTGCGCGCGGCAACCAGATTGGCTTGCGAGCGCAGGACCACGCCGTCCTCCACGACTTTAAGCCCATTGGCCGCAAGCGTCGCGCCGGACGTGGTGATGTCGACAATGAGCTCGGCGGTGCCGGCCGCCGGCGCGCCTTCGGTCGCGCCCGAACTCTCGACAATGCGATAGTCGACGATGCCGGCTTGAGTGAAAAAATCGCGGGTCAAGTTCATATATTTGGTCGCCACGCGCAGCTTGCGGCCGTGCCGCAGCCGGAACGCGGTCGCCACATCGTCGAGATCGGCCATGTCGCGCACGTCGATCCAGGCTTGCGGCACCGCCACGACCACATTGGCGTGGCCGAAGCCGAGCGTCTCGATCAGCACGACACGCGCCTCAGCGCGGGGGATCAGTTCGCGCACCAGGTCCTCGCCGGTGACGCCGAAATGGGCCAGGCCCTGCGCGAGTTGGGCAGCGATTTCAGTTGACGAGAGATAGGCGACTTCGACGCCAGGCACGCCGGCAATGGCGCCGCGATAGTCGCGCGCACCGCGCGGCTTGACGAGCACGAGGCCAGCATGGGCGAACAATGCCTCGGTGTTCTCCTGCAGGCGGCCCTTCGAGGGCACCGCGATGACAAACGGCGCGCTCATGTCGCGCTCCCGCAGGCCGCGATGCGCTCGATCCAGACCGCGAAGCCTACGGCCGGGATCGGCGCCGGCGCACCGAGCCGCGTAAGCAGCCCATCGTAGCGGCCGCCGGCCACCAATTGGCCGACCACGCGGGTGGCAGGATCGTGCAATTCGAACACCATGCCGGTGTAGTAATCGATGCCGCGGCCAAAGCTGGTGGAGAACAAAATGCGCGCGACATCGATGCCGCGCGCAGCCAGAAAGCCGGTGCGGTTTTCCAACAGGTCAAGCGCGGGGCCGAGCGCGATCTGGGCGTCGGCGGCGAGCGCGCGCAGGGCGGCCGCGGCTTGGTCGGGGTCGCCGGAAATCGCCAGGAAGCGCTCGATCAGCGCGCGCGTCTGCTGCGGCAATGCGGAGGCAGCGCCAGGAGCGGCCTGTTCGAGAAAGCGTTCGGCAATCTCATCGACGGTTCGCCCGCCGACCGTGGTGATGCCGGCGATCGAAATGAGATCGGAGACGAGCGCCTGCGCGCCCTTGGGATCGGCGCCGGCGAGAGCTGCGAGCACGCCCTCATATTCCGGCCGCTGGTTGCGGGCGGCGAGCGTGAGCCGTTCGAGATCGTGGGCGAGATTGCTCTTGCGATTGAAATCCTTGACGAGGCGGCGCTTCCAGGCGGGCGCCAGATCGAGCGCGGCAACGAGCGCGGAAAATAATGCGACGTCGCCCATGCGGATTTCCGGCGCGGGGAGGCCGTAGTGGCTGGTGGCTTCGAGCCCGAGCGCAAGCATTTCGGCGTCGGCGGCGGCACAATCGGAGCGGCCATAGGATTCAATGCCAGCTTGCACAAATTCAGGCGAAGCCGGTGCGCGGTCGCGGAACACCGGACCGAGGTAGCAGTAGCCTTGCGGCTGGCCGGCATCGACGGAGGCCAGATAGTCGCAGGAGACCGGAATGGTGAGATCGGGCCGCAGGCATAGTTCGCGGCCTTCGGAGTCGGCGGTCAGATACATGCGCCGTCGGATGTCCTCGCCGGAGAGATCGAGGAACGGTTCGGCCGGCTGCAAAATCGCGGGCGCGATGCGGCAATAGCCGGCGCGCTCGTAGGCAGCAACCAGCGCCTCGGCCCGCGGGTCGGGCTGATAGGTATTTGTCCCCGTCGTCATTTTTGTCCGTAGCTTGGTCGTCCGTGGCTCTTACAATTACGCAAGCCGTGTGGGGCTTTAGCACGCCGCGCTAAAGGTATCGACGACAAGCCGGAGATGCGCTTAACGGCGTTCGGCGGCCTTGCGGCGTGGTAACGCGCTGGTTTGCAAGCGTGGTAACCGGATGGCTAGCGGTCAGTCGTCGGGCGTTTTAACCCGAACAAATTTCAACCAGTCATTCCGGGGCGCGGACGAAGTCCGCGAGCCCGGAATCCATAACCACCGCAGGTGTTTATGGATTCCGGCTCTCGCCGCTAAAGCCGCTCGGCCGGAATGACGAGTTAAGAGAATTGGAGTGCGGCAGCAAAACGGTCAATGGGTTTTAATCAGTGCTAACAATCCCTTATCAGCGCCAGACGATGCCGTGGCGGGCGAGCAGCGCGCGCACGGCTTCGACCAGCTTGTCCTGCGGCACCGCGAACTGCGCCTCGGCCTGCTGCTTGAGATATTCGTCGCGGTCCTTGATGGCGGTCAGCGTAGCGCCCAGGATCAGATCCTTGATCTGAACCTCACCCTTGGCCTTCTCGTCCGGCCCTTGGATGACGACGCATGGCGAGCCGCGCTTGTCGGCGTATTTCATCTGCGGCCCGAATTTGCCCTGGCCGAGATAAAGCTCAGCGCGGATGTTGGCGGCGCGTAAGAGTGCCACCATGCGCTGGTAGTCGGCGATGCGATCTTGGTCGAACACGGTGACGACCACCGGACCGGGCGCGGGTTTGGTTTCGATTTTGCCAAGATGCGTGAGCGCGGCAAGAAGGCGCGAGACGCCGATGGAGAAGCCGGTGGCGGGCACCGGCTCGCCGCGAAAACGCGCGACCAGACCGTCGTAGCGCCCTCCCCCGCCGACCGAGCCAAAACGCACGGGCCGGCCTTTGTCGTCCTTGGTGTCGAGCAGGAGTTCAACTTCGTAAACCGGGCCGGTGTAATATTCGAGGCCGCGGACGACGGAGGGATCGATGACAATACGACCGTCATCATAACCAGCAGCAGCAATCAGATTCTTGATGCTTGCCAACTCTGAAACGCCCGCTTCTCCCAGCGCGCTTCCGCGAACAGAAGTTTCAAAATTCGCAATTGTCACTTCATTTGCTGACGAGATGCTTTTGGAGCCCGAACCAGTCTCGCCCCATCCTGTGAAGTTGATGATGCGTGTGATCTGAACATCAGTTAGCCCCGCCCCCTTCGTGAAATCTCCGCTTTCATCTTTGCGACCCGGCCCCAACAGATATTCGACCGCTTCAACCCCAAGCCGATCAAGTTTGTCGATCGCCCGAAGCACGGTAAGGCGTTTCTCTGGAGCAATTTTGGCAGCATCCATTGTGCCGTCCAGCACCTTGCGATTGTTCACCTTCACCACATAGGAGCCGCGCGGGATGCCGAGCGCCTCCATGGTGTCGGCGGCGAGCATGCACATCTCGGCGTCGGCGGCGGGCGAGGCGCTGCCAACCGTGTCGGCGTCGAACTGCATGAACTGGCGATAGCGGCCCGGCCCGGGCTTTTCGTTGCGAAAGACCCAGCCGTAGCGGTAGGAGCGGTAGGGTTTGGGCAATTGATCGAAATTCTCCGCCACGTAGCGCGCGAGCGGCGCGGTGAGATCGTAGCGCAGCGAGAGCCACTGCTCGTCATCGTCTTGAAAAGAGAACACGCCTTCGTTGGGGCGGTCCTGGTCGGGCAGGAATCTTCCCAACGCGTCGGTGTATTCGATCGCCGGAGTCTCCACCGGCTCGAAGCCGTAATGCTCGAAGACCTTGCGGATTTGTTCCAGCATTTCCCGCGTGGCGGCGATCTCAGCCGGTCCGCGGTCGGACAGGCCGCGCGGCAGGCGCGCCTTGAGCTTGTTGGGTTTGTCGGCCATCGGCGTGGGTTTCCGGGTTGTGGGGTTGGTATCAGCCGTTCCCAGTTTTGTCATTATCGGTAAAAGTGGATAATGCACCGTCATCGGCCCCTCTCCGCCCTCATCCTGAGGAGCCCGCCGTAGCCCGAAGGGCGAAGGCGCGGCGTCTCGAAGGACGAGGGCGGCCGCCGATCTCGGGTTTACCCGAGATCGGCAGACTCATGGCGCAAGTCGGGTAGACCCGACTTGCGGTGTTCGAGACGCGCGGCTGTGCCGCGCTCCTCACCATGAGGCCGGGAGCCGCCAACAAGCGAGGCGCTCTATGGCCCAGGCACAAAAAACCTCTGTCGCCGCAACGGTGCCCAACGATCTCGAAGCCTATTGGCTCCCCTTCACGCCCAACCGCGCCTTCAAGAAAGCGCCGCGGCTGATCGCGCGCGCCAAGGACATGCACTACTACACGCCCGAGGGGCGCGCGCTGCTCGATGGCACCGCCGGCTTATGGTGCACCAATGCCGGGCACAACCGCGATCCGATCGTTGCGGCGATCCAGCGCCAGGCCGCCGAGCTCGATTACGCGCCGGCCTTTCACTTCGCGCATCCCAAGGCGTTCGAGCTGGCCAGCCGCATCGCGGCGCTGGCGCCGGGCGATCTCGATCATGTGTTCTTTTGCAATTCCGGCTCGGAGGCGGTGGACACCGCGCTCAAAATCGCGCTCGCCTATCACAACGTGCGCGGAGCGGGCGCGCGCACGCGGCTGATCGGCCGCGAGCGCGGCTATCACGGCGTGGGCTTTGGCGGCATCTCCGTCGGCGGCATTGTCAACAACCGCAAACTCTTCGGCACGCTGCTCGCCGGCGTCGATCATCTGCCGGCGACTTATAACCGCGAGCAACAGGCGTTTTCCAAGGGCGAGCCGGAATGGGGCGCGCATCTGGCCGACGAGCTTGAGCGCATCGTGGCGCTGCACGACGCCTCCACCATCGCAGCCGTGATCGTCGAGCCGATGGCGGGCTCGGCCGGTGTATATCCGGCGCCCAAGGGCTATCTGCAGCGGCTGCGCGCAATCTGCGACAAGCATGGCCTGCTCTTGATCCTGGACGAAGTGATCACCGGCTTTGGCCGGCTGGGGGCTGCATTCGCCGCCGAGCGCTATGGCGTCGTTCCCGACATGATTACGTTCGCGAAAGGCGTCACATCAGGCGCAGTTCCCATGGGCGGCGTGATCGTGCGCGCGGGCATCTATGAGGCCTTCATGCGCGGCCCCGAGCACGTGCCCGAGCTGTTCCACGGCTATACCTATTCGGCGCATCCGCTGGCCTGCGCGGCCGGGCTGGCGGCGCTTGACATTTATCGCGACGAGGATTTGTTCGCGCGCGCCAAAAAGTTAGAGCCGAAATGGGCGGACGCGGCGATGCGCTTAAAGGGCCTGCCCGGCGTGCTCGATATTCGCACGGTGGGATTGACGGCCGGCATCGACCTCGCTTCGCGGCTCGACGCGGCCGGAAAGCGCGGCTACGAAATCCTGGAGCGCGCGTTCCACGAGGAAGGCCTGATGATCCGCGCGGTCGGCGACACGCTCGCGCTCACCCCGCCGCTGATCGTGAGCGAAGCGCAGATCGCGGAAATCTTTGACAAGGTGGCAAAACTTATCCGCGCCGTGCAGTAGTTCCCTCTCCCCGCTTGCGGGGAGAGGGTGGCGAGGACCGAAGGTCCGAGCCGGGTGAGGGGGCGTTTCGAAATGCCACAGCCGAGGAAATGCCCCCTCACCCGGCTTCCTCGCTTCGCTCGGAAGCCGACCTCTCCCCGCACGCGGGGAGAGGTGAAAAAAAGTTGAGCCCTGCCACCGCCGGCCGCGGCCGCAACACCGCCCAGCCGACCAGTACCTCGCCGGCGCCGCGGCGATAGGGCAACGCGAAAGGCTCCTGGATTTCCGCATCCAGCGCGACCGTGCGGAAGGCCGCCGGCAGCACGCGCGGATCGCCCTCGGTCCACACCACAATTGCGCCGCGCGCCTGGAGATCACCGAGATCGATCCAAGGCGCGCGGCGCGGGCTGCCGTCGATGAGCACGCGCGGATGCTCGGGCGCGTAGTGCGCGACATTGCCGCCGGTCCACATGGTACCGATGACATAAGCAAGCCGGTTTCCGGTCATGACGCGAAAGCGCGCGGAAAGCTCGGCGCCGAGCCGATCGCCGGGAAAAAACACCGCGCGATAGCGCCCGTCTAAACTCGGCATGACGGTGTAGCTTGCGAAAAATGCGGCGGCAAAGACGAAGAAGATAAGTGCCCATAACGCAAACACGCGCACGAAACGCTCATGCCTGAGCGAAGGCGCGTGCAGCACGATCCATAACCCTAGGAACAGCCAGAGCGGATATCCCCACATGGCAATGGTGCCGCGCCCGGTCGCGAGCGAGAGCGCCGTGACCGCCGCCGCCGGTCCGAAGGCGAGCAGCGCGATGATGCGCCGGTCATAGGCATCGCGGGCATCGGCCGCAGCCGGCTTGCGCTCGGTGCGCGGAACATAGAGCGGCAGCGCGATGGCCAGCGCCGGCAGCATGAACGCCAGCTGCCCGACAAGGAATTGCAGCGGATGCCAAAAGTGGTCGAGCAGCCCGCGCGAAGGCGCGGCGCGCGCTTCGGCATAACGCAGCGGCAAGAAATCGTTGTGCAGAAGCCAGATAAGATGCGGCGCCGCCACCACGAGCGCGACGGCAATCGCCAGGTATGGTCCCGGCGTCGCGAAATGCCGCCGCGCCTGCGGATCGAGCAGCATGAAAAGCGCGAGCGGCGCCACCAGCATGGCGATAAAATATTTTGCCCACAGCGCCATTCCAATCGCCAGCCCGAGCAGGGTCCAATGAACGAGCTTTCCGCCGCGCAGCGCCGCGTGAAAAGAAAAACCGGCAAGCGCCCAAAACGGAAGTTGAATTACATCGTGGTTGAATTTCGCCGCCGTGAAATGGAGGTAGTGCAGGCCATCGACGATGAGCAGCGCCAAGAGCGCGCCGAGCGGCCCGACCAGCGGCCGCGCGGTCAACCAGATTGCGACAAACGCCGCGAGCACCGCGCTTTGGGCCAGCGCGTAATAGAACAGATCGCGCCCGAAAATCCGGTAGGTGATCTCGACCAGCCACCAGGGCAGCGGCGGCAGCTTGTCGTAGCCGAGCTGCCATTCGCGGCCGTAGGTCAGCGCCTCGATCAGGTCGAGCGGCAGATTGGGATAAAGCGCGGCGGGGAGCGCCGTCCACACCACAAAGTGCAACAGCAGGAAGGCCGCAAAGACGGCGCCGGGGCGCTGTTCGATCGCGGTAAAAAGGGTACTCACGCAATTGGCTTGCGCTTGAACGCTTTGCAGCGCGGGGCGTATGGGCAGCGGTGCTGGAGCGGCATCGCGGCGATATGCCGCCTGGGCTTTGCGCAGGTCAAGACGGCGCGGAGTGCGGGCAAGACGGCCCGCCGGCAAGCCGTGGCGTTAGGTATTCGGCCTGTGTTTTCGTGAGATTGCTTGCGCAACGCCCCAACGTTATGGAATTTGTTAGGTGATTCGGCGAATCACCCCGCCGACCCCGGGGCTTGAGACCATCCATGGTGCGCTTAAGCGCCATTATCGTGGCCTTCTGCATGATGCTGATCGTGGTTTCGATCGGTGTTGTGCTGTATCTTGGCTTTGGGCTGAATGGCTCGCAGTCCACGCTTGTTGCCATCGGCGCGCTCACGGCGTTTGCGCTCTACGACGCCATCGCAAAACACCTGCGCAGCCGCGCCGTGGTCAGCGATCAAATCGCCAATCTGTCGCGCGGGACGGCCGATCTGGCCTGGCAGGTTGGCGAACACACGCGACAAGTCGCCGAATTGGGCCGACGAATTGCAGCGATTGAACGAAAGGCGGAACATAGCTCCGAGCCACCGCGCGCTGCGACCTCATCATATGCCGCCGAAATCGGCGAGCTGGGGACGATCGTCAAACAGCTTGCGGAAGCGGTGGCCGTGCACGAGGCCGCACTTGCAGGACCGCGCGCGCTGATAAGCGAGCCGGCACCGGCGGACAAGGAGGTTGCGCCTGAGCTCGTGCCGGAGACCGCCGCCCGCATGGAATACAGCGTACCGAGCGAGCCAGAGGCCCAGGCGCCGGTCGATACCAAAATGTTTGCCAGTCCGGGCAACAACGGGGAGATGATCGCAACGGTGCGCGGGATTCTCGACGCCAACCGCGCCGACCTTTACCTGCAGCCGATCGTAACGCTGCCGCAACGCAGAGTCCGCTACTACGAGGCCTTCACCCGCTTGCGAAGCGAGGACGGCAGCCTGCTGTTGCCGGCTGATTTCCTCGAAGCTGCGGAAAGCGGCGGCTTGATGCCAAGGATCGATCACTTAGCACTGATGCGCGCCGCCCAGGTGGTGCGCCGGCTGCTAAGTAAGAATCGCGACATCGGGCTGATCTGCAACATCTCCACCCACACCCTGGTCGACTCCAAGGCTTGTCAGGAATTGCTGCAATTCATGAAACTCAACCAGGAGCTTGCCACCGCGCTCTTGCTGGAATTCCCCCAGAGCGTCTGGCACGCCATGGGCCCGCTCGAACGGGATAGCGTCTCAGCGCTCGCCGAGCTCGGCGTGCGGTTCTCCATGGATCGCGTCGGCGACCTGCACATCGAACCGCGCGATCTGGCCGATCGCGGCATTCGCCTAGTCAAGATTCCGGCCAAGCTGCTGCTCGGACTTGCCAGCCCGCCGACCTTTGACATTCATCCAGCCGATCTTTCCGACCTGATGGCCCGGCATGGCATCGGACTGATTGCCGAGCGGATCGAGAATGAGGCCACTGTCCTCGACCTGCTCGAATACGATGTGAAGTTGGGGCAAGGATTCCTTTTTTCGCCGCCGCGGCCGGTGCGGGCGGAAGCGCTGGCAGCGAATGCTGAAGACGAAGAATCCCCGGTCCGCGAAAGCCCAAAACGCCCGCGCGAACCGGTTGCGGGTCGGAGCACGCTAGCGAATGCGGTTGAGGATATTCGCCGCACGGGTATCCTCAGGCCCGCCCCCGGTGGCAGCCGCGCCTGATCGAGGGTTTGTGCCAGATCTGCCGCGCTTCGGCGTGCCCCAGCCATGACCGCACCCGCATTCATTGAAGCATTCTCGTCGCTGGCGCCCGGCTATGACGCGGTGCTGTGCGACGTATGGGGGGTCATTCATAACGGTGTCGCGGCATTCCCCGAGGCCTGCCAGGCGCTGACCCGTTACCGCTCAACCGGCGGCAGCGTGCTGCTCATCACCAATGCGCCGCGGCCGGGCACCGTGGTCATGCGGCTGCTCGATCGGCTTGGCGTGCCGCGCCAAGCCTATGACGACATCGTAAGCTCTGGCGACGTTACCCGCGCCGTGATCGCGGCACGGCCCGACAAGCAGTTGTTCCACATCGGTCCGGAACGCGATCTGCCAATTTTCGAGGGGTTGGGCGCGCGCTTTGTGGCGCTCGAGGCCGCCGACTATGCGGTCTGCACCGGATTGCACGATGACGAGACCGAGACGCCGGAGAGCTATCGCACGCTGCTCGGCGCGCTGCGCGCGCGCGATCTGTTCATGCTGTGCGCGAACCCGGACCTGGTGGTGGAGCGCGGCGACAAGCTGGTCTATTGCGCGGGCGCGCTGGCCGATCTCTATGGCGAGCTTGGCGGCGAGGTGCTCTATGCCGGCAAGCCGCACCGTCCGATCTACGCCCAAGCGATCGCGCGCATCGCAGCCGTGCGCGGGACCGTGCCGGCGCTCTCCCGCGTGCTGGCGATCGGGGATTCCGTGCGCACCGATCTCAAGGGCGCGGCTGCGTTCGGCGTCGATTGCCTATTCGTGACCGCCGGAATTCATTCACAGGAGCTGGGCAAGCGCAGCGATCCCGATCCGGCGGCGATACAAATGATTTTCGCAAACGCCGGCATCGTCCCCAAAGCGGTTACCCGCCGATTGGCGTGGTGAGATTATAGCGCGGCGCATGATCGCCCTCTCCCCGCTTGCGCTAAGGCATGCACACATCTTCATCGTGTACCGGCGAGCCAATGGACGAATTCACTCTACCTCATGCTGAGGAGCGCCCCATAGCAGGCGCAGCCTGCGTATACATGCTGCGATGGGCGCGTCTCGAAGCATGGCCCCAAG
>CAZNSG010000119.1:0-17828 GCA_964575715.1 uncultured Hyphomicrobiales bacterium | reverse complement strand
GTTTGAGCGGTCTGCGGCTGCGCATAGATCGGCGTGCTGCCCAGCGTGAGCAGCAGGCTCAACACGACGAGATGCAGCGATCCCGGCCGGCATGTCCTGTTGTCCGAATTTGTGTCGAGATGCATGGATCACCGGACGCATTGGCCGTTGACGAAGCGCAAGCCGGGAGGACAAGGCGGCGGCGCTTGTCGTATGGCCGGCGGCGGGGTTCGTTGCAGCATTGTCGGCGGCGGCGCTTGCTGCGTTCTTGTTTGCGGCGTTGTCGTGGTTGGCTGCGCGGGTGCGCGCATACCTGATGGCGGAACGCCCGGTTGGGCGCCCACGGCGGAACTGCTGGGAATGCAGCCGGGCCCTCTGGGATTCGGAACCATGTTGGGTGGGCATTGCTGCGGCTGAGATGATTGCGGCGGAGCTTGCCGCACCGGCACGCAGGAACCGGCGACCAGCCGGGTACCCTGCGGGCATGTCCTGCCGTCCGGGACAACTGGAATAATAATCACTCCGGGCCGCGCGGTTGGAAGCGGTCGATCTCCCGGTATGACCGGCACGGCTTCGTAAGTCGGCAGGCATGTGTGGGGGTTATTTGGATCGTACCCGCCAGGGCAATTGAGCGGCCGACATTGACCGAGGCTCGAAGAAGTCCCGGGCAGACACTCTTCGCAGTGACCCAAACTGCTCTTGGTGCGGTCGGCGTGATAAACCGGGATCCAATTCGCCGGACAGGGGACGCATTTCCCCGGTACCGTGGCGAGCACCGGCCCGGAGGGGCTTTGGGTCATGACCTGCGGCCCGCGCGGCAAAGGCGGCACTCCACCACTTGTCACAGTGCCAGGAGGTGGAGATGGACGTGGAAGCGGGCCGGGCGCGACGCGCTGCGCCGGCGATCGGGGCGCGGCAGACTCCGACGGCGGCAGCGGCCCGGGAGTGGCGACCAGCCCTGGCGGTTTGGGTGTTCCAGGCTGATCGAAGTTCCAGATGACTTGCCCCGCCGGACAGAGCGCGCATTCGGTCACCGCGTTGGTCTGACCGGGCGGGCATTTGGAACATGCGTTTGCTTTGGTATCGAAGTATTCGTCAATCGGACACGCCGGCTCGCAGACGCCCCAGGTCTTGACCTTTTCGCCGGGCGGGCAGCATTCCTGCCTGTACGCGGGAAAGCAGCGTTCGCCCACCTGCGCCCATTCGTTCCCGCCGTAGCACAAGTCACCGGGTTGGAATGTTCTCGTGAACTCTGGACAACTGGACGCGCACATATACTGCTTTGCTCCAGATGGCGCGGTCTGCTCCAGGATGACAAAGCCATCACGGCACCAAGTATTGCCGCAACTACTCCGGCGTTCCGAGCGCGTGATGATTCTTTTCGCTGTCCAGATATTGGCTGGCATTTCATAGTTGTTGCATTCCGTTTCCATTTGGATGCCGGGCACAAAATCGTGCCCGCCGAATAGCGACTCCATTCCGCTTCCCATCCATTCTAAAAACGCGACTACCGCATCTCCTATGAAATTCGCGCAACCCACCACCGAATCCTTGTATTCGTCGGCGATCTTCGCGAATTCGCCGGGCGCGCCCGCGACGTCGCAACCGCACTGCATATAGACGGTCAGCAAGTTGAGTCCCGGAATGGTGGCGATGAGTTCGGTGAACGACAGGCCGGGCGGCATGTTGCCGTTCGCGAACTGCTCAAGCAGGCTTTTTTGCTCGGCGCTCAATGACAGCGGAAGCGAAAGCAGCGCCGCTGCGATCACTTGCCCGAGGTTGCTGTTGATCAGCGCATTACATTCATCGACGGTCGAGAACATGTCGCCGACCGCCGCCGCCGTCATCGCGGCGATCGTCATGGCCATGATCGGATCGCCGCTGGCCGCGCTCAGGCAGGCGGCCGCCGTCGCCCCCACCTTGGCCGCCTCCGCCGCCGTACCGATTGGCGCCAGTGCATCGAAACAATCGCCAAGACTCGCCTGCGCGACCTGCGCCGGCGCAAACGCCAGCATCAGCGCCAAGAGCATGGCGCCGAGGTATTGGCGAATTTGATGCCGCGCTGTTACCCCATGGGTACTCTGCCCCCCAATGAGGCCCGCAGCATAACAACATCGTTGTGCTCACGGAAGCGTTTTTGCGGATCGCGCATTCTGTATCGGCGCTTCGCAGGCACGCCGCAATCCATGTTCTTCGACGTCTGCAACGGGTCAATTTCAACGCGCCGGGTCGTGTCAGGATTGGGGCCGATGTCCGCAATGCTCCGAAAGCGACGGCCGGTTGCAAAAATACGGTCTGTCGCAAATGCCAGGAAGCGACATATGCAGCGCAGCAAACAGTCCCTCTATTCGATCATCAGCTCGTTGGCCCAGTTCAAGGTTCGTGCGGCGCGTTTAGGAAAACGTACTTTTCGACTGCCGGGACTGCGCGGCCAGGCGGATCGGGGCGTTGACCGCGCCAAATCCCTTGTAGCCGCGGCGCTCGACGATCTCGAAGAAGAACAAGCCACCGATGTTGGCGGTATAAGCTTGAAGATATTCTCCCGAATCGTCTTTGTCGTAGAGGATACTATTGGTGCGTAGCACGTTGAGGCGCTCGATCGGGAGATCGGTGCGCGCTTCCAGATCGTCGTAATAATTCTGGGGCATTGGTAGCATCGGCACGCCGTTGTCGCGGAGCTGTTTAACCGTCGTCACGATGTCGTGAGTGGCGAAGGCAATATGTTGAACGCCGGAACCGAGATACTCCGCAAGGAATCGCGACGAAAGCGTCTGCTGGCTCTGTGACGCATTGAGCGCTATGCGCAGCGCACCATCGGGGCTCTGAATCACCTGGCTGCGCACGACACCCCCCGGGTCGATAACGTCAAGCTGCGGTGTCTTATTCACCTCGAAGAGCGAAACGTAGAACAACAGCCACGACAGCATTTCCTCGTATAGCATCGACTGCGAGATATGGTCGATCGCCATCAGCCCTGCGCCGCTGTTGCCGACCAGTTGCGGTGGCGTCTTGAAATCGATGTCCCAGAGGCGGCCTAGCTCGCTGCCGGGATCGACGAAATACAACAGACTGCCGCCAAGGCCGCGTACTGCCGGGATTTCCAGTTCGCCAGGGCCGACCGCCTGCCGAAATGGCGTGTCGCGCAGCTTCTCGGCACGATCGAGTGTGGCGCTGGCGCTATCCACCTTCAGACAAATAGCGCAGACCGACAGGCCATGAGTGATCTGATAGGAGTGTGCGAATCCGTCCTTCTCGGAGTTCAATACAAGATTTATCGCGCCTTGCGACCATCGGGTCACGGCCTTTGAACGGTGCTCTCCAACCTTGCAGAAACCCATTCCCGCAAACAGGCGAGCGAGCTCGGTTGCCGCCAGATCATCGGCAGTGAACTCCAGAAATTCGATCCCAGAACATTGGGCCCGCGGCGGCATGTCAGGTACTGCGTTGGCCCGCACGCCAGGTCGCCCGCGCAATTGATCCAGGAGATAGATGAGGGAACGCTGACCATCCAGCGCCACGATGCGCGGCGAGCCAGCGCGGAACTGGTCGTTGAAAATTTCAAGCGAGAGTACCCCTTCGTAGCCGGTGTCGAGCACCGCGTCCATAAAATCGATCAGCGGAAAATCGCCTTGGCCAGGAAAACATCGGAAATGGCGGCTCCACGAGATAACGTCCATTTCGAGCCAGGGGGCGTCGGCAAGCTGGACCAGGGCGATCTTGTCACGCGGGATTGAACGAATGGCTCGAAGATCAGTTCTGCGCGCGAGGATATGAAAGCTGTCGAGCGTAAGACCCACCGCCGGATGATCGGCGCGACGCACCACCTCCCAGGCGTCGCGATAGTCACTGATATGGCGACCCCAGGCGAGTGCCTCGAAGCCGACCCGGATGCCGCGCTTGTTTGCACGCTCGCCAAGTTCATGAAAGTCGGCCGCCGCGCGGTCGATACCGCCCTGCGAATCGGGGGCTACGTTGCTGCAGATCATCATCAGATCGCAGCCGAGCTCGCCCATCAGATCAAACTTTCGTTCAGCGCGCGCGAATGTCCGGCTCCGTTGTGGCTCCGGCATGCCCTCGAAATCGCGAAAAGGCTGGAACGTCACAACCTTCAGGCCGAGGGAGACAACGAGCCGCGCAACTTCACGCGGCGAACCGTTAAACGACAGCAAATCACTCTCAAATATCTCAACGCCGACAAAGCCTGCGGAAGCGATCGCTTCGAGCTTTTCGGCCAATCCACCGCTGAGGGATACGGTTGCGATTGATGTTTGCATCGTACGAACCCGGTCCGAAACTAAGGTAGCCAAATCGGACGACTGTTGCGCAAGGTTTGTCGATTGCCGGCTCAAATCTCCACAGCAGCTTTCGGCAAGCTACTCGTGCGGTCAAGTGCTGCCGTCGGCAAGCGCTGCAACATAACGGTCGTGATGCCAAAAAGCCCACATTGCGACGGGGGTTATTAACGGGATTACCCGATCCACTCCAAAGCCGTTGCCTTCACGCGGGCCTTCTGGCAATCGGAGTCGAGATAGGATCGAATGATACGCACTGAAGCAAGGCCACAGCCATTGAGACTCCATGCCAATCACGTATCTGTCGGAGAGTCCGGCGACGAGTACTTCCAGGTCGCGGTCGATAGCGAGGCCCCCAGCGACGATGACTTTGATCTGTCGGGGCCCGATCACCCCTATCTTGTCGTTCAGCGTCAGTTTGAGGACGATGACGGCGGCGTCTGCTACATCGAGACCCATGATCACGATACCTACACTGGCCACTTCCGCCTGCGGCTCATTGAGTTCACCCCCACACGCCTCGCCTTCGAGATCGCCAGGACGGACCATAAATACGTCGAGGTGACCTACGACCTGGACGCGAAGCGGTTCGGTGACGTGCAGCGCATCGTGCACATCGTTTTTGGCGTGCAAGGCTGAGGTGGCGCCCGGTGCGTGTTGTTGCACAAGATTTCCGCTTTGCCCCTCATCGCGACCGAACAGCGGACATTCCAATTAGGCCGCTTCGGTAGAGTCGAGGATGGGCGCGGTAGCTTCGGCCATTTGGCAACGCTCCGTTTCCCATCCCCGCTCATCAAACCGGGCGTGCCAATTTCCGGCACCCGGCTTTCCGACTGATTTCACCGAGAGGCACACAGGAAATGAATCAACCACACGCGGCGTGTGTGCGGCGATCCATTCTCTTTCGCCCATCGACACAGCAACCTCGGACGGTTCCGGCCTTCAACGGTGTTGTCAGGCTTATCGCCAATCACCTCGACCTCTCCATCTTCGGAAGCGCACCAGAAGCCAGAGTCCTTCCCTCCGCCGGCATTGCCCGGCTTCGACGGTCATACGACCCTGTCCGACTCCCGCCAAAGCCGCCGCCTGTCGCAACGTTGAGGCCGCTACCCTCGCTCACGACGGGTCTCCCCCGATTACTCGGATCATCCTTCCGACGTGCCGTGCCCACTACCCCGGCGGATTGAGCGGGTGCGCGTGTCGATTGCTTCCCCGCTCACTCAGGCCTTCCCCAAATGGCAGGAGGGTCGGCATCCACATTGTCACTTTCAAGGCCTGCTCAGGCTTCACTCACGTTACGGCCCGCTGGATTGCTCAGCCGCCCAAGGCGACCTTTGTCACGAGGCTCCAGCCCTGCCGGTTACCCAGCCGAGCCGCTCGTCAGCTACCAGATCAATCGACAACTCTCTGGATGGAATCCTCCTCCACTGATAATCCGCGCCTTCGGGGCGCACTGCCAAAAGCAGACTCCTGCACCGCAGAAATGGCGAGCCGTTTTCGCCACGGATCCCCTACTTGATCGCGGCACACAACGACATCAGCGGCATCTATATTTTAGCACCCTGTGCTCTCACTTCGTGCGCGAGAAATTGGTGAACGAAGGCGATCGCCATGCTGCCTTCTCCGACGGCGGATGCGACACGTTTTACCGGGCTCAGTCGCACATCTCCGCTGGCAAAAACTCCAGGCACACTTGTTTCAAGGAGATAGGGGTCACGGCTGTATGACCATCGCTTAGCTTTCACAACTTCGTCGCCAGTTAGCACGTATCCGCGCTTATCTCGCGCGATTTCAGACGGCAGCCATTCGGTCTCCGCATCGGCTCCAATGAAGATGAAAAGACCGCCGCACTCGTGGCGGGTCGCGGTATTGTTGGCCCGGTTGCGAATATCGATTGCAGTTAAGTGTGTGTCTCCATAGGCCGTCTGCACTTCCGACTGCAGCTGCACCGCGATATTCGATTTTCCGCGAAGTTGTTCGACCAGGTAATGCGACATGCTATCCTCCAGAGAATCGCCGCGCACTAAGAGCGTCACTTTGCGCGCGTGGTTCGCGAAGTATAGGGCGGCTTGGCCAGCAGAATTTCCAGCACCAACGAGATAAATTTCGAGACCCTGAGTGGCACTCACTTCGCTGCGCGACGCCCCGTAGTAGACGCCCTTGCCAATGAGCTTGTCGAAGCCTTCGATGGCAAGGCGACGCCATGTGACACCTGTCGCAAGAATGAGGGTCCGCGCACGCACAACTTCGTCGCCGTCGAGAAACACTTCACGCGTCGCCGCGTCGATGCGCGCGACCGAGCGGGTAACAAGAATTTCCGCCCCAAGCCGCTTGGCTTGCTGAAATGCGCGGCTTGCAAGCTCGTCGCCGGAGACACCGCTCGGAAATCCGAGGTAGTTTTCGATTCGCGAGGATGTTCCGGCTTGACCGCCGGGTGCCTCACGTTCGACGACCACGGTGCGCAAGCCTTCCGACGCTCCGTATACCGCCGCTGCGAGACCCGCCGGCCCGCCGCCAATTACCACCGTGTCGTATTCAGGAAGGCTCGCGCTGGTCTGAAGACCAAGCAGCGCCGCAAGATCGCGCACCCTCGGTTGACTGACCACCGTTCCGTCCGCCAGACGTAACACGGGGCATTCGTTGTCCGGCGGGCGGGCCAAGGGCCATCGGACTGGCAGATCGGACGCATCGGGCGTTACCCATTCGAATGTAATCTGGTTGCGTGCGAGGAATCGGCGCAAATCGCTGCACGCAGTATCCCAGCGGTGTCCAAGAATCGTTGCGCGTGGCTTGGGCGGTTCGGCAGAGATGCCCTGCATCCCGCCGATGCGCTCGCGCGCGAGCGCGCCGACTTTTAGGGAAATCTCGGGCGATGCCGCCGCGATCGCGAAATACTGCCGGGCCTCCAAGCGCATGATGCGAGAGGGTTCTGACGCCCGGTAACTTCCGTAGAACGGCAAGCCAATGGCGATCGGAATTTCGCCGAATATGGCACCAGGGACGCGCCAGCCCAGGGTGCGCTCCACCCCGTCGAACAATTTGACGACTTCCATTTTGCCGGAGAGAACCGCGAACAGCGCACGGTCCCCCGCGCCCTCATGCACGGCGTATTCCCCGGCATGAAGTTGGATATCGGCAGACGTCGTCGCGAGCAGCTCGAGTTCCGGTCGCGGGAGCGCGGAAAACAGAGGAATTGCCGCTACGTCTTCAATCGTCAACATGGTTTGCGATACCCTCCTTAGCTCTGCTCTTAGTAGCTGTACCAAACATGTACCAGCGAAACCATGGGGCGCACATCGGCGCCTGACTCGCGCACGGCATTGGCTGCTTGATCTGGGTTGCTATTGCGAAGTAGAAACGATGAAACCAACCGCAATCAAAAAAGGGAGTTGTGACGATGAAGCTCTACATGCACCCGGTATCGACCCCAGCTCGATGTGTACGGCTGCTCATCGCGGAGAATGGTATCAAATGCGATGAAGAGTTGGTCGATATCCTCAAGGGTGAGCAGAATCAAGAACCGTATGCCTCGCTCAACCCCAACCATCTAGTTCCGATGCTTGAGGATGGCGATTTCCGCCTGACGGAAGGATCGGCGATCCTGAAGTACCTCGCCGATAAGTACAACCTGCCCACCTATCCGAAGGACCTGCAAAAGCGAGCACGAGTCAACGAAATGATGGACTGGCTCAACACCCAATTCTATCGCGACTTCGGTTATGGGCTCGTTTACCCGCAGCTATTTCCGGGCCAAAAGCGTCGCAGCGATGAGGAGCAGGCGGGAGCCATCGCCTGGGGGCAGAAAGGTGCCAAGAATTGGCTGCAAATCCTCAACGACCACTGGATCGGTCCGAAAAACCAATATCTCTGCGGCAACGAAATCACCATTGCCGACTATTTTGGCTCCGCTTTTGTATCGATTGGGGAACTCATCGGCTGCGACTTCGCTGCCTATCCCAACATCAAGCGCTGGCTCGACAACATGAAGAAGTTAAAGTCGTGGACTCAGATCAACGAAATGTTCAATGGTTTCGTGGCTGCCAACAAGGGCAAGGAATTCGCACGCGTATGAGCCGCGCCGACGAGGTGATCGATTAATTGATCGAGCATTTATCAGTCGGGATAGTTGCCCGCTTCACTTGCTGCGTTGCACGGTAGTCTCACAGCCGATGTCGCAGTTGGGTCAATTTCGACG
Organism: uncultured Hyphomicrobiales bacterium; assembly: GCA_964575715.1. Classification (GTDB taxonomy): domain Bacteria; phylum Pseudomonadota; class Alphaproteobacteria; order Rhizobiales; family Xanthobacteraceae; genus PNAI01. The sequence continues at coordinate 9,362 of CAZNSG010000119.1, read as the reverse complement.
CGCCGTATCGTGGCAGGATTGGGGCCGATGTCCGCAATGCTCCGATAGCGACGGCCGGCCATCAAAGTGCGGTCTGTCGCAAAGTGCCAATCGCGTCATTTTGCACTGCAAAGAAATAGCGCGCCTTTTCGCCGAATCCATCACTCTGACCAGCATCAAGTCTCAACCGAGCCGCTCGTCAGCTACCGGATAAATCGACAACTCTCCGGGTGAAATCTTCCTTCACTGATGACCCGCGCCTTCGGGGCGCACTGCCACTTTGAGACATTCGACCCCCGTATTGAATGGCTCACGCCACGACAGCTTGGCCCGGCAGCAGCGGAAATCCGGTGCGCACGCAAATTGCTTCGCGGGCCATTATTCGGTCGACATCGATTGCCCGACGATGATGCTTAGGGGAGACCGGGTTGGAACGACCTCAGTCATCTCGAATCCGCCGCTCTTTAGAAGGTTATGGAACTCCTGACGTGTGCGCTCCAATGCCGCATACTGTACCATCATATTCAGATCAGAGAACTTGCCCTCTGGATTCTCGTTTGGCGGACCGACGACCCGCTCGATTACGATAAGTGTCGCCGTGGGTGACATGGCTCGACGGCAGGTTTGCAGAATGTCAATTGATGTGCAGTCGTCCCAATCATGTAGTATGACTTTCATGACATAGACATCGCCATCATCCGGGACGGACTTAAAGAAACTCCCGGCAACAATCTGGCAGCGTTGTGCCAGTCCAGCTGAGGCGAGCACTTGGTCTGCCGACGCGATGACCTGCGGTTGGTCAAATAAGATTCCACGGGTGGCAGGACAAGCAAGCAATATTTCCTTCAGTAAGAGGCCTTGACCGCCGCCAACATCCACGATGCAACCAAACCGGCTGAAGTCATAGGCTTCGATTACCGCTTGAGCTTCAGAGCGCGAGTTACCCGTCATCGCGCTATCGAAAACAGCCTGCTCTTCAGGGTTCTGCTTGCGATAGGTCCAGGCATCCATCCCATGGGTAAATTGGGATGCACTTTCTCCCGATTTGATGCTGTGGAGCAGATTGCCCCAGGACCTCCACTGGCCGGGTGTTCCGATCCATCGGGCGTAGTTGCGCCGCGAGCCCAGCGCATCGCTAGTCAAGCAGACACCTAATGGAGTGAGCGAGAATTCCTTGTTCCCGGTCTCATGAAATACACCGACCGTAGCCAGAGCACGCAGCAATCGATAGAGCGACGTTGGATGCGCCCCACACGCCTGCGCCACGGCGTCATAAGACTTTGGTCCATCCTTCAGTTGATCTGCGACACCAAGGGTAGCGGCCACATGCAGCGCCTGAGACACTTGGTACCCGTTAATCAATCGCACTAGCTCGATCGAAGTGTCGGGTGCGGTCATTGGCGCCTCCAAGCATCGATGTTCAACTTCACGGCGGCAAGGAAGGCACGCTATCGTAGATAAGAACTGTCGGGAATGAGCGTCGTACCTTACATACCTACCGGGCGGAGTATCTAGTCGCCAGTCAACGATCCTACCCCTGCATCCAATTTGCCAGCCCATCTGCCAAGGCAGCCAGAACGTAAAAGGCTACGTGCTGGGATGCCGATTGGAGTTCACGTTATCTGTGGCCCTAGGTGGCAGCACGGTGCGGTTCAGCAATGTTGTAGATTTCACATGCGGCACACTTCGCTTATGGCAGCGACGAAGGGAAGCCGCGTGGCCGGATTGTGCGCGAGCTTGATAGGGCAGCCGCTACGGCATAATGTGGGTGTCGTGAAAAAAATAATTGATCTTAGTATGTTGTGTTCTAAGTTGGCGGAGAGGGTGTGCTCTAAATCATGTAGACAAATTGGCGCTAAGTCATTGATGTTCGGTGGCCGTGTAGACAGCCCCGCGTATAGCTAAATTGTTCAAAGCAAACGAAAAATCCTGGATTAGGAAACCGCTGCTCCATCGGGACGCGACGCATTGCATAGCATGGCGGTCGGCCAGATTCGTAGTCTCGTGCTGGCCCTGCAACTGAGAGGTGCGAATCGGGTGGTGAGCACCTGGCAGGGACTGGCATTGACCGCCGAAGTGAGCGTGCATGGCCATGAAGGAAATGAGCCATGCGTCGGCGCCATGCTGCAACCATCGACATTGACGGCCTCGATTGCCTGTCTCGTGCCAAGCTTCGCGATCTCTGGGCCCGGGAACTTGGCGAACAGCCGCCTGCTTCTCTTGGTCGAGACATTCTCGCACTCGGCATCGCCTATGCAATGCAGGAACGACTTCAAGGCGGTCTCACAAGACCGGTCGCCAAAGAGCTGGATTGGTTGCTCGACCGCATGCTGCGTGAAGGTGTAGCCGACACGCCCCAGGCAGCGGCAACTCAGCTGCCGCGGAGCGGGACCGTTCTGGTGCGCGAATGGCAGGGGATTGCCCATCACGTGACAATCGTGGCCGACGGGTTCATCTGGAACGGTCACAAGCATCGCAGTCTTTCCAACATCGCCCGCGCGATCACAGGCACGACGTGGAATGGGCCGCGCTTCTTCGGGATGCGTGAGGTCCGTCGAGCGGAGAGCCGCCATGGCGCCTAATGAACGGAAGATCTTTCGTTGCGCCATCTATACCCGGAAGTCGTCCGAGCATGGGCTCGAACAGGACTTCAACTCGCTCGATGCGCAGCGCGAGGCAGCAGAGGCTTACATAAAGAGCCAGGCCCATGAAGGCTGGAAGCTCATAAAGACCCACTATAATGATGGAGGGATCTCCGGCGGGACGATTGAACGCCCGGCCCTGCAATCGCTTCTTTCTGATATCCGAGATCGCAAGATCGACGTGGTCGTAGTCTACAAGGTCGACCGCCTGACCCGCTCGCTGGCTGACTTCGCCAAGCTCGTTGAGCTGTTCGAGGCGCATGGTGTCTCGTTCGTGTCGGTCACCCAGCAGTTCAACACCACGAGTTCGATGGGGCGGCTGACGCTCAATGTCTTGCTTTCGTTCGCCCAGTTCGAGCGGGAAATTGCGGGTGAGCGCATCCGGGACAAGTTCGCAGCCTCCCGACGCAAGGGCATGTGGATGGGCGGGACCATCCCGCTCGGTTATGACGTGGTGGACCGCAAGCTCGCCGTGAATGAGGCCGAGGCAGCCAAGGTCCGGCTCATTTTCGAGCGCTATCTCGCGTTTGGCTGCGTTTCCGCGCTACGTGCGGATCTTGACCAGCGCGGGGTCCGGAGCAAGCAGCGCATCCTCACATCCGGCCGCGTGCTCGGCGGCTGCTCGTTCGGGCGGGGCGCTCTCTATCACCTGCTACGGAACCGGATTTATCGGGGCGAGGTCGTCCACAAAGGCGTCGCCTATCCGGGCGAACATGAGGCTATCGTGGACGAGCAGCTCTGGAACGCCGTCCAGGCCAAGCTCTCAGGCAACATCCTGATGCGACGGACAACTCGGATCGCGAGCGGCGCCCTCCTCGGCGGGCTGATCTTCGACGACCGCGGCAACCGCATGTCTCCGACCTATACGGTGCGCAGAGGAAACCGCTACCGGTATTACATCAGCCAAGCACAGTTACGGGGCCGCAAGGCCGGCTCCCTCGCCCGCATCGGCGCCGACGACTTGGAGAGGCTGGTCGTGGAAACGCTGTGCCGGGAGTTGCCTCGAAACGGACTCGCCACCGATACAGCCTCTGGCATCTGGAGCGCAGAGACACGCGATCTGATCAGGGAATCGGTCGATCGGATTGACATCCACAACCATGGGATCGAGGTCACGCTCAAAGCCAATGGTGTGGACGCCACCGCGGCATCCGTCGATCGAGATGACGAAGGCGGAGGCCAGAAGATCCTCAAGATTCCCTTGCCCCCTCCCCGCCCACGGGAGCGCAAGGAGATTCTCGTCCCGGGCGGTTCCGGGACTGTGCCCCGGCGCGTCGATCAGGCCCTTGTGCTCGCACTCGCACGAGCGAGGTCGTGGATGCGTACTTTGCGGCATGGTGAATATGCGGACACCGCCGAGATCGCTCGGCGCTTCGATTTGAGCGACGCCCATGTTCGCCGGATTCTGCGGTTTGGCTATCTGGCACCCGACATCGTCGAGGCGATCGTCGAAGGCCGGCAACCCCGTTCTCTGACCGTCAAGCGGCTGCTTCGATGGATTCCGCTCGCATGGCACGACCAGCGCGCGGCATTCGGATTCACCCGATGAACGTTCCTCTTGCGCGCGATCACATTATGATCCGATCGGGCGCAACATCGCACGGAGATGGCTCACCTTATGGTGGACTTGTCCGACGCGAAGAGCATGGATGGGACCGGAGGGGATGAGCAGGCCATGACGGCCATCGATTGAGGGTCCCGGGCGTTCGACACCGTGTATCGGCAGCATGCTCCTTAATGCCGATCGACTGATCCGGTGACGACGGATCTACAGCCACGCAGCCCCGCCGAGCCGGGGCTCGGGGTCGTGCAAGGACCGTGATCGTCGCGGCCCAAAGATCGAGGAGCTCACATCATGTCACTCACTGATATCCAGACCTCCGAACCCTCCGCATCCAGCCAACGCGTCAACCCCCCGAAGCGTTCGAAGCCCACCTCGGCTCGCCCATCAGCAAAAGCGAAGGGCACAAGCGCAACCGGGAAGGCTGCCGCTCGGACACAGCGCCCGTCCGGCACGCAGAGCGGGGTCAACAGCCAGGGCAAAGCAAAAGCACAAAAGGATCAATCGAAGCCCGCAGTCCGGGGAGGAACCAAACAGGCTCGCCTGATCGAGATGCTCCGTCGACCGGACGGGGCGACGATCGCTGAGCTGGTCAAAGCGATCCGCTGGCAGGCTCATTCGATCCGCGGCGCCATATCCGGGACACTCAAGAAGAAACTCAAGCTCGATGTCGAATCGAAAAAGGTCGAAGGCCGCGGGCGCATCTACCAAATCTCAAACTAAAACTCAGTCCCCCATTCGCGGATGTGGCCGGCCCAAGGGCCGGCCGCGCTCGTTCGCGCAGAGCAAGCTCATTCACAAAGCGTCGGTGCAGGGGTGATTGCCCCGTCAGCCTACCCGCGTCCACACATGTTTGAATTTGATGGTATCAAATGCCTCCGCAAAAACGAGATACGAAAAATAGGCCACGGAGACAGGTGGCCGAACGACGCTTTCGGTGCCCGATCCGAGACGCGGAGACTGAGCCATGTCCTGCGAAGAGCGCGGAACCGCGGGGATTTCGGGGGCCCGTCCGCAAATAAAGTTGGAGACAGGACTGGCTGGCTGGGGGCGCAGTCTAGATCGGACCAGTCTCCATCTCAATTTCCCTGCTAACAGGGAAATTAACAGGGAATTTCGGAGATTCCGGCTCGCATCTGCGATTTCGGCGCCCAGTGTGCGAGCAAATTCAAGCACTTGCCCCGAATTCCCTACGCAAGGAAACAGGGAATTTTTTCAGCCGAGCAGGGACTCTTGTCGAGGGATCAGGGAATTCACCTACCAAAATCGAAATCATCGCCGGATGAGGTTTCCGGTACACACAATGCTGCCTACTATAATGAGTTGAGGACGCATCAGTCTTTCAACAAGGATGCGCCGATCCATCGCGCTATCCAGCATCTGGGCAGCATCGTATCAACGCCCGTCCTCGGCGGACTTCATCGCCACTACGTCCGGGTTTAGGTTTTCGGTACGCACAACCCCTCTGTTCGCTCTCCGCCCTTCGGTTCTGGCGACCGTTCCTTACCCGGTCAGCCCTCTCCGGTCGCCCGGAGATAATCGGCAAGACCGGGACTGATGTTGGGCACGAAAAGCTCATCGACGCTCATCCGGCGCCGCGAGAGTTTTTGTTCGTCGAGGTAGGTTGCGAGAGCATTCAGCGTCGGGAAACTGCCTTCGATCGAGTAGTCCCAGATCTGCGGCCCGAAGATCCCGCGCGTTGCTTCTACCTCGTCGATCACCCAAGGGAGACTGACCGTCAACGCATCGGTGTCGTACGTCGACTGATGGGCGAGGTCGCGTGCCCTGCAGAAAGCACGGTAGAAGCTCACCGCGAGCCAGGGTTTCTCTTCATAAAGACTCGTTTTCAGCACGAGCGTATGCATGATCGGGAAGATGCGTGTCTTTTTGTAGTACTCGATTTCGACCTTGCGTGAATCCCGGAATAGCCGCCGAACGGTTTGGCCAAGCTTGCGGGGAATCATTACGGATATCAGAGCATCGATTTCGCCGCGCTCGAGCATCGCCTCCAGCGTCGTATCATCCGGAATGGACTCCAACCTGATGCCGTCAGGCGGCTTGATTGAGCGGATCGGCTTGCCGGTGACCCACACGACGTCCTCCGACGTAACACCGTACTCGTGCGTGAGGAAGCCGCGCACCCAGACTGCCGCGGTCATCTGGTAGTCGCCGACACCCACGCGCTTGCCCTTCAGATCTTCAGGCCTCTCGATGCTGGAGTCGGCCCGCACGTAGAGAGCCGAGTGGCGAAAGACCCGGGACGGAAAGACCGGAATCGCGATGAAGCGTGTATCGCCTTCCGAACGCAAGATCGTATAAGACGAGAGCGACATTTCAGATACGTCGAACTCGCCGTGGTTCAGCATGCGCCAGAAGGTCTCACCCGGGCGCAGAGGGAGGAATGTGAGATCGACGCCTTCGGGCTGCACCCGGCCATCAATGAGCGGTTGGGTGCGATCATAGCGGCCGCAGGCCAGCGTCAATTCGAGCTTGCGCATGGGGTCCGATCGTGAGTTAGAGGATGATGCTCGGATTGCGGATACACTGATCGCATTCGAGCAGGTTGACCTGCTTGGCGACGATTTCCCAGCGCAGATTTTGTTGCACGAAGCGGTGGCCGGACCATCCTGACAGGATGCGGGTCTCGTCGCCCCAGAACTCGCTGATCAGGAAGTTCGAACGCACCATGCGAATCGAATCGCGATCGGTCGCGAAAACCTCCACGTTCGTGATCAGCCGCACGGTGCGGGACGCCGGCGCCTGCGACCAGGCATAGCCCGTGCGCAGGCGGTAGATACGGTCTTCGAGACGCCGACGGTCGTCGAACATCACCGCCACTTCGCGCCGCGGATCGCCGGCGTTCGGCGTCGCCGGCACCCAATAGATGCATTCACGCGCGAACATGCCTAGCCAGTCCTCATAGCGGAGCTGATCAAGCAGCCGCGCCTCGCGCTCCAACAGAATTCGAAACGAGTCGCGCACCGCAGGGTCGACGATTGCCACGTCGTCACGCTGCCAGTTGGAAAAATTCGCGATTAGCTCGCGATAGAGTGCGTCGTTGACATAGTAAGAGCTGCGGGATGGATCGGTTTGCGGGTTCACATTCATCATCAGGGCTCCCGTTGGATCGCCAGATTCGGTCGCGCTTTCATCAGCCGCTTCCATTCCTTGAAGTGCTCCCGCATGAACGCCTCGTCGGTCGCGGGCGCCGTTATGCTGCCATCCTCGTGGGTCTTCACCCGATTGGGAACGCCGAGGCCGCGGTGCATGTAGACCCACTCGTCTTCCAGCGCCGTGAGCCCGCGCTGGATCTGCTCAAAATTGGCGACGTCGTCCACCTCGCCGAAATTCGGAAAGCCCTCCTGTGTGCGCATGCGCAACGCGTTGATGTCATCGACCGCGTCGCCGAGTTCGCCAGTCTCGTCCACGATCTTGGTGCCGTACCAGATCGTGTTCGTTTCCCCGACGCTGACCGGCTCGAACACCTGAATATGGTTTCCGAGCAGTGAGAAATTTGGGAACACGTTGATGTTCACGGGCTCGGAACCCGCCAGATCGAGGAACTCGTCGGCGCGCGCGCCGAAGCGTCGCCTGAAATCCTCCTCGTAATACTCCTTGCCAGGATGCGCGGACTCGAGTGCCCACAGCCCGCCGGGCCGCTTTTCCAGGTTCGGCCGCTTGTCCTTGAAGTGATTGCCGTTGCCCGTATAGCGCATGTACATCGGCGCGTTGTCCGGCGAATTGCGGTAGTACGCCATGCCTTTGGCATTGTCTCCGGCAAAGCGGTTCTCGGTCTCCAACAACGAGCGATGCGAATAGACGACGTGATAGCCGTCGCAGGAATTGTCGTAGGCGAGCTTCCAATTGCCCTTGAACTTGAACCGGTTTGCTTCGCACACCACCACCTTGCCGCCCGGATTGCGATCGAGCCACTCGTCGATCGGCTTGGTGATCTGGCCGAGATGGTCGACCAGCTGTAGCGTCTCGGGATTGAGCGTGCCGAAGATGAAGCCGCGATAGGATTCGACGCGCGGCACCTGCGCGATGTTGTATTTCGGGTCGCGGAAATCGCAGGCATAGCCGTCAGGCCAAGGCACGCCGCGCAGCTTGCCGGTGTTGAGGAAGTTCCAGCCGTGATACGGGCACTGGAACGATTTGGCGTTGCCCTTGTCCCAGCGGCACAGCGTGGTGCCGCGATGGGTGCAGCGGTTGTAGAGCGCGCGGATCTTGCCGTGCATGTCGCGCACGATGATCAGTGGACGCAGGCCCAATCGCCGGGTGATGAAGTCGTTATCGTTTGGAATCTCGCTCTCGTGTGCGAGATAGGTCCACGTCGCGCCGAAAATGTGGGTCATTTCGGCAGCGAAGATCGCCGGATCGGTGTAGATCAGGCGATGCACACGGTCCTCCTGGACCAACTCGTCCCAGTCGTAGAGCGCCGCGCCACCGATCCGACTCGGCGTCGAACTGATCTTCTCCAGGACGGTCATGGCACGCTCCTTCCGCGGTCGCCGGCTTGCAGCTCCTCGGCTGTTAGAAGAAATCGAAGTACTCATTCTGCTCCCATTCACTCGGCTCGTCACTTGGCGGTTGCGAGCCCGCTTGTTCCAGGGAGCGCAGATAACGGCCGGCCTCGGTACGCTTCAGCTTGACGAAGTAGTCGACGAACGTATCGCCGAGTTCACGGCGGAACAACGGCTCCTTCTCCAGCGCGTCGAGTGCGTCCATCAGGCTCTTCGGCAGCATTGGCCGCTCGGCCGCATAGGACTCGTCGTCCGGCGGCTGCAGCGCAAGGACCTGCTCGATGCCGGCGAGACCGCTCACGATCTGCGACAGGGCATAGAGGTAGGGGTTTGCCGCGGGCTCACCCACTCGGTTCTCCAGCCGGGTTGCCGGATCACCCGGCCCGCCCAGCACGCGGATCATGACGCCGCGATGATCATAGCCCCAGCCGGCGCGGTCGGGAGCGAGTGAGTTTGGCCGGAAGCGCCGATAGCCGTTTACCGTCGGCGTCGCGAAGACGGTGCCGGGCACCGCGTATTTAAGAAGGCCGGCCAGGTATGATCGGCCGAGCGGCGAAAGCACCTCACCCGGTTTCTCCGGCGTGAACAGATTGGCGCCGCTGCGCGCGTCCACGAGCGACTGATGCAGGTGCCAGCCGCTCGAATAGTAGCCCTTGA
>CAZNSG010000118.1:0-1516 GCA_964575715.1 uncultured Hyphomicrobiales bacterium | reverse complement strand
GAAGTCGGCCTGGGCATGCCCTGGCGGATGCACAAGCGGCACGAACATCTCCTGCGTCCGCTGGCGCCAGCCGGCAACGTAGTCCTTCACGATCGTGATCTTGCCCGTAAACCCGTGCTCGTCGCGGAGCCGCTCGAAGATCCGCTTGGATGTATGCCGCTGCTTCTTCGGCCGATCCTTGTCGGCCGCCAGAATCGCATCAATAACGCCGGTGAACCCGTCGAGCTTCGGCCGGAACGGCGGCTTCGTGCGCACGTATCCAGGCGGCACCGAGAACTTCAGCATTTTCGAGATCGTTCTGGCGTTGATGCCGAACCGATCTGCCGCAGCACGTTCGCTGATCCCCTCGATCAAAACGGCGTGCCGGACCCGCGCGTAAAGCTCCACTGTCTTCATCCCTCGCCCCCCGCCGAATCAGGCAAAGGACTCTAACTGCCGCAGTTTGACTCCGGCGCAGCCGAACCAATCAGCCGCTTCAGTGAGGGATTATTGCTCCGGCTTTTACATGCACGAGATGATGCAGGTGTTGTGACGTCGATGCGATCATGGCCAATGCGATATCGGGACTCTCCCGTATGCAGCGAACGACATGATCGGCGGGGATGCGGACAACGCGCGCATCGCTAATAGCCTCGGCGGAGGCCGGATAACGAATGCCGGTGAACGCAACCGCTTCGGCGAAACTGTCGCCTTTTGTCAAAATGTGAATGACCGTTTCGTCACCAGATATGGTGATGCGATAAAGCTTCACCCAGCCATCGATCACGATGAAGAATGCTGTTGCTGGATCTCCCTGTCGAAACAAGGACTCATGGGCCTTCAGCATGGTGGCGGTAGCGGGGGCGACGATATGCTCGACGGTTTCGGGCTTGAGACCTCGGAAGACGGTAATGCGCGTGATGATCTGAAGATCGCCAGGCGTAAGTTTCGAGGACATGGTGAGGCCGCGCGAACCCGATGACAGCAACAGGATGCCCTCAGTCAGCGGTCAAGGCGGTCCTGAAATACTTTTGAACGATAGAGAGTTTTCTGCCGAGCGACCATAGGGTTCTATCGCCTTGCGCTCGCGCAAATCTTTTCGACACCGGCAAAAAATTGTACAAGGCCATATATTGGCGCCAACGAGCTCGCTCGCCCAAGCGGCCTTGATCAAGACGAAGCCCCTTGCAAGCCTTTTATGTTCATTTTCAAACAATTAGTTGAAACGAACAGCCGAGGGCGATTGCGCCGGCGGACAGCAAACTTCAATGCCGATAAGGTTTTTAGGCTTTTGTCGCCGTGGGCGCTCGTGGCCGCCGAATCGTGGATTGATTATCACTCCGGCGGCGGTCGACCAATTTCAGCATCGTCGCAATCGTGATCGATCCAAGTGTCGCGCGTGCAATATCGTCGATCTCGCCCAAGATTTCACGCAGAACTCGGCCCTCGTCAGTTGCCTCGCCCGGGTCGACCTCGGTGGATCCCAGGTCTTCGAATAGCTCAATGATATCGAGCAAGGTCGTGCGTCGAACATTGC
>CAZNSG010000117.1:0-17583 GCA_964575715.1 uncultured Hyphomicrobiales bacterium | reverse complement strand
TCAGAGCTTGATCACCGACGTCTCAAGGCTTCGCCCCCACCTTTGTACGATCATCGCATCAGCAAACTCCGGCGGAAATCGTCGGTGGCGGCACACCATGGCTAAAATGCTTGACGAAGGACATCAGAGCGTAGCCCGGATAAGCGAAGCGATATCCGGGGCCAATCTCACTACACATCACCCCGCATTTCGCTTCCGCCTCCGCCTCCGCAAAAGCTACGGCGGACAAGCCGCTCATGCGGGCTACAGGCTACTCTTTCTTGAACATCGCCTCGAACAATTCCTTCGACCGGCGCAATCCCTCCTGCGTGAACGCCACCGATTTCGTCTTGCCAACCGGATTGCCGATCATGCCTTTTTCATGCAGCCGGCCCAGTACATTCCAATCGAAACCTTTCCAGGCGCGATAATTATCGTGCAGCGTGAGGTAGAGCAACGCCAAGGTTGCATCGTCGATTTTTTCCGTATCGAGCGCCATCGCGATATCTCCATCAAGCGGGCACGCGACGAGCATAGCCCGGAGGGATGGAATCGCAATCCGGGGCCAAACATTCCGCACATCCCCCTCATTTCGCTTCCGCCTTTGCTAATGCTACGGCGGACAGGTCGCTCATGCGGGCTACAGTTTCTTATCATCCCCCACGAGCATATCTCGAATGTTGTGGGTCACCGGAAAGCCATAACCTTTCCCGGGCTCTAGCCACATCAGCTTGCCTGATGCATGGTGGTCGCTCGCATAAATCTGCGCGCCGATTATATTCAACGCCAATTCAAGCGCCTGCACAGCGTCGACGCCGCCAGCAGCCATCGTCAGCGTACCATCCGGCCAGTCGACCTCAAGTTTGCACGACCAAGAGGTACCTTCGTGTTTGGGAGCAAAGATACGAATAGGAATTTCAATGTCGCCGGTATTGCGGCGCAGCTTAAGCACACGAGTCGCGATGAGCATGTTGGCAGCCTCAATAGTTGAGCGGTGGAATTTGACGACCCGAGAGGCAGTTAGCGTAGCGCTCCGTCGCTTGCTTCCAACAAGCTGCGGCTCGTGATGCAGGCTTGACGGAATTGCAGAGCAAACCGTCAATCGTATACTGAGCCAAACAATACGCCGCGGATCGTCCCCGACGACGAGCAGCGGCGTAGCTTTCCAATGGATTATTGGTTATGCCTCCGCCACCGCCGCTCGTCCATTGCCCACCATCGGGATTGCCCGAGGACACACGCGGCTGATTGGGATCATACTTGCGCGCGAAGTCGGGTTCCAGCGACAGCCAATTGAACCGCCTCGGGTAATAGTCGGGCCGCACGCGCAGCAGTTCGTCACGGCTGAGGCTGTCGAGGTGTGCCTTTAGAATCTCCTCACGCGATTGCCATCTTTGCGGTGGAGGGGATGGAGTTGTCGGGGTCCAGCGGGTCATATTAGGGCCTTATGAGAATGATACTGATAATATTCCTATATCGGCATCAGCTCCATGCCAATGATTTAATTCCTATTATTTCAACTCACTGAATTTGTTTATTTATTCAGGCAGACCGCGTCGCAAGCGCCGCGTGGGCATCGGCAAGGCGCCGATGCCCGCCCGACATCGCTGCGCAAAACCCACCGCGGCGCTCGCGTTCACTTCCCCGCCGCTTGGCGCAGCGCAGCGTTGATGCGCTCCTGCCAGCCCGGCCCCGCCTCCTGGAAATGATCGAGCACGTCGCGGTCGATGCGCAGGGAGATAAGCTCCTTGGCGCCCGGCAGCGATGGGGTTTTCGGCGGCAGCGGCTCCGGCGGCTTGGTGGTCGCCGTCTTGAACGCCGCTTCGGCGGCTTGCCGTGAGTCGGGTGTTCGCCGGGTCATCGGATGGTTCCTCAGAGCGTGCGCGCAGTAGAACGTAGGGTGGGCATCGCCACTGGCGATGCCCACGTAGAAACCGATCGCCGAGCATATGCAAGCGCCGCGCGGACATCGGCAAAACGCCGATGCCCACCCTACATTGCTACGGCTCCTCCTCTTGCGAAAGAGAGTGGCGAGTGAGGGGAAGCGCGTAGAATGGATCGAGCACAGCGAAACCCGTCGCCGCGCAGAAACAATTTGTATCACGGTGGGTTTCGCTACGCTCTACCCACCCTACAAACTACAAACTAATTCGTCTTGATATTGAGCTCCTTCACCAGCTTGGCGTATTTCTCCGAATCGGCGCGCGCGAGCTTGCCGATTTCCTCGGTGCCGCCGCCGACCGGCTCGATGGCGCCCTTGGTGAAGGTGTCGATCAGCTTGGGATCTTTGAGCGCCTTGTTCATCTCGGCGTTGAGCTTGGCGATGATCGGGGCGGGCGTGCCGGCCGGCACGAAGGCGGCGTACCAAGCCTCCAGGATCAGGCCCTTGTACGACTCGTCCATCGTCGGCACGTTGGGCAAAGTCGGCGCGCGCTTGGCCATGGATTGCGCGAGCATATGCAAAGTGCCGACCTCGGCATGCGGCCGCAGCGCCGTCGGCCCGAGGAACGCGGCCTTCACCTGTGCGCCAACCAAGTCGTTGATTGCCTGGCCAGCACCGCGATAGGGCACGTGGGTGAGTTGGATGCCTGCTTCGCGCTTGAACCATTCAAGGATGACGTGCTGGTTGGAGCCGACGCCCGATGTCGCAGTACCAAGCCCAGGATTCTTTTTCACGTAGTCGACAAGCTCTTTGACCGACTTCACGCCAAGTTCTTTGTGCACAGCAAGAATCTGGCCATGGCGACCGAGATAGCAGACCGGCAAAAGCACCTTGGTGTAATCTTGCGGCAGGCTCATGATGTGGGGCGCGCTCGCGGCGTTATCGTTGGTGATCAGGATGGTGTAGCCGTCGGGCGCGCTTTCCATCGCCGAATTCATGCCGATGGTTCCGCCCGCGCCTGTGCGGTTCTCGACCACCACCTGCTGGCCGATCGAGCCTGACATGCGCTCGCCGACCGCGCGCGCGATGAAGTCGATGGCGCCGCCGGGCGCCAGCGGCACGATGAATTTTATCGGCTTGTTCGGATAGGTTTCCTGCGCCCATACCGCCGGCGCGCCGAGCAGGCCGCTGCCCAGCGCCGTCGAGGCCGCCGCCGCGTGCTTGATGAAGGTCCTTCGCCCGATCTTGGTCACAATCTTGGTCATGTCTCTCCCCAGAATATTATGGTTGCCGGAATTAAGAACAAAGGTAGCACGGGCTTATTCCCGTTGCACATCACATTATCCGGCGGTCCGCTTCGCTCCATGCGGAATACTCGGCGCGGGCCTACTTCACCCGCTTATACAAAATCTATGCCGAGCCACACTCGCCCCGCCACGGATTGGTGTTGACGAACTCATCGCGGGTGATCTTGTCGATCCTGCGGCGTTACGCCTCGCCTTACCCGTCCGGGAACGCGCTCAAGACGATCTTGTAGGTGTTGGTCTTCTTGGCCTGGCCGCTGGTGTCTACGCTAACTGCGCCGCCCGCTTACATCTTGACCGTCCAGAAACTCCGACAGGCTGGCGGACTTACCCTTCTTGCGCCTGGCAGGTTTCTTCGTCGAGCCCGGCGCCTTCGGAACAGCCGATATCTCGGCCGCGTCTCTTGCCAATCGAAGCGCCTTCAACCGGTCGGTCTTGGCCTGAATGGTAACGCGGCTGGTTTCGTATTCGGACATGGCCTTCTTGGCATCTTCCGCTCTCTGCAGCTTTGCGAACTGAGCGTTAGCCTGGTCCATTTTTGAATTGTTCGCCAATGCGATCTCCTTTAGCTTAGGGGTAATATATGATGTCGCAGCGGCCAATTTTCAATCGTTCCGCCCGGCGCGGCAACGCTTTTTGGCCCTACATACTTAAAGCCGTGAAGCCATTAGCCGGCGCAGGATGGGCATAAGCGCCGAATCCGCCGTACCAATGTCCTCGCCCCCGAGGACTTCGAGCGCAATCGATGGCATAATTCGACGATCAAAGCGCAACATGAGCCTTACGAATGGGCGATGGCGCGTTGCAAGGGAGCGTTTACGATGATACCGACCACCCGCCGAAAATTCCTGCATTTTACCGGCGTCGCGCTTGCCACGCCCGCGCTGCCGCGGCTTTCATGGGCGCAGACTTGGCCGAGCAGGACCATCCGGGCCGTCATTCCGTTCACCGCCGGGAGCACCATCGACATTGTCGGGCGCATTGTGCTCGATCCGCTTTCAGCTCAGCTCGGCCAGCCGATCGTGGTGGAGAACCGCGGCGGCGCCGGCGGATCGATCGGCGCCGCGGCGGTGGCGAAAGCCGACCCCGATGGCTACACCATATTGGTCAATGCCTCGGCGCATTCCGCCGCGCCCGCGGCCTATCCAAACATCAGCTACGATCCGGCCAAGGATTTTTCCGCCATCGCCACCTTCGGCAGCGTGCCGAACGTGACCGTGATTTCGCCCGCCAAAGGCATCAAGACGATGCAGGAGCTGATGGCCAAGGCCAAGGCGGGCTCGTTGAGCTTCGCTTCCGCCGGCGTCGGCAGCGCGACACATTGGGCGGTGGAGCGCCTGCGCTTGAGCGCCGGGTTCCAGGCCGTGCATGTTCCGTTCAGAGGCGGCCCGGAAGCGCTCACCGAAGTGATGACGGGCCGGGTCGATTTCATGTGCATCGGCATCTCCTCGGGCCTGCCGCTCATCCGCGATGGCAGGCTCCTGGCGCTTGCCGTGAACACACCGAAGCGATCGGTGGCGCTTCCCGATGTGCCGACCACGCTGGAGGCGGGCTATGCCGACTCCGACTACACCTTCTGGATGGGAATACTGGCGCCGGCGAAGACGCCGCGCGCGATTATCGACAGGCTCCATCAGGAGACACAAAAGGCGCTGCTCGCACCCAGTGTGAAAGAGAAGTTCGCGCCGCAGGGGATCGAGTCCATGCCGCTCAAGCCAGCCGAGTTCGACGCGCTGATCGCAAAGGAAATCGCGGCCAATATCGCGCTGGTCAAGGCCGCGGGGCTCAAATTCAATTGAGGCGGGGCTGGCCGGGCGGATTAGCGCAGGACATCGATGACCAAACGCCAACTCCGCCTCGGCGCGTTCATGCGGCCGGCGAGCATTCATGCCGGCGCCTGGCGCTATCCGGGCGCTTGGCCGGACATGAATTTCAACTTCGCGCACATTAAGCAGTCCATTCAGACGCTCGAACGCGCCAAGTTCGACGCCTTCTTCATGGCCGACCACATGGCCGTGCTCAACATGCCGCTCGATGCGCTCAAGCGCAGCCACACGGTCACCTCGTTCGAGCCGTTCACGCTGCTCTCGGCGCTGTCGCAGGTGACCTCGCATATCGGCCTGGTCGCCACCGGCTCGACCACGTTCGATGCGCCCTATCACATCGCGCGGCGTTTCGCCTCGCTCGATCATTTGAGCGGCGGGCGCGCCGGCTGGAACATCGTCACCACCTCGAACCCGGACGCGGCGCTCAACTTTGGGATGGACGAGCACATGGAGCACGGCGAGCGCTATCATCGTGCGCGCGAGTTCTACGATGTGGTGACCGGCCTGTGGGATAGCTGGGCGGACGATGCGTTCGTCCGCGATGTGGAAAACGGCATTTATTTCGACCCGGCGAAATTACACGTGCTCAATCACAAGGGTGAGCACCTTTCCGTGCGTGGGCCGCTCAATATCGCGCGACCGATCCAAGGCTGGCCGGTGATTGTGCAGGCCGGCGCGTCAGATGCCGGGCGCCGGCTCGCAGCGGAGACCGCGGAAGCGGTGTTCACGGCGCAGAGCAGCATCGACGTGGGGCGGCAATTTTATGCCGACGTGAAGGGCCGGATGGATAAACTTGGGCGCAATCGCGAGCACATGAAGATATTGCCGGCCTGCTTTGTTGTCGTTGGCGACACGGTGGAAGGGGCGCGGGCCAAGCGCGCGAAACTCGACAGTTTGGTGGACTACGCCAACTCGATCGCCTCGCTCTCCATCGCGCTCGGCCACGATGCGTCGAAGTTCGATCCGGACGGTCCGCTGCCGGATATCCCCGAGAGCAACGCCTCAAAGAGCGGCCGGCAGCGGGCGATCGATCTGGCCAAGCGCGAGAACCTCACCGTGCGTCAACTGGCGCAGCGGCTCGGCGGCTATTCCGGCCTCGCCATGGTCGGCACACCCAAGACCATTGCCGACGAAATGGAAGAGTGGATTGAGACCGAAGCAAGCGATGGTTTCACTGTCATGTTCCCGTATCTACCCGGCGGGCTCGACGATTTCTGCCAACTTGTGGTGCCGGAATTGCAACGGCGCGGCTTGTATCGGCGCGAATACGAAGGCAAGACCTTGCGCGAAAACCTCGGGCTGCCGCGGCCGAGAAACCGGTTTTTCTGAATTTCAAAGTCGGCACTGCCGGCCGGCAATCGAAATTCGGAACCCCGCACGACTTTCCCGCATAAATTCTGACTCGTCATTCCGGGGCGCGGGCATAAGCCCGCGAGCCCGGAATCCATAATCATTGTCGGCGGCTATGGATTCCGGCCCTCGCCGCTCACGCGGCTCGGCCGGAATGACGAATGATGAGTATTGGTATGCCGCTTAAGTCAACCAGTTCGGCCGAGCACGTTTCCGAGATCATTGTAGATCGTGTGCAGGTGCTGCGCCTCAGGATCAACCGAGCCGAGCTCGATGACGAAGCCGTCGGCGATCACGCGATAGCCAAATGCCTTCTCCGGCGTGTTCGGACCATACCAGGCGAAGTGCACGGCATCACGGTCGCCGGTGCGCACGCGCGCCTTCTGGGCTGCGGCAAGCGGCGGCACGAGATGCTCGACCGTATAGGTTTCGACCAGCTGCCAGAGCAGGTCGCGCTGCGCCGTGGTCAGATCAGCAGCAGCAACTCCGATTTTCTGCGCGTTGGCGCGCTCGCGGCCGGCAGAAGACAGTATGTTGCCGAGTGCGCTGTCCGACTGCCGCGCGCGCTGCTGGAGGCGGGGAACAAGATCGCGCGCAAGCTGCCGCGCCAGCGCTTCCTCATCCTTGAGGGTGATCAGGCCGGCGTGCTTTCCGGCGGTGATGCGATTGGGCAATGCCGAGAACGAGGACGGCGTGATGGAAACAATCCGATTGTCGCGGACGGCGATCGATTGGGTCAGATGATGGCCTTCGAGACGGAAACCCCAAGCGCCGGTTTCGGCCGGCGGGCCGAAGACCGAAAACGAAAATCGCTCCGAGGAACGTTTACCGGTGCCGTTTCCGCTCGCCGCCAGCACGTCCTGCAGGGTCATGACATTTTTCGTTTTCTCAAGGCCGCGCGGCGACCAGACGGTGGCAAGCAGGTTCCAGGCAGCGGCCTTTTGCTCCGCGCTCATCTGCTCGAGGCGAAGGCCCGGTTTGATGTAACCGGTAAAGCCAAAATAATTCCAGCCGCGCCATTCCGGCCCGTTCCAGGCAAACGTGGCCGCTTGGCGCTTGTCTGGCTCAAGCTTCGCCAGAAACGCGCGCACGCCGGCGAGGAATTCGGCGGATGAGATAAGACCAGCGTCGGCCGCACTGGAAACTCGGCTCGGCAACGCGGCTGCGCCAAGAACGGCAGTGCCGGAGAACACCACGCGGCGGCGGCTGATCTGCGCGCCATTGTTGCCGGAATGTGTGATGCCGGAAGTCTGGCGGGATTTGGACATGACTTTCCTCCTGTTCTATTGCCGACGTGACGGCCAGTTTTGTCGTGCGCGATAGAATGCGGCGCCAGCAAGATTACCACAGCCCGCAACACCACTAAAATGCAATTTTCACTTTCGTCAATTTTTACGGATTCATCACATGCATTTTTGGTGACATTCTCAGCCGATCTGCGATTTGCGCCCTGAGTGGACGTGTATTCAGGCGATGTTCAGACCTGCCGTGCGAAACTCGCGCTCAAGTCAAACGTTGGCATTAGCGCCGACGACTGCACATAAGGAGACGTCATGACGAAGACTTTGATTGCGTATGCGGCGGCGGCGAGCCTCGCGATTGCGGCAACACTCGCGCCAACAAGTGCGCAGGCGGATAACAGCGGCGCGGTCGCCGCCGGCGTGATCGGCGGTCTTGCCGTCGGCACGATGATCGGTTCGGCCGCGGCAAGAAATAACGGCCCGTATTATCAGCCTGCTCCCGCCTATTACGGCGCGGGCTATTACGGCCCGGGCTATCCCGGCTGCTACTTGCAGCGGCAGCGGGTGTGGGATGGGTTTGGCTGGCGTTGGACGCGGGTACGCGTGTGCAACTAGAGCGCATTCCGATTAGGTTGAATCGGAAACGCGCTCTAGATTCCTTATTTGGTCGCATTTTCTGCGGAAAACCGGTGTCCACTTTTCCGGAAAATGCTCTAAGCTTGCGAATCTGAACAAATCGACAGGTTAAATGTAAAAGCCCGGCGTTCTGCGACTGCAGGACGCCGGGTTGTTTATTATTCGTGGCATAAAACCGCGAATTCCATCAAAATTTCGACAAATTGATTTGGCCTATTTTCGGCTACAAAAATAGAAATTAAATATCATTTGAAATAGATTCCCTCGATCGGAATCGAGTCGGCTGGAAACAAGGAGACATACAATGAAAAAAGCCCTGCTTGCCCTTGCCACCACCGCGGTGCTTGCCATTGCGACCATGGCCCCAACTCCGGCTGACGCGCGCTGCCGCGGCTGCGGGATCGGACTGGGCATCCTCGGCGGCGTGATCGTCGGCGGTGCGATCGCCAATGCCTACTCTTATCCGCGCAGCTATTATCCGGCCGCAGGCTACGAGCCATATCCGGCCTATTACTCAGCGGCGCCTTATGGCTGCCCGGGCGGATACTGGGCACGCCGGCCGGTCTTTGACCGCTGGGGCAATGTTGTCGGCTACAGCCGTCCGCGGTTCTTCTGCCCGGCGTACTGACGATCGGCAGATCGCTTAGCTCCTATCAGCGCAAGAATTATATTAATTCGCATAATTTCTGACTCGTCATTCCGGGGCGCGGGCGAAGCCAGCGAGCCTGGAATCCATAATCACGGTCGGTGGTTATGGATTCCGGCTCTCGCCGCTAACGCGGCTCGGCCGGAATGACGAAATGAGGGAGTGGGTATTTGACCCGGCGAGCGCGCAAGCGCCGCCGGGTTTTCATTTGCGCTCAGTTGGCAGCTTTGCCCTGCATGTGCGCAAGCACGGGGGCCGCGGGCCAGCAATCGAGTTTAAGCCCGTTTGCCTTCTGATAGGAACCGAGCGCGAGCCGCGTGCGCATTCCGGCCTTGCCGTCGATCTTGTCGCGGTAGAACCCGAGCGCGTTGAGCCTGCGCTGCATGTCCTCGAGCGACTTGGTGTGGAGCTGCACCACGGGTCGCCATGGCGTTGCGAACGGCGGGTTGCCCGCAATGCGGTCGGCAAGATGTCCGACGAACAGCACATAAAGATCGGAGAAATTGTAGTCCTTGATGACGTAGTAGTTCTTGAGGATCAGGAAGGCCGGCCCGTAAGTCCCGGCCGGCATCAGCAGCGACGCTGGTTCCGCCAGTTGGGCGGGTGACATGATGCCCCCGTGCGTCGGGATATATCCGAGCCTGAGCCATTCCAAGATCGGCATGATGTTGTCGGGGTCGGCGATGGTGCAATCGATGTTCGCCGGCACGCGCACTTCGACCGCCCAAGTCTTGCCGCGCTGCCAGCCCTTGCCCGCGAGCTGCTTGGCGGCCGAGGCAAGCGCGTCGGGTACCGAGGTCCAGATATCAACGCGTCCGTCGCCATCGAAATCGACCGCGAATTTATAGTATTCCGTAGGCAAAAACTGGGTCAGCCCCAGCGCACCGCCCCAGGACGAGCGCAGGCGCGCGCGCGGGATGCCGTCTTGCAGCATGCGCAGCGCGGCGAGGAACTCGCCGCGGAAGAGATCTTTGCGTCTGCCAACATAGGCCTGCGTCGCGAGCGCGCGAATGGCGTCGTGGGGCAGCTGGTAGCCGCCGAAGGAGGTCTCACGGCCCCAGATCGCGAGCACGATATTTGGTGGGACGCCGAACTCTTTTTCGATCGCAGCAAGCGTCGCGCGATGCTGGTCGGCGAGTTTTCGGCCCTGCGCGGCAAGCCGCGTGATGCTGGTTTCCTTCAAATAGTCCGCGGGGGTCTGCACGAATTCGGGCTGGCCCGGCTCCGGCCGTTCGGGCTGGCCGGGAATGACCAGATCGGGCATCGACAGATCCGGCGCAAGGCCGCGTATCGCGGCATCGAAAGTCGCGCGCGCGACTCCGAGCGTTTGCGCCTCGGGCCAGAGCGATTGCAAGAAAGGTTGAAATGCCGGGTCAGCGCGCGACGAGGATGGCGCCAGCAATGCTGCGGTTATGAGCACGAGGACCAGCGGCATACGCATCGTCATGCCCGATCATCGGCCGTGATGACGGCAAAAGGGTGGCTTGAGCGTGATCTGGCCGTTCTTAGTGATGATCCTTGCTATAAACCGGCTGCCCCATGCGATCGACCAGAGCGATACCGAGAGCGGAAAGAATGAAGAGAAAATGGATGATCGCCTGCCACATCACGCCGGTCTCAGTGTAGGCCGTCTTCGACGTGCCCAGGCTGCCTGCCTCGATGAACGTGCGTAGCAGATGGATCGAGGAGATGCCGATGATAGCCATGGCGAGCTTGATCTTGAGCACGCTGGCGTTGACGTGGCTCAGCCATTCCGGCTGGTCGGGATGCTTCTCCAGTTCCAGGCGAGACACAAAGGTCTCGTAGCCGCCGACGATCACCATGATCAACAAGTTGGAGATCATCACCACGTCGATCAGGCCGAGCACCACCAGCATGATTTCCTGCTCGGTGATCTTGAATGCGCCCAGCACCAGATGCCACAGCTCTTTGAGGAACAAGATCACATACACGCACTGCGCCACGATCAAGCCGAGATAGAGCGGCAGCTGCAACCAGCGCGAACTGAAGATGAGTTGCGGCAGCGGGCGCAGGCGCTTGAACGCCTTCGGAGGAATCGGTTCGTCAGCGGCCATCGACATGGCGGTTCACCTCGGTAAGCGATGAAAAATTTCAATTCGCGGTCGGCGAACGCTGCTATACGCGATTCGGTCCATACCACTCAATTGCGGCGGAACCTTTTGGGACGGATGCGCAACTGACGTGCGTCTCAGCCTACGACGATTGCAGGAGCGGCTATATAAACGGCGGTTGTAAGGAAGCGCAGCGGTGTTCAGTATAATATTCACACTTCAGCCAAATTCAATCTGCGCTCAATTCGCTCAACACGCTCGACCAATCGATCGATACGACCCGACTGCTCAGCAAGCTTTACATGAACTTGCGCAACTTCGCGCTCCAGCGAACCAACACGATTCTTGATTTCGCGCACATCTGCGCGCGTCTCATCAATGACGAGACGAATGTACCGCAGATGCTCAAGAACAAGGCTTTCCGCTTCGGTCATTATTTATTTATAGCATAGAATCATCAGCGGGAAAACTTCTTATACTTGATCCGATGCGGGATGGTTGAATCGGTCCCCAGGCGGCGCATCTTGTCAATCTCGTAGTCCTGGAAATTGCCCTCGAACCATTCCACGTGGCTGTCGCCTTCGAACGCCAAAATATGGGTAGCGATGCGGTCGAGGAACCAGCGGTCGTGGCTGATGATCACGGCGCAGCCGGCGAAATCCTCCAGCGCCTCCTCGAGCGCACGCAAGGTATCCACATCGAGATCGTTGGTGGGCTCGTCGAGCAGCAACAGATTGGCGCCGGACTTGAGCATCTTGGCCAGGTGCACGCGGTTGCGCTCGCCGCCGGAGAGCTGGCCGACTTTCTTTTGCTGGTCACCGCCCTTGAAGTTGAACGACGAGCAATAGGCGCGCGAGTTCATCTCCTTCTTGCCGAGCAGGATGACGTCCTGGCCGTCGGAGATTTCCTCCCAAACGTTCTTCTTGCCATCGAGCGTGTCGCGCGACTGGTCCACATAACCGAGATGAACCGACTCGCCGATCTTAATGGTGCCGGCATCCGGCTTCTCCCCTGTGATCATGCGAAACAGCGTGGTCTTGCCGGCGCCGTTGGGGCCGATGACGCCGACGATGCCGCCGGGCGGCAATTTGAAGGTGAGGCCGTCGATCAGCAGGTTGTCGCCATAGGCTTTTTTCAGCCCTTCGAAATCAATAACGTTTTGCCCCAGCCGCTCGGCCACCGGAATGATGATCTGCGCGGTCTGGGTCTGTCGCTCGTTCGCCTTCTTCAGCAAATCCTCATAGCGCTGGTAGCGCGCCTTGGATTTTGCCTGCCGCGCCTTGGGTGAGGCAGCGATCCATTCTTGCTCGCGTTCGAGCGTGCGCTGGTGCGCGGCATCCTCGCGGCCCTCTTGGACGAGGCGTTTTTGCTTCTGCCCAAGCCATGCCGAATAATTGCCCTCGTAGGGAATGCCGCGGCCGCGATCGAGCTCGAGAATCCAGCCGGTGACGTTGTCGAGGAAGTAGCGATCGTGGGTGACGATGAGGATGGCGCCCGGATAGTTGCGCAGATGGCCTTCGAGCCAGAGCACCGACTCGGCGTCAAGATGGTTGGTCGGCTCGTCGAGCAGGAGCAGTTCGGGCTGTTCCAAGAGCAGCTGGCAAAGTGCGACGCGCCGCCGCTCCCCGCCGGATAGTGTTTTCACCTCGGCTTCATCGGGCGGGCAGCGCAGCGCCTCCATGGCCAGATCGATCTTGGAATCGAGATCCCACAGCCCTTTGGATTCGATCTCGTCCTGCAGTTTGTTCATTTCCTCGGCGGTCTCGTCCGAGTAGTTGGCGGCAATCTCGTTATAGCGATCGAGGATCGCCTTCTGCGCTGTGACGGCTTGCATCACATTCTCGCGCACCGATTTGGTCGCATCGAGCTGGGGTTCCTGCGGCAGATAGCCGACGCGCGCGCCCTCGGCCGCCCAGGCCTCGCCGGTAAATTCCTTGTCGAGGCCGGCCATAATGCGCAACAGCGTCGATTTGCCGGAACCGTTGACGCCGAGCACGCCAATCTTGGCGTCCGGATAGAACGACAGATTGACGTTTTCGAGCACCTTGCGGTTGCCCGGATAGGTCTTGCTCAGACCATGCATGTGATAAACGAATTGACGGGCCATCGCCGCCCTGCCCTTTCGCGCGCGCGCGCCTTTTCGGGGAAAGTCGGAGCTTATTTAGCGTTGCTGATCTAGCGCTGCAAGCACGGCTTGCGCACCGGCCAGCACGCCGATGTTGCCGGTCAGGCCGGGCTGTATTATCGTGATCGCGTTTGGGTGCGGGGGTACGCTGTCATGGCAATAGCCAATTGCATTGTTGCTTTGGCCATTCTTTTGAGCGTTTTGGCAAATCCGCCACAAGTGCGCGCGCAGCAGCCGGCGGAAATGCCGAAGGCGAAGCTGATGCTATCGGTGATGCGGCCCGCTGCCGCAACCACCTCCAAGGCGGTTCTTGCGGCGCGCTTCCAAGAAATAAAGAATCAATACGCGACGATAAAATCGACGATCACAATATTCACGCCGCTCAAACCGACCGACTCGGCGGAATTGAAACTCACGCGCTCGAAGCTGAATGCTGCCATGTATTCATACGAACTCTACGAAAACCATACGCAAAAGCAGCGCGACCGGCTCGACCTGCTGGTCGAGATGAGTGAGCTGGATTCGTTGCGGCTACAAATGGCGATAGAGCGGTTGTCCAAGATGATCGAGACTATTTCCAATCTCTTGAGAAAGATGTCGGCAACCGGCGATGCGATGATCTAAAGCAGCACGTCGCGGCCCAGCGGCCAATTCAATAGCGTTAACAATTTTCAGCGCGCGCGATAACGCTCCAATAACGTTGATTGCGAAAAGCGTTTTTATCAACGCGAATACGAAACACATTTTAATGAATTTCGACCGATCATCGCTCCCGAACCTGGGCGCTCCTCGTCTCAACGCAAGGAACAAGCCCGGTCCAGCGGTCAACGAGCCGACGGGAGAGCGTCATGGTAAAAGCAAAGACCTCAATACTGAATCTGTTCCGTACAATTTTCGAGATCAGGCGAGCGCTGGCCGGTCGTCTGTTCGACCCGTATCGGCCCGAGCTGCATTATATGCGCGGCCCCGGTCCGCGCTGGCGGGAAAAGCAGAACTCGCCTCAGGTCTAATGCACTGAGCTGATTTCCCTTCTCGTGCGCGAGGAGGGGCGATGAGCCGCGCGGTTGTGATGCGATTTCGGATCGCCACCGGCGCCTCGAACATGCGACGCGCACCCCTTCCATCATTGCGGTGGACTATCCCCATTTAGACCAGACATCCGCGTGCTGCCGCGGATGCTCTCTTGTTTCGGCCGCCACGGCTGATAACGTCCATGGACTGAGCGGCCGGCCCCGTCGGGCCGGCCAGATCATGATGGGGTAGGCCATGGCATATCGCTGCGCGATCCTCGATGACTACCAGAATGTCGCGCTGACACTTGCCGATTGGGGGAAGATCAAGGGTGACGTCGAGATCAAGGCGTTTAACGAAGCAGTCCGCCGCACCGACGACGACACCATCCGCGATTTGAAGGATTTCGAAATTGTTGTGATGATGCGCGAACGCACGCGCTTTCCACGCCGGGTGATCGATGGTCTGCCGAAGCTCAAGCTGCTCATCACCACCGGGGCCTACAACGCCTCGATCGATATGGCCGCCTGCAAGGAGCGCGGCATCGTGGTCTGCGGTACCGGCGGCCACGGCAATCCAACGACGGGAATAACTTTCGGATTGATCCTCGAACTCACCCGGCGGATCGGTTGGGAGAACGCCAGGATGAAAGCTGGCGCGCCCTGGCAGGTCACGCTCGGCATGGACATCGAGGGCAAGACGCTGGGCGTGCTTGGATTGGGCAAGCTCGGCGCGCGCGTGGCCGGTGTTGGCAAGGCATTCGGCATGAAGGTGATCGCCTGGAGTCAGAATCTCACACCCGAACGATGCAAGGAGGTTGGCGCGGAATACGTTTCCAAGGACGAGTTGTTCCGCAACGCCGACATCGTGACGATCCATCTTCAACTCAGCGACCGGACGCGCGGTCTTGTTACCGCTAAAGAGTTCGGCCTGATGAAGAAGTCGGCTTATTTGATCAACACCTCGCGCGGACCGATCGTCGAGGAGAAAGCGCTGCTCGATGCGCTGACCGGCAAGCAGATCGCTGGCGCCGGATTGGATGTGTTCGACGTCGAGCCGTTGCCGGTCGACCACCCGTTCCGCAAGCTCGACAACGCCATCGTCACGCCCCACCTCGGCTATGTCAGCCAGCAGAACTATGCGCGCTATTACCCCGACATCGTCGAGAACATCCGGGGCTTCCTGGATGGCAAGCCGGTGCGCGTGATCGCCGCGAAATGAACGGCGGACCGAGTATTGCGGTGACTGGGCGTATTCGCCGAGGCCCGCAATGCGGACGAAGCTGATCCCACAAAGCAGGTGCCGAAGATGCCGACCTATCAGTTGGTGAGCTATCAATCTGGCAAGGGGCCGCGCGCGGGTGTCGTGATCGATGGCAAGGTGTTCGATGCGGCTGCTGTGACGCGCAAGGCGTCCTATGCCTCGATGCTCGACATCCTCAACGACTGGAAGTCGGCGCAAGGTCTCATCAGCAAGGCTGCCGCGGCGGCCGGCAAGAGCAAGCTCAAGAGTCAGCCGATCGGCCGCGCCAAGCTGCTTGCGCCGGTGCTCTGGCCTTCGGCGATCTATTGCGCGGGCGCCAATTACACCGATCACATGCTGGAGATGGCACGGTTGCAAAGCGTGCCGCCCGCGCCGGATCCGCACGAGGTCGGGTTGAAGCCTTGGCACTTCATCAAGGCCGCGCGCACCGTGGCAGCCCATGGCGCGACCATCAATTTGCCGGCGGCCTCGAACGCGATCGATTGGGAGGCGGAACTGGGCGCGGTAATCGGCCGTACCGCGAAAAATGTCCCGCTGCAAAAGGCGCTCGACTATGTCGCCGGCTACACCATCGCCAATGAACTGTCGGCACGCGACCTCGGCCGGCGCGCGCAATTGCCGGACCAGTCGCCGTTCAAATACGACTGGGTCGGGCAAAAGTGCTTCGATAACGCCTGCCCGCTCGGCCCCTGGATCGTGCCGGCCATGGATATCAAGGACCCGCAGAATCTGGGCATCAAGCTGTGGGTCAATGACGTGATCAAACAGGACTCAAACACCGGCAAGATGATCTTCACGCTGGCCGAGCAGATTTCGCATCTTTCCTCGCGCATCACGCTGCATCCGGGCGATATCATTCTCACTGGAACGCCGGCCGGTGTAGGTGCCGCGCGTAATGAGTTCCTCAAACGCGGCGATGTGACCAAAGTGTGGATCGAGGGAATTGGCACGTTGACCAATAAGTTCGCATAGTTTTTGACATACTGCGACGGCGTAGTCGCTTGCGGTCGCAAGCCGCATAGGTTTGAATATTTGGGCTTGAATATTCGCGTAACGATGGCGAGGGAGATTGAACATGCGCCGCTGGCTGCTCGCTCTAGGATTGCTCGTGTTCGGATACAGTGCCGCTTGGACGCCGGCATGGACGCCAGCTTGGGCACAAGCTTGGCCGAGCAAACCGATCAAGGCAGTCGTGCCATTTAGCGCCGGCAGCGCGGTCGATATCATCGCGCGCACGGTGCTCGACCAAGTCTCGCTGCAACTTGGCCAGCCGATCGTGGTAGAGAACCGCGTGGGCGCCGGCGGCACGATCGGGGTCGGTTCCGTCGCCAAGGCTGATCCGGACGGTTATACGTTGCTCGTTCACTCCACCACCCATGTGGTGACGGCCTCGACCTATTCGAACCCGGGTTACGATACGCGGCGTGACTTTGCCGCGCTCACGGCGCTCGCGAGCCTGCCCAACGTGCTGGTGGTGCCGGCAAACAAATACATGACGCTCAAGGATCTCGTGGATGCCGCCAAAGCCAAGCCGGGCGAGATGAATTTCGCCTCCGGCGGCGCGGGCAGCGCGTCGCACCTCAACGCCGAGCGATTCCTGGCGGCGGCCGGGATCAAGGCGCAGCACGTTCCGTTCAAGGGCGGTCCGGAAGCACTCACCGACATCATGGCCGACCGGGTGCAGTTCTACTTCGTTCCGCTGCCGCCAGCGCGCGGCCTCTATGCCGGCGGCAAAGTCGGGATCCTAGCCGTGAGCGGCACCAAACGCGCGTCCGCGCTGCCGGATATTCCGACCACGGTTGAGGCCGGCTTTCCCAATTCAGACTACAATTTCTGGGTTGGGATGTTTGCGCCAGCGGCCACCCCGAAGGCAATCGTCGACAAGCTTAATGCGGAAACGGTCAAGGCGCTACAATCGGCAGTGGTCAAGGAGAAGCTCGCCAATGTCGGCGGCGATCCATTGCCGATGACGCCAGCGGAATTTACCGCCTTCGTGAACAAGGAAATCGACCTGAACGCCGCGCTGGTGAAGGCAGCCGGGGTGAAGATCAATTAGAGCATGATCCCGAAAAAGCCTGCCCCGGACTTGATCCGGGGTGGGAACCGGTTTCCCGCCTTCGCGAGCCTACTCCGCCGAAGCAGCCGCTTCGGCTGCGAAGGCTGGAAGCCCGCTCCCGCCTTCGCGAAGCCCGCTTCGGCGGGCGAAGCAAGGTCGGCGGGCGAAGGAAGGTCGGAAAAGCATGTCCTC
>CAZNSG010000116.1:0-2540 GCA_964575715.1 uncultured Hyphomicrobiales bacterium | reverse complement strand
CGATAACGAATTTCGTGAAGCCATAGCGCCGGTTCAGTTCGAAGATTGTCCGCAGATAGACGTAGGTTTTGCCAGTGCCCGTCTCCATCTCCACGGTGAAGTCGCCGGAGGTGAGCGCCGTTGACGGTGGCAAGCCGTTGCGAAGCTGAATGTCCTTCAGATTGCCGATGATCTCGTCATCGAGCAGCGTCAGCCGGTTGCCGATGCCGAGCTCGCTTTCCACCAGGCCCAGTTCGCCTTGCGTGCCGAGGAATGCGCCAAGATCGAGGTTGGCCTGCCCCGTTCGCTCTGCCAGAGGTCGACGGGTGACAGTGAACTCAGTGCGGTTGATCTCCTGGCCACGAAACAGATCGGCGACGGATTCAATCGCCAGCTTCTGGTAATCGAGATCGGGTTCGAAATGCAGTTTCATCGAACCCTCCTCACAGGCTGCGAACGTCAGTGATGCCGTTCTGGTTCAGGATCGCCGCCATGTTGGTCTTGGCGATATCGTCGGCGAAGCCGGAATCCTTGAACACGGCGCGCGTATCGACGGCAGGCGCAAGAGCGGCACGCCACGCGACGATGCCCGACGCCAGCGGCTCGATCACATCCTTGGTCAGCCCGTCGGCAAGGCAGACGATCAGCACGCCGCCGCCGATGGAATGGACTGACTTGCCCGCAATCGTCTTCGCCTCGATCGGCACGCACAGATCGAGCCCAAGTTTGAGCAACAGCTCATAAAGCACGTCCTGCTCCTTGCGGCCTTGCACGAGGTGCTCGGCGTTCTTCAGCAAGCTTGTTTCGAGATCGGCCGCGTCCGGCTCCCAGGCGCGGATGTTTGAGGGCGCGAGCTTGTATACACGAAAGCCAAAATCACCTTTGAAAAGAGGATTCTCCTCATCAATCCGCTTTGCCGAGCGTCGCAGGCGCTCTTTGGTCAATTCAGCTATTGTTCGCGGCTTTTTCAAATTATCGCAAAAATCTGCTGCAACCTTCTGTTCCCTGTTACTCGGGTCAAGCGGCTCGGGAAGTTGTACAAGTATGTACCGCCGCATCAGGTTTTCAGCGGCATTTTGCTTCAATAGTGCGTGGCCGGTTGTCCCTGACCCGGCAAAGAAATCTAGAACTATGTCGCCATCAGCAGCAACCTGCTCAATGAGACTCGCAATTAGCTCGGTCGGCTTCGGGAAGGCAAAGAGATCAACGCCGAACAATGATCGTATTTCTTGAGTTCCGTCCGCCGTATGAATTCCATCAATAATTGATCGGAAGGCGATAAATTCCGATCGCATCTCCTTGCGAAATTTCTTCTCCCGCGGCCTTCCATCGTCATTCTTGGGAAACAGAACCTTGCCCTCGGATATCAGATCGGCCATTTTCTCTTTTGAGTATCGCCACCCCGTCGAGGCATTCGGCGGAAACACGCGCCCAGTGGACGGTTCAATGATGTCATAGTGAAGGTTTGGTCGCTGATCCCGCGTGGCAAGACCGAGCATACTGCGGCTCATCCAGTCCCCACGCGGATCGTTGTCGGGATTTGCGAATTTAGATTCATCGCGTCCAATCCCCTTAAGTGAAAAACCATCGTCTCGCGCGTAGGCTACAATGTACTCGTGGTCCGTTGATATGTTCGTGTTTGCGCGTGCATCGGTGAATTGGCGGGCTTTCCAAACAAATTGAGCGACGAAATTTTCCTCACCAAATATGTCATTCATTATAGCTCGGAGATTTGCTACTTCACCATCATCGCAGGATACAAGAATGACACCGTCCGGATGAAGAAGCGTTCTCGCAATCTTTAGGCGCGGATACATCATGTTCAGCCAGTCAGTGTGAAACCGACCGGACGCCTCGGTGTTAGAGCTGATTTTCCGGCCACCCTCAACTTGTCCAGTCAGCTCAAGATAGTTCCTGACGTTGTCGCTATAATCATCTGGATACACAAAATCCTTGCCCGTATTGTAGGGCGGATCGATATAGATCAGCTTCACCTTGCCGGCGTAGCTCTTCTGCAAGAGCTTCAACACTTCGAGGTTGTCACCCTCGATCATCAGGTTCTGCGTCGTGTCCCAATCGACGCTTTCGTCCGGGCACGGAAGCAAAGTTCCGGTCGATGGCGTTAACGCGATCTGCCGCGCCCGCCGCTTGCCGTGCCAGTTCAGCCCATACTTCTCGTCACGCTCGTCGACCGCCGCGCCGAGGAGACCCTTCAACACCTCGAAATCGATCCGCCCTTCCGTGAACGCCTCCGGGAACAGCGTCTTCAAAGCATCGACATTGCCCGCGACGACGTCGGCACTCTTGGTATCGGGGTCGTGGAGGTCCAGCTTCTTGATGTCAGCCATGGGCGCGTCTTCCGTTCTCAAAGGTTCTTTTTATGGGTCACGAGGTCAGATTCCAGGCGCTGGATCTCCAGATTGAGATCGATGCGCCGGTTCAGCTGCTTCTCGCGGTTAGCCTTAGCGCGGAGCGAGGCGATCTCGCGCGTCAGCCGGGAATGGGCTTCGAGGGCGTCGCGGCGGCGCTCGATCGACACCGCATCGTCGCTTGGGACAAAG
>CAZNSG010000115.1:0-3582 GCA_964575715.1 uncultured Hyphomicrobiales bacterium | reverse complement strand
CGTTGCCGTCCCCCAGTATCCTCTCAAGCTCGGCGCGATCCCTCGCACGGAGAAGGAATTCTGCTTGCTTCCTCATCATGCCGGGACAGAATCATATTCGCGAAATCTCGGGATTCAAATGTTTGTGACAGAACACTAGCGATGTTCCAACGAAAGGTCTGCTTGGGGTCATGTGTGGACGGCGCCTGATTGGCAAGAACTTTTTTGACGTAGGTGCAGCATTGGTCGGTGCGGTCATGTGTCCGGCCTGTTTGTGCGGCACGGATGGCCGCTGGCCCTAATGCTTTCCGCGGATCGAGTCCCAATCCTTCACACGCATTCAGAGAGGCGTTGACCCTAACGGGCTCTCCCGATCCTCGGATCGACAGTGTCTGCATTACGTCGTTTTGCCCTCACCAATTCGTTGTGCCGGTCTGCCTGCTGGCGTCGCTCATGCTGCCAGCAGCAGCTTCGGCTCTTTATACCTCTCGCCACGCACCATCATGGCCCACGCTATCCGCGCGATTTTATTGGCGAGCGCGACGCCGGCCACCTTGGTCGGCCGACGGCCCATCAACCGTGCCAGCCAGGGGCGTTTCGTCGTACCGTGCTTCTGGGCATAGCGGATCACCGCCATGGCTCCGGCGACAAGCAACCATCGAAGATATCGATTGCCTTGTTTGGTAATGCTCCCAAGCTTGTCCTTGCCGCCGGTCGAATGCTGCTTCGGCACCAACCCGATCCAGGCCGCAAGACTGCGGCCCGATGAGAAGGCCTTCCAGTCGCCGACTTCGGCAACCAGTGCAGTGGCCACAATCGGGCCTACGCCCGGGATTTCTTCCAGACGCCGGCACGCTTCGCTCGCGCGATGCCAGGCGTGAATGCGCTTGTCGATCTCGCCGATCTCCATCGCGATCATGCTGTATTGCCGCCCCAGTGCATTGAGGCAGGCGTGAGCCGCCGGAGGAATACGGTCATCCTTCGCATCCGCGATGATCTTGAGCAGCTCGGCTGTTCCATTCCGGCCTTTCGCCGACACAATTCCCAGTTCCGCCAAATGTCCCCGCATCGCGTTGCTCAGCATCGTGCGCTGCCGAACCAAGAGCTGGCGGGTTCGGTGCAGCATAAGCGCCGCCTGCTGCTCCCTGGTCTTTGTCGGCACAAAGCGCATCGTCGGCCGCTGAACGGCTTCGCAGATCGCCGCCGCATCGTTGGCGTCATTCTTGCTGCGCTTGAGATAGGCTTTCACATAGCTCGGCGGCATCAGCCTCACAGTATGCCCAAGCGCTTGCAGCTCTCGGCTCCAATGATGCGCTGTCGGACACGCCTCGATACCAACAAGGCAGGGTGGCAGATCGGCAAAGAACTCTAAAACCTTCGCACGACTGACACGCTTGCGGATCATCACCGTGCCCTCCGCATCGACACCGTGAATCTGGAATACCGACTTCGCAATATCGAGACCAATCGTGCTAACCTCGCCCATGGACGGCTCCCCTCAATGTGGTTCGTTTCGACGCAACCACCCTATGGCACACTCGATGCCGCAGAGTGGGCGCCGTCCACAGCATCATTCACGACCGGGACAAGCCGGCGGGAGGTCGAGCCACTTCCGCATTGCCCCAAAAGCGACGGCCGGTCGTCAAATTGCGCTCTGTCGTTAAGTGCCAAAGGCAGAAGTCGTAACTATCCAAATTACACCGCGCGACACGCTGGCGTCAGCGCAAGGTCTATATTAAAATTCGACCTAGACAGCTCAATGAATGCTGATCAACAAATCACAACGAAAATGCGTTAGTGCATCGTTGGACACACAACGTATTCTCACACAGAAGCGACCTGGCAGAAAATCAGGCAGTTGGGGTCAGTCAGGGTTAGTTAGCAACGGAGGCGATTATGGTCAGTACAGCGCGACACGCGTCCATCTCGGGCTACGTCGCAGGTGTAGCTCTATTGGCGTTTACACTGCCGCATGCCGCCGTGGCACAGGACAAGCCTGGTAAA
The DNA here is from genome assembly GCA_964575715.1 of uncultured Hyphomicrobiales bacterium. Taxonomy (GTDB): domain Bacteria; phylum Pseudomonadota; class Alphaproteobacteria; order Rhizobiales; family Xanthobacteraceae; genus PNAI01. The sequence continues at coordinate 1,599 of CAZNSG010000115.1, read as the reverse complement.
GCGCTGATCGAGGCTTACAACACTTCAGGCCAGCAGCTCTTCAGGAAATTCGCCGGCTCAAGCGGCAACATCGTGTTCTCGCCCTATTCCATCGGCACGGCAATGGCGATGTCATTGTCCGGTGCGCGCGGCGAGACCGCGACAGAAATGGCCAAGGTTCTAAAGCTCAGGCTGAAGCGCGACGACATCGATGCCGCCAATGCCAGCGTGCTTGCGACACTCAACGATTATGACAAGAGCTCGGAGCAGCCGTCCTGTCCAGACAATATGCGTTGGAGCGCCCAGCAGTGCGAGACCCCGCCCGCGCCAGACGGCCGGTGCCCGTTCATGGCGCGACGCGAGGGTGAACGTTGCGTGGCGGATCCAATCAGACGTGCGCCGTCGGCGCAGCTACGTGTGGCCAACGCATTGGTGCAGGGCAAGCAGCGCGATCTCATCGCTAAGGACTACATGGCATTGCTCGCAGACAAGTATGCCGCCGAGGTCTTTCAAGTCGTGGGGGCCAGTGAGGTCAATGACTGGGTCAAACGGAAGACCGCAGGCAAGATCGAGAGGATCATTGACCAGCTTCCGGACGTCGTTTTGCTCAATGCCATTTATTTCAAAGCGCGCTGGGCGTCGATCTTCAGCAAAGAATCCACACAAGACAAACCCTTCAACCTGTCGAGGTTACGTAAGATTGCGGTGCCGATGATGGTCCAAATTGGCAACTTTTCAGTGGTGTCGCGGCAGAACTACCGAGCTATCCGCCTGCCTTACGATGTCAACGCGCTCGGCATGGTCATCGTGTTGCCGAATGAGATCGAAGGGATTGATCGAGTTGGTCGCCGAATCGACGCACAAGAATTATCCAAGGTATTAGAAAAGTTACGAGCGACCCCGCCCAAACCCGTCGCGCTGGAACTGCCGCGCTTCAAGACTAACTTTAAAATCGACGGCTTGGCGGCGCTCTTCCGACAGGCCGGAATGATCCGCGCGTTCGATAGTAAAAAGGCGGATTTCAGCGGCATCACCGGGCGGCCGGCATCGGAGGTTCCATTCTGGATCAATGAGATTCGGCATCGCGCTGTCATCGAGGTGATGGAGGACGGCACCGAGGCTGCCGCAGTAACTGCCATTGCAATGAGAGCCGCCGCCATGCCGCAACGAACGCCAGACCCCGAGCCGTTTCACGTCGACCATCCCTTCCTATTTTACATTGTCGACGATGTAACGGGTGCAGTGTTGTTCCAGGGACGCATTTCCGACCCACGATAGCACGTTAACATGTTGTACGTTACGCAAACCGTGGCCCTGGGCGATTTGGCGATCTTGGAAAGATCCAGTCCAATCGATTTACGTCTGCCGAGATGACTGCTTCGGGTCAAGCGCGACGCGGACATGCCGGCCGCAGGGCGATCCACTTCTGCTTCACCTCAAAAGCGACGGTCAGTCATCGAAATGAGGTCTGTCGGTATGTGCCACAACAACAGAAGTGGATGGCTCACTCCTCGATACACCGGTGAAAGTGACCCGCGATGGCATGCCGCGCAAAGTCTCGACGCAGGAGGCCAAATTAACACGGATATCGCGGAATGATCTACCCGGAACAGCTTTACG
>CAZNSG010000114.1:0-4357 GCA_964575715.1 uncultured Hyphomicrobiales bacterium | reverse complement strand
CACATTATCGAGCACGCCCCGCCAAGGCAGCAGAACTGGTTGTTGGAACACGATGCCGACGTCTCGGGACGGCTTGAGCAACGGCTCTCCATCATAGAGGAGCTCACCGCGCGACGGACGGATCAAGGCGTTGACGATCTTAAGGAGCGTCGACTTCCCGCACCCGGACGGTCCGACCAACGTCAAGAATTCGTTCTTGTGAATCTCAAGATCGACATTTTCAAGCGCAGTCGTACGACCCGTTCGGGTCGTATAGGTCTTATACAGACTCTTGACGATGATTTTCGCCATCAGCCCCATCGGCCGTCATAAATGCGGGCGAAATCAGCCATTCGGCGGATCACTGAACGAAGCCGGCTTCGAACACATCCTGAGCTGTCACCGGCCTTTTCAAATCGAACGCACCAGCGACAACATCCACCGTACTCTGAGCCCGCTTGGGTATAATCGCACCAAGTGTGCTATTTGGTATAACAGCGAGCTCCCGGACTTTGACCAGTTCGGCGGCAGCCATTCCGACATCGATCTCGCGGTGATACTTCTGCATTGTTTCAGCAGCCTGCTGGGGATTGTCGAGGGTGTCCTTAAGCCCGCGCAGGGTTGCGAAAACGAAGCGTCGCACAAGATCCGGGTTGCTCTTGATCGTATTCTCGCTAGCCACGATCCCGTTGCTGTAGAAATCCAACCCGGCAGCGGCATAAGTGAGCTCAACGAGCTCTTTGGGAGCGGCTTCTTTCTTCAACCGCGGTTCTCCGACGGTAAATTGTCCGATCGCCTCGACGCGTCCAAGCGCGAGAAGACCTGGTAGTGCTTCACTGGAGGCGACCACCCAAGTGACTTTGCTTTCGTCGATGCCGGCCGCTTTGGCATATGCGGGAAACATCTTCGGGATCGCACCTCCGGCCGGATTGGCAATTTTGCGTCCTTCGAGATCCTTAGGCTTGGAGATGCCGCTCTCCTTCAGCGCGTAAATAGCATGAGGCGGCTTCGCGTAGACAATCGCCACCACGCGAACTGGAAGATTATCGTTAGCACGTGCGAGGACGACCGACCCGGCATCAGCAAAACCGAACGCTGCGTTACCAGAAGCAACTTGTCTGATGGCTTCGGCCGAGCCCTGGCCGCGTATTACGGTCACATCGAGACCGGCGGCTTTGTAGTAGCCCTTGTCGATGGCTACGAAATAGTATGCATGCCTGCCAAGAAAACCGGCATCGGTTATCAACGCAACCTTATCTGCGGCGCCGACCGGCTGCGCGATCACGACACTTCCCGTTGACAGAATAGTCACGAGCGAAGCAAGCACCTTGCATGCGATCCTATTCATTGCATTCCTCCTTTTAACTGTCGGCCGAAGCCGGGACGGAGAAGACGGCAGACGTGTGAAATGTCATTCAAACTTAGTGTTAGATTCTTGAAACCTCGTAGGTGGATGGGGCGAACATTTCTCCGAGTGCGACCACGCGTTCAGCCAATCCTTGGAAATGCGAATAACGCGCAAGCGTCTCGATCTCTCGGATGTTCTCAGCAACACCGTATCGCCAGAAGTCCTTCCCCATGAGATCCATCGTCTCCAGGGTCTCGGCCTCTGTCCAGGGGAGAATGAGAATGGGAGCGGCAAGCGCACGCAGATCGGCCATGGCAGCGGCCTTTGCTTGCGTAAATGCCTTGTAGACGCTTGCTGCAAGCCAAGGATATTGCTCCACCAAACTCTTGCGAATTCCGATCAGGTGCATGATCGGAAATAGTCCCGTTCTGCGGTAATACTGCTTTTCGACCTCGCGATGATGAGGAAAAAGCCGGTCGATGTTCGGCGCGCCGTTCAGAAAACACGATGGCGCCCGTGCCGTCATCACCGCATCGAGCGTTCCATCCGATAACATAGCCGAGAGCGTCTGGCCCGGCGGGATCGGCTGCAAGTCGATCTCTTTTGGAAGATTAATTTGTGCACGCTCCTTACGCCCGGGCTGCTCCTGACCACCGCTCCGCCAATGAATGTCTGACGGCTTCACCTGGTAGTCTTCCTCAAGGATTCCGCGCAACCAAACCAGCGCCGTAAGTTGATATTCTGGTACGCCAACGAGCCGGCCCTTGAGATCGGCGGGCTCGCGGATTCCGCGATCGGTACGGATATAGATCATGGAATGGCGAAAGCAGCGCGACACAAAGGCTGGAATTCCAATATATGCGCTCTCGTTCCGCGATGTCTGCAGGAGGTAACTGTTGAACGACAGCTCCGCGACGTCGAATTCCTGATACCGCGCCGCTCGAAAGAAGACCTCCTCAGGCTCAAGCGGAATATAATTGATGTTGCATCCCTCAATACGGACACGGCCATCGATGATCGCACGGGTACGGTCGTAGTTTCCGCACGCAACTGTCAACGACAGCATCCGCACCTCCCGCAAAAAATGACGAGATGCTAGTTCGCGACAAACCCGCTGGCGAAGATGTCATTCGGTTTGACGGCGGTTTTCAATTGATAGGCCCCGGTGATGATGTCGAGTGTGCGCTGTATTGCAGCGGGGTCGATCCCACCAAGCGGGCGATTGCGGACCGCAGCAAGCGATGCCACGGCCTGAGTTTCAGCGGTGGCAACGTCCACGTCGATCTGCCGGTGATACTTGTTAATGATCGCACCGGCTTCGCCGGGATTTGCCATTGCGTCCTTGAGGCCGCGCAACGTCGCATTTACGAAGCGGCGGATTAAATCTGGATTTGACTTTATGAGCTCATCAGTAGCGATGATCCCGTTGCTATAATAATCGAGTCCGACATCGGCATAGGCAAGCCGAATGAGTTCCTTATCGCCGGCCGCCTTCTTCAAGAGCGCCTCACCGACAATGAACTGGCCGATCCCATCCGCACGGCCGAGATTTAGTATTCCAGGCAAGGCATCGCCTGCTGCAATGATCCACGTTACTTTGCTTGGATCTATTTTCGCCGCTTTGGCATAGGCATCGAACATCTTCGGTATTGCGCTGAACGCCGTGTCTGCAATTTTTTTCCCTTCTAAATCTTTCGGTGTTGCGATCCCGGAACCTTTAAGTGTATAGATCGCGTGTGGAGGTTTGGCATAGATGACAGAAACAAGTTTCACCGGAATCTGATCGTTGCCGCGGCCGAGAATGACGGCAGCGGCGTCGGCAAACCCAATTTGCGCGGTTCCAGCGGCAACTTGCTTGATGGCATCAGCGCTACCTTGACCTCGTACGATTTCAACTTCGAGTCCCGCACTCTTGTAATAGCCCTTCTCCAAAGCCACGTAATAATACGCGTGACGCCCATTGAAACCGAAGTCAGTGACGAACGTCACCTTGTCTGCAGCATAGGTGCGTTGAGCGAATGCCGTCAGGACAGTGGCGACTGAGAGCATTGCAATCCGGAGCGATCGATTCAGTTCACTCATGTTTCCCTCCTGCTAATTTGTAATGCCTGCGGAGCTCGGCCTACGTTCGCGAAGGCGCGTTGATTTACGGTATAATTCAGTATACAAAATTTAGCCTGCGAGCAAGTGCTCGTCGTGCGACATCATGCGCAAACGCTGCCGAAAAATACGCCAGCAGCGGTTTTACATGCGCCTGCCGATTGGTCTTCAGGGGAGTGACGATGGTTCCGAAAACAATGAAAGCCGCGATCTTTGAACAGTACGGCGCGCCGGAGGTGCTTCGCTATGCGGAAGTTTCAGTTCCTACTTTGAGCCGTGGAGAAGCGCTGGTGAAAGTGCACGCTGTCGGGCTCAACGGATACGACCTCATGGCGCGGGCGGGCCGCTACAAGCCGAACAAGGGCAAATTCCCTCACATTCTAGGCGGTGACTTCGGCGGCGATCTCGCCGCCCTCGGACCGGAAGCGAACACGGACATCCCGATTGGCACACGCGTGACCAGTTGGTGGGTCCTACCATGCGGTTACTGCGAACAATGCATGGGAGGCTTTCACAATCGCTGCTCCCGCAACTACCGCTACCTCGGAGCACACGAGCCTGGTGCTTACGCGCAATATGTGAAACTGCCGGCCCATCATCTCATTCCGCTACCCGAGAAGGTGACTTATGAAAGCGCGGCGGCCTTTCCAAACCCTTTCGGCACCGCGTGGCACATGATCGTCACGCGCGGAAACGTTCGCCCCGGCGAGACGGTGCTCGTCAATTCCGCGAGCTCCGGCGTCAGCATGGCCGCTATTCAAATCTGCAAGTTGCTCGGCGCCTATGTCTACACAACGTCCAGCGCCGATTGGAAACTCGAAAAGGCCAAGGCGCTCGGAGCGGACGACGTCATCAATTACAATAATGTCGATTTTGTTGACGAAATACTCAAGCGAACGAACAAGCGCGGCGTCGACGTGGTGATCGAAC
>CAZNSG010000113.1:0-8457 GCA_964575715.1 uncultured Hyphomicrobiales bacterium | reverse complement strand
CTTGGCGTCCACGCTCTTGAGGCCGCCGTGAACTTTCGGGGCCTGCCACTCGACCATGCCTGGATAGTGCTTTTCCCAGCCCTCCATGAAGAGCGCCTGCTTGGAGAAATTCTCCTTCGGGTCGATGATGTAAATGCGCGATTTCTTGTGGCCCTTCGCTTTCAAGACGTGCGCCATCATCGAAATGCGCTCGTAAGGGCCGGGCGGGCAGCGGTACGGATTGGGTGGCGCCAGCATGACGATGACCGCGCCGTCCGATAGCGCGTTAAGTTGCTGTCGGAGCAGCTGCGTCTGCGGCCCCGGCTTCCAGGCGTGCGGCAATTTCTCGCTGACGGCTTCCGAGTAGCCCGGAACCGAGTCGAATTTTATGTCGATGCCCGGTGCGATCAGAAGCCGGTCGTAGGACAGGCTGGAGCCGTCGGCGAGCCGCACAATGCGCTTTTCGCGATCCACGGCTCGCGCCATCTGGGGCGCTTGCCTGATCCCGTAAGCGGATTTGATCTTGTCGTAGGAGTGCGTGATTGACGCATAGCTGCGATAGCCGCCGAGGTAGAGGTTGGAATGGAAGCAGGTGGTGAACTGCTTCGCCGGTTCCACCAGGATCACATCGATGCCACCGTCCTTGGCGACGTATTTTGCAACGGTGGCGCCGCCAGGGCCGCCGCCGACCACGACGACCTTCGGTTTGGCCTGCGCGAACGCCGGCATGGGAAAACTGCTCGCGGCCGTCAAGCCGCCGATACCGCCAATGAATTTTCTGCGATTGATCGACATTATTTTTTCCCCCGTTGTTGTGTTGTTGTCCTGTCAGTTTGTGGTGCAGGCTTCAGACTGCCGAAATAGGTAGCAAGCGCCGCTACCTCTTCGTTGGAGAAACGCCCTGCGATCGTCTGCATGATCGGATTGTTGCGCTTTTTCTGGCGGTATTCATCTATGACTTCGATGAAGGTGGCAACCGGCCAGCCGATAATAGACGGGATGCCCTGAAATTGGCCGGTGAGTTGGTGGCAAGTGACGCATTCCGAAGAAAGATATTCTCCGAGCGCCCGGTTACCGGCAGCGCCCGCACCGGTTGCGAACAGGCAGGCTATGATTGCAACACCGCATAATGCGCTGCTGCGCGTGGTTCGGAGGTATTTCGCCATGGTTTCGTGCATTATTAAATAATAGTACTGCGCGCATCATGGAACAATAGCCCGATGCAACGGCAGCTTGTTGGCGGCGGCGATTGTTATTCCGCTCTAGGCTTTTTATCCGACTCCGGCGTGACATCGAGCGCGCGGGCGCGGCCAATCACCTTGGCCTCGCCGGGAATGCAATTCGTCATGCAGGGATTTTCTCGCCAGAATGCCTTTTCGGTCACCTCGCGGTCATCATCGTAGAAATTCGGCTGGTTTGGCAGTTTGACGGTCGTGAAATTCTTGTCGTTGAGCTCGAATTTTTCGTCTTTGATGATGTCGTTGAGATAGAGCACGTAGGCGGTGATGGCGTAGAGTTCGTCATTGGTCAGCGACTGCGCATTGCCGAACGGCATGGTGCGGCGGATATAATCCATCAATGTCGAGGCATAAGGCCAATACGACCCGACCGACTTCACCGGATCGTGGCTCGCCAATGTGCCGTTGCCGCCGCTGATGATCGGCCAGCGGCCGGCGCTTTCGCCGAATTCGCCATGGCAGGCGGCGCATTGCGCCATGTAGAGAGTTTCGCCGGCCTTCACTGTGCCTTTGCCCGGCGGCAGGCCTTGGCCATCCGGACGTATCGAAATATTCCAGCCGGCAATCTCGCCCGGCGTGGCGATGCGACCAATGTTAAGAGGTTGGGTGACAACGGCTGCCGACATTGGCAGCTCCGGCAAGGAAATGGATTTCGGCGTCACGCCGAACTGGTAGATCGCCAACGCTCCCGCCAGCAGCACGAACACGCCGAGCGCTGCGACCTTAAGAAACCTCGACATTCTCAACCTCGCCGCTCTTGTGCACGTGCCACGTCTGAATGCCGTTGTTGTGGTAGATCGAATTGACGCCGCGTATCTTGCGCAATTCGGTCTTGGTCGGCTGCACGTAGCCGGTCTCATCGATCGCGCGCGATTGCAGCAGCAATTCGCGGCCATCCCAGTCGAATTCGTAATAAAACCGCGTCAGCGCCTTGTCCCAGACCGGCCCATCGATCCGCGCTGGGCGCCAGTTGCGCCCGCCGTCGAGCGAGACGTCGACGCGCGCAATCTTGCCGCGGCCGGACCAGGCCAGACCGGACAGGACGGTAGAGCCGGACTTGTGATTGAACGGCGCCTGCGGGCTCGGATCGGTGATCACGGATTTTGCGTCCATGATGTAAGTAAATCGGCGCGCCTTGCCATTTTCCAAAAGGTCAGTGTATTTCGACGTTTCCTCGCGATGGTGCCAAGGCTGGTCGCCGACTTCGATACGGCGGAGCCATTTGATCCACATATTGGCTTCCCAGCCGGGCAATACCATGCGCACCGGATAGCCGTTCTCCGGGTAAAGCATCTCGCCGTTCATGCGGTAAGCGACGAGCGCGTCGTCGAGCGCCTTCTGCAGCGGCAGCGAGCGCGACATCGCCGAAGCATCGCCGCCCTCCAGCAGCAGCCATTTCGCACTGGGCTTGATGCCGGCTTGCTGCAGCAGAACTTTCAGCGGCACGCCGGTGTACATCACGCAATGCACCATGCCGTGCGTGTATTGGCAGCCATTGAGCTGTGCGCCGCGCCATTCCATGCCGGAATTCGCCGCGCATTCGCAGAAATAAGCGCGATTGACGCGCGGCATGCGTTTGAGATCGTCGAGCGTGAAGATCAGCGGCTTGTCGACCAGACCGTGGATCATCAGCCGGTAATCGGCCGGGTTGATCTCGGCGATACCGGCATGATGCCGTTCGAAGCAGACGCCGTTCGGGGTAATGATGCCATCGATTGCATGGATCGGCGTAAAGCTGACCGAGCTTTGCGGCGAAGCGGTGAGCCACGCGACATCGCGCCGAATAACCTGCGCCTCGTGTTTGGAAGGCTTGCCATAGGCGCGCACGGCAACGCCGTCGCCGAGATAGCGCGACCACTCCGCTACGTTCGGCGGCTGATTGGCGGGATTGCCCGTCCCCGGCGGCGCAGCCAAGGCGCTGCCGCTCAGTGCGGCGCCGCCTGCCGCGAGCCCTGCGCGCATGAACGCGCGCCGGGAGGCTGGTTTTGGATGGTGAGAATCTTGATCAGCCATTGGAATTCCGCGCTTCCTTTCAGAGAATTCAAACGTTCAAAAAATCAAGCGCCCAGTATGCGAACTTGACCGGCTTGCGGCGCAACCACGCGCTTCTTCCTGATGTGGTTCATGACGACATCCCAGATCGGCGGGCCTTCGGTGGCTTCGTTCACGCTCGCCCAGCCGGTGACGACATAGTCCTTGGCGGGGTCGAGCAGTTTTCCGCTCGCTCGCAGGGTCAGATCGGAGATGCGGCTTCCCATCGGCTTGCCGATGTCGATGGTGTACGACACGCCGCCGACGCGCACCATGTCGCCGCCCTGCTGATAATAGGGATCGGGATTGAACAGATTGTCGGCGACATCCTCCAGCACCTCTTTGAGCCGCGCACCCGACATCGCCATGCGATAGGTCGCGGGATAGCTGATGGCGGTGGCGTTATAAATATCCTCGCGGGTGATCTCCTGGCCCGGCAGCAGCGAATTGCCCCAGCGGAAGCCGGGTGAAAGCGCGATTTCCGCATCGCGCTCGGCCAGCATGGCCTCACAGATCAGGTCGTCCAGCGTGCCGTTGAAGTTGCCGCGACGGTAGAGCAGCGTTTCGGTGCGACCGATGGTTTCCTTGAGCATCTTGGCATGCGGCGCGCGCGCCGTGCGGATTTTCGCGGCCATCTCAACGTCAGGTGCAATAGCGTCGGCAAAAACCGGAATGAGCTTGAAACGAAAGCCCTTCACCCCGCCGTCGCGCACGTCGAGATCGAGACGCGAGACGAATTTGCCGTGGCTGCCGGAGGCCACGAGCAGCGTCTTGCCGACCTTGACGACAGCGGGCAGCGCGTCGTGGGTATGCGCGGTGAGGATGACGTCGATGCCGCTCACGCGGCCGGCGAGCTTGCGGTCGACGTCGAAGCCGTTGTGCGAGAGCAGCACGACCAGCTGCGCGCCATCTTTTCGAACGAGTTCGACCTGCCTGCGCAAATCGTCTTCGCGAATGCCGAACGACCAGTTCGGAATCATCCAGCGCGGGTTGGCGATTGCCGTGTAGGGCAGAGCCTGCCCGATGATCCCGACTCTGACGCCGGCGCGCTCGTAGATCACGGACGGTTTGAAGGCGGGCTCGTTCCATTCGGTGTCGCGGATATTCTGCGCAAGAAACGGAAAGCCAAGCTTGCCCACGAGTTCCTTGACGCGCGCTTCGCCGAGCGTGAATTCCCAGTGCCCGGTCATGGCGTCGGGCTTGAGGAGCGCCATGCAATCGACCATGTCCTGGCCCTTGCTTTGCAGCGAGGTATAGCTGTTCTGCCAGGTATCGCCGCCATCGAGAACAAAGACACGTTCGCCGCGCTCGGCGCGGATCGCTTTGATAATGGTGGCGATGCGGTCGAGTCCGCCGATGCGCCCGTAGCTCTTGGCAAGCGCGGCAAAATTCTCCGAGGTGAGTGCATAGGCCGCCGCCGAGCCGGTGGGAATTTTATAAAGGTCGAGGAGGGCGCGGCCGGTGATATGCGGAACCAGCCCCTTGGCTTCGCCGACGCCGAGATTGATCGAAGGCTCGCGGAACAATAGCGGCAGCAGCTGGCCGTGCAGGTCGGCGATGTGGACGAGCGTGACGTTGCCAAGCGGTTCAAACCGCAGCAGTTCGGCCTGCGTCAGCCGCTGCTGCGCGAAAGCGCGTGACCAGCTAGCGGGGAGCAGTGTCGCGGTTGCGGCGGCGAGCTGGACAAAATCGCGTCTTGAAATCATCGCGCACTCCGAATTCAGACGGCGCGCGCGAGCGTTCCATCTGTCCGCGAGCAGCTATCCAATTTACCGCGCCGTCAGACGACCTTGATGCTGTCCTCGCCGACGATTTTGGAACCGTCGTCGTCGATCCAGGTGAGAACCACCGGACCCGATTCCGCCGCACGGAACTTGAATTGGATGTACGGATTGGCGGCAACGGCGGGCTCGAAATCAGCGGCAAATACTTCCTTGCCGTTCACCGTGCAGGTGAATTTGTTGAGGATCTTGCGCGGGACAATATTTCCGGCGCTGTCTCGGCGCTGGCCGGATTCCATGATGTGCGAGACCAGAGCCTTGACCTCGACGAGATCGCCCTTCTTCGCTTCTTTCTTATCGAGCTTGATGCGCGGTTTGATTTCGGACATGTGAGTGTCTCCTTTGGGCAGATTTGGTCAGCGGATTTTGGACGGTGACGGCGTAATCTCAACCGCCGCAGCCGCCGATCGTGACCTTGACCTGCTTGCTGGCCATGAAGAAGGAGCCATCGTTCATCTTGGCGACGGCAATGACGTTTTGGCTCGAGGCCAGCCGGATGCGGGTATTGGCTTCCGCAATTCCGCTGGCAGGCGAAAAGTGGAAGGTCGCAACGCCGCTGCGCGGGTTGCCATCCGCGACGACGAGCACGTCACTGACATAGGACTGCGCCGACATCGGGCTTTCGACCGTGACGGTCATGGGTACGGTGTTGCCGTTCTCCGCGATTTCCGGCAGATCGAGCTTGACGCGACCTGCGGCCGGCGTCTTGCCGCCGGTGAATTTCTTGATCGCTTCGTCAAAACCATTGTTGGCAAGGGCCGGACCGATTGGGCCCAGGATTGCAGCCGCGACAGCGCCAGCACCGATGGCCAGCGCTTGCCGACGATTGGCCTGCCGACGATTAGAAATTACAGTCATCGAGATTCTCCCTCCTCAAGTCAGACCGCCAGCACACGCATGGCAAGTCCTAAAATACACCGCCAATTCTATCACGGCGCATTGCGCCGGCTCGAAACGGTGTCGTGAGCATTCGCTTTAGCAGGCACCCGCGTGGCCCGCAGGACATATTCACTTATTTCTAATTATTAGACGATTGCGATTTTGATTGCAACGGGGATGGCGCTAAGTGCCGTACAATATTGTCGCATTCGTCCAAATAGCTCTTTTCATTCAAAAAAATGCATATATGATTGGGTGCAATCAGGCCACGCAAATCGCGCCAGAAGCCAAAATATCATGGAGGACACCCGGTGAAGCTGAGAGGAACGCTGCTCGCTGCTCTTTTCATAACCATCGGATTTTCTCCGCTGGCGATCGCGCAAGACGCGGAGACCGAAAAGGCGCTCGAACGATATCGTCAGATGCTCAAGGCGGACCCGTGGACCAATCCGGGATTGCTCGATTCCGATCGCGGAGAGGCGTTGTGGAAGACGCCGCGCGGCCCCAAGAGCGTTTCGCTCGAACAATGCGATCTTGGCAAGGGCCCCGGAAAAATCGACGGCGCCTTCGCGGAATTGCCGCGTTATTTCGCCGATGCCGACCGCGTGATGGATGTCGAGACCCGGATTCTCTGGTGCATGGAGAAATTGCAGGGATTCAGTCGCGCCGATCTCATCAGGCGGCCGCACCCCGGCGGCGGTCAGCCGGTCAAGGAACTTGGAGCGATGGCGACTTATGTGGCCAACAAATCGCAAGGCATGAAGTTTGCCGCCAAGCTCAATCAGCCCAAGGAACAGGAGGTCGTCGCACTCGGCCAAGCGCTGTTCATGCGCCGCTCCGGTCCCTTCGACTTCGCCTGCGCAACTTGCCATGCGGAACCAGGCAAGCGGATCAGACTGCAGGGACTGCCATTTCTGTCCAAGCCCGAGGAGGCGCGCAAGGTCATCGGTGAATGGCCGGCGTATCGCGTATCGAGCACCCACGTCATGACCATGCAGCACCGCATCTACGACTGCTATTGGCAGATGCGCATGCCCGAGGCCGAACTCGGTTCCGAAGCAAGCGTGGCGCTCGTTGCCTACTTGGTAAAGACCGCCGAGGGTGGCGATATTTCCGCCCCCGCGATCAAGCGCTGAGGAGAGAGATCATGCGTAAATTTGCAATTGCTCTAGGCGCTATCGTCATCGCCATTGTCCCCGCCGCATTGGCGCAGCAGAAAGCAAATGTCGATCCGGCGCGGGTTGATGCTGCGGTCAAGTCGGCCTTTCCGACCGCACCGGCCGATTGGCAGCCGCGGCTTACTCCCGATGAGACGATGAAGCAGTGCTCGGCCCACAACAACAGTCCGCCCAAGGCGATATTCGATGCGATTCAAGCGCGCGAAAAGGCAGCGATCGAATATCCCGCCGACGGCAAATTTATTGGCGATTGGAAAAAGGGCGAAGCGCTGGCGCAATCGGGCTTTGGTCTGCGGTTCACCGACTATCCACCCGGCAATCGGGCGAATGGCGGCAACTGCTTTGCTTGCCATCAGCTCACCAGGCAAGAGGTGAGTTACGGCACCGTCGGTTCGAGCCTGTTGGAATACGGCAAGCTGCGCAAATTCGGCGAAGCGGAGACCAAGGCGGCATACGAGAAGATCTACAACTCGCATGCGTCTTTCCCTTGCTCGCTGATGCCGCGGCTGGGCGCCAACAAGGTGCTCACGATCGATCAAATCAAGGACGCAGTCGCGCTGCTGATGAGTCCCGACAGCCCGGTCAATAAATAGCGGCGGTTAGGGGTGCCAGACTAATGTAAGTTGATAAGGGCATTTTGAAACAACGACAGAGCGAATTCAGATACTCACATAGGGAGAATGCCATGCTCAAGAACAGGCGAGAGATTATCGGTGCGCTGGCGGCGTCGGGTGCGATCGTTGCATCCACCAGCGGCGTACAAGGCAGTCCGCTTCCCTTGGATATGGGCAAAGTGAAAAAGGATACGGATTTTGCCTGCCTCTATCACTGCGATTTTGGCGATCCGCAGCGATTCTCGCAGATGCTCAACAACATCAACAATCACATGTCGGCCTACGATTTCGATCCGATGAAAGTCAAAATCGTCACGGTGGTCCATGCGGCGGGTCTCAAATTCTTTCTGGAGGATCTTTCGGGCACGCCGTGGGAGAAGGACACGATCGACCCGGACCTGTACAAGCGCTTTGCCGGCCTGAGCAAGTACGGCGTCGAGGGATATCTGTGTCAGATCACCTATAAGCGGCTGAAGATCGACCCGGCCAAGACTAGGAAGGACACCTTCCTCAAGTTCGTTCCGTCGGGCGTCGCGACTGTCGCGGAACTTCAGTCAAAGGGATTTGGCTACATCAAGGTGGGCTGATCGTTGCTGGCGTGTATAGAGCGTGATCTTTTCCCGCCTTCGCGAGCCTACTCCGCCGAAGCAGCCGCTTCGGCTGCGAAGGCTGGAAGCCCGCTCCCGCCTTCGCGAAGCCCGCTTCGGCGGGCGAAGCAAGGTCGGCGGGCGAAGGAAGGTCGGAAAAGCATGTCCTC
>CAZNSG010000112.1:0-6032 GCA_964575715.1 uncultured Hyphomicrobiales bacterium | reverse complement strand
AAGGTGAGTCTTTTCAGCGTCTGCATCCAACCCCGAACCTTGGCTGCTTCCACATCGAGGGTAAGCTAAGTCCTTGATCCAGAGTCAATTTCTATTGGCTTCTGAAATGTGTGAATCGTATAGCCGCAAGCGGGGAGAGGTAAAATTAGCTCTCCGCCCGAAACGGCCGCGTCAGCAGCGATTCTATCGCCCCATCGACGCTCATCGTGCCATCGAGCACAGCGGCGACCGCGCTCGCGATCGGCATGTCGATATTTTTCGCCTTCGCCATTTCCACTAGGGCCGGCGCCGTGTCGATGCCTTCGGCAAGTTTGTTTTTTTGCACCTCGTCGCGCGCACGGCCCTCGCCCAGCGCAATGCCGAGCGAGAAGTTGCGCGATTGCGGACTCGAACAGGTGAGAATGAGATCGCCCAGGCCGGAAAGACCGGTAAGTGTCTCCGGGCGTGCGCCAAAAGCCTTGCCGAAGCGGAACAGCTCGGCAAAACCGCGTGTAATGAGCGCCGCCGCCGCGCTCGCGCCGAGTTTCCGGCCGGTTACGATACCGGCGGCGATCGCCAGCACGTTCTTGGCGGCGCCGCCGATCTCGACGCCGCGCACGTCGGTCGAATGATAGGGCCGGAACGTGGCCGAGCCGAGCGCGCCCGCTAGCTCGGCCGCGCGCTTCTCATCGCCCAGCGCAAGCGTCACCGCGGTCGGCAGCCCGCGCGCCACATCGATGGCGAAGCTTGGGCCGGAAAGAATCGCAAGGCTCGCGCGCAGCGCGCTTTCGGCGATGACTTCCGTCATGAATTTGCGGCTGCCGCGCTCGATACCCTTGGCGCAGGCGACGACCGGCGTGCCGGGCCGCAAGCTCGGGTCGATCGCGCGCGCGACCGTGCGCAGATTCTGCGCCGGAACTGCAATCAGCACGGCATCGCCGCGTGCGGACTGCGCGATGTCGTTTGTCACCTGCACGCTATCGTCGAGCCTGATCCCCGGCAGCCGCGGGCTCATGCGCGTCTTGGCGAGCGTTGCGGCCGTTGTCTCATCGCGTGTCCAAAGCGTCACGGAGCGGCCGGCGCGCGCGGCGACATTGGCAAGCGCGGTTCCCCAGGCGCCTGCTCCCAACACGACTATGTGGTCGAATGTCATCAGCGCCTTCGCACCATCGATTGTTATGAACGCGCGCGGTACGAGAACTGCGGCCGCATGCCGATCACTTCTTCCAGCGGCCAGCGTGCGCGCGGCGCCGCATCGAGACCATCGACAAATCCGTGCGCTAGCCGCTCGGCGCCGGCCCAGGCGATCATCGCACCGTTGTCGGTGCAGAGCGCAGGCGGCGGTGCCACCAGCACGGTCTTGGCCTCGAATGCGATCCGATGCAGCGCCTTACGGATCGTCTGATTGGCGGCAACGCCGCCGGCCGCGACCAGCGCCGTCGGCGCGCCATAGCGCGCATTGAACAGATGCAGGCCGGTACGCAGCCGGTCCTCGACCATCTCCACCACCGCCTGCTGGAACGAAGCGCAAAGATTGGCGACGTCCTGCTCGCTGAGCGGCGCAATCCGCTCCGCTTCCAGCCGCAGCGCGGTTTTCAGCCCCGAGAGCGAGAAATCCGGCTCCGGCCGTCCGATCATGGGACGCGGCAGCGCAAAGCGCTGCGGATTGCCGCGCACGGCTTCCTTCTCCACCTGCGGGCCGCCCGGATAGCCCAGTCCCAGGAGCTTCGCCGTCTTGTCGAAGGCTTCCCCAATGGCATCGTCGACGGTGGTGCCGAGCAATACATAGTCGGCGATCCCGCGCACGGCCACGATCTGGGTATGTCCGCCCGAGGCCAGGAACAGGCAATAAGGAAACGGCGTCCCGTCGGTCAAACGGGCCGTGAGCGCATGCGCTTCGAGATGATTGACGGCGATCAGCGGCTTCTCGATGACCAGCGCGATGGCCTTGGCGGTGGTCAACCCCACAATGACTCCGCCGATCAGCCCCGGCCCGGCCGCCGCCGCGATCCCATCGATGGCATCGAAGGTGCGCCCGGCGTCCGCCATCGCCTTGCTGATGACGTGGTCGAGCGTCTCCACATGCGCCCGCGCGGCAATTTCCGGCACCACGCCGCCAAAGGCGGCATGTTCATTGACCTGCGAGAGCACGACATTGGATAAAATCCGGCCCGGCCGTTTGTCGTCCAGGCGTTCGACCACGGCCGCCGCTGTCTCGTCGCATGTTGTCTCGATTCCGAGTACAACCATTTGGCCCCCATGGAGCATGATCCCGAAAAGTGGGAACCGGTTTTCGGAAAAGATCATGCTCAAACAAGAAGCTAGAGCCCCGCACTGATTCCATCAAAACCGATTAGGCTCTAGCGTAAGCAACGGCGTAGCATTGCGAGGTCTGGTGCCGCAATCCTCGGTCGCTTCAATCATCCGCCTCGGGACGCGCGGCAGCCCGCTTGCGCTCTACCAGGCGCGCCTGGTGCAGAGCCAGCTCATTGCGGCGCATGGGCTCGATCCCGCGCGAGTCGCTATCGAGGTGATTCGCACTACCGGCGACCAGATTCAGGATCGGCTGCTGGCGGAGGCCGGCGGCAAAGGCCTGTTCACCAAGGAGATCGAAGAAGCCCTGGCCGCGGGCCGCATCGACCTCGCGGTCCATTCGGCGAAGGACATGCCGACCGTCCTGCCGGCGGGGCTCATGCTCGCGGCTTACCTTGCGCGCGAGGACGCCCGCGATGCGTTTGTGTGCCGTCAGGCCAATACGCTGGCGGCGCTGCCTCCCGGCGCGATGGTGGGCACCGCATCGCTGCGCCGGCAAGCGATGGTCAAGCGCCTGCGGCCCGATCTGCGGGTCGTTCCAATACGCGGCAATGTGGAGACGAGACTGCGCAAGCTCGATGCGGGCGTCGCGGATGCGACGGTGCTCGCGCTTGCCGGACTGAAACGTCTTGGATTGGATTCGGTCGCGAGCTCGATTTTTGAAATGGATGAATTTCTTCCGGCCGTGGGGCAGGGGGCGATTGCCGTCGAAACGCGGATAGATGACGCGGCAACGCGCGCACTGCTCGCCCCCATCAACGATCCCGATACGGCGATCGCGCTGGCCGCCGAGCGTGCCTTTCTCGCCGAGCTCGATGGCTCGTGCCGCACGCCGATCGCCGGCCACGCCATGATCACCGCAGGAAGCGTGCATTTTCGCGGCCAGATCCTTAAAGCCGACGGCAGTCAGGTCTTCGAGGCGACGCGCGAGGGTTCCATCCATGATGCCGCGGCGCTTGGCGCCGACGCCGGGCGCGAACTCAAGCGCCGCGGCGGCCCCGATTTCTTTGCCAGAGCATGAGCCCGAAAAGTGGAAACCGGTTTTCGGAAAAGCTCATGCTCAAACAAAAAAGTTTGAACATGCGCCTGCTCGTGACCAGGCCGGAAGAAGGCGGCGAGCGCAGCGCGGCTATGCTACGGGCGCGGGGCCACGAAGTTCTGCTCGCCCCGCTGTTGCGGATCGAAGCCATTGCCGATGCCGATCTCGGCGCGTCCCCCTGGAGCGCGATCCTGCTGAGCAGCGCCAATGCCGCGCGCGCGATCGCCTCGCACCCGCGCATCGGCGAGCTCACCGCGTTGCCGGTGCTTGCCGTCGGCCAGCGTACCGCCGAAGCGGCGCGCGCCGCGGGATTCACGGACGTGCAATCCGCCGACGGCGATGCGCAGGAGCTGACTCGCGCCGCTACCGCCCGCTTTGCCGGCCACCGCGCGCCGCTGCTTTATCTTGCGGGCGAGGAGCGCGCCCGCGATCTTGCCGGCGATCTCGTTGGGTTTGTTGTCCGCACCGTCGTGACCTATCGCGCGGTCAAGGCTGTAAGCCTGCCGTCGGCCGCGCAGACTGCGCTGGCGGCCGGCCGGCTCGACGGCGTGCTGCATTTTTCGCTCCGCACCGCCGAGGCTTATGTTACCGGCGCCCGGGCGGCGGGACTGCTCGACAAGGCATTGGCGCCCATCCATTATTGCCTCTCGCCGCGGGTTGCAGGCCCGCTCGCGGGTGCAGCGAATGTCCGGATCGCGGTGCGGCCGGATGAAGCGGCATTGCTCGATCTCGTCGGAATGCGCCGATAGCCACGTTGCCGTCACATCGGGTCCGCAGTATGCCCATAGGTCCCGTCGTTTAAGACGCTCAGTCGCACTTTGTATGGAGGCACATCCATGGCGAAACGCAGTCCGTCCGATACCGCGAGTCCGGGCGCGCGCCAGACTCGCCGGCCGCAAACCATCGAGCTTGCGGCAACCGACGTCTCAACGCCGTCATCGTCCGCTGCGTCGGCCGAAGCGCCATCAGAGAACACCACGGCGTCGTCTGGAAGCGACGGTATCGCGTGGCTTCCATCCGGAACGCGCGGGCCGATTATCGGGGCAATCCTGCTCGGCGCCGCAGGCTTGCTGCTCGTGTTCGCGATGTTCTGGTTTTCGGGCGTGATCGGAGGTGGATCGGGTGCGTCCACCGAACGGCTTTCCGCAATCGAAGCGCGATTGCGCGAACTCGCCACTCGTCCGGTATCCGCACGTGATGACTCAAGAGCAATCGATGAGCTTTCAACACGGCTCGCGCGCGTGGAGAACGCGGCCTTTGCGCCGCAATCGCCGCTGTCCGATCCCGCACTCGCGAACCGTCTTGCCTCCGCTGAAAATGCCACCAAAGCATTTGCCGACGAAATCGGCGGTCTCAACCGGCGCACCGATGACCTCGCCAGTGCTGTGCGTGAATTGCGCAATCGCGTGGACGCCATGGCGGAATCTTTCACCGAATTGCAAAACGCCGTGCGCACGCTCACGCCTGCGGTTGACAAAGGCGAGATCGAGACGCTGACCAATCGCATTGCCGCACTCGAGCGCGCCGCCGGCGCGTTCGAGAGCGAACTTGGCAAGCGCGCCACAATTGCCAGTGATCGCGCGATCCGCATCGCGTTGGCAACCGCCGCATTGCGGGCCGCGGTCGAACGCGGCGAGCCCTTTACCGCTGAGCTTGCGGCCGCCCGCCCGCTCGCGCCAGATGGCGCACTTGCAGGGCTCGAACCGTTCGCCGCCACCGGCGTGCCAAGCAATGGAGCGCTTGCGCGCGAATTATCCGCGCTCGTGCCGGCGCTGCGCCGCGCTGCCGAGGCTATGCCGGCTGAAGGTGGATTCTTCGATCGACTCAAAGCAAATGCACTGCGGCTCGTCCGTATCCGGCCCGCCGACGAAATCCCCGGCGACGAGCCGGCCGCGATCATCGCGCGCATCGAACTCAAGACCGCGCAGGCGGACGTCGCGGGCGCGCTCGCCGACCTCGCCAAGTTGCCGCCGCCGGTGCGCGCGCCGGCGCAAGCCTGGATCGACAAGGCGCAAGCGCGCATCGCAGCCGTCGCGAGCAGCCGTCAAATGGCCGCCGACGCCATCAACGCGCTCGGGAAGGCAACGCCATAGAGCATGGTCCCGAAAAGCCGGCCCCGGACATAGCCGTCCGCAGGACGGCGTCGCTTCGCTCGCCCATGGCCGTCCGCAGGACGGCGTCGCTTCGCTCGCCTATGATACCGGAAGTCGGGTTTACCCGACTTCCGGCATTCTGTACTTCGGAACTCGGGCAAGCCCGAGTTCCGGTGGTGGGAACCGGTTTTCGGGATCATGCCTAAACAAAATGCTAGGGTCCGGCTTTGATTCCGTCAAAACGCATAAGGCTCAAAGGCGCAGTCCCGTGATCCTCCGCGTCATCATCTTCCTTGCGGTGGCCGCGCTCCTGGCGCTCGGCGCCGCCTGGGTCGCCGATCGTCCGGGTGAAATCGCCGTCACCTGGCTGGGCTGGCGCGTCGAGACCTCGATCGTAGTGGCTGCCGTGGCGCTCGCGGTCATGGTGATGCTCGCAATGCTGCTGTGGTCGGCGGTGCGCACGATCTTTCGCTCGCCCGATCTGTTCGCGCGCTTTATCCGCCGCCGCGCGGTCGCCGGCAAGCTGGGCGGTCTGCGAGACGAGCAGAAGCGCGAGCGGCTCGCCGGATTTCAATCGTCCGGCTTCGCTGGCAAACTTGCGCGCGGAA
>CAZNSG010000111.1:0-3889 GCA_964575715.1 uncultured Hyphomicrobiales bacterium | reverse complement strand
TAGTTAGTTCCTGTCCTGGTGGGGCTAAATAGAAGAAAAGAAAGATAGATAAAGGCGCATTCGGGGTTGCTGTTTCTGAGTCTTTCCTTTAGAATGATTGTGACGAAACAATTGATTCTAAAAGAGATACGACGCAGAAAGAGGTCCCGAATGCGCCAGGCACGCCAAAAACAGCTCAACCTCAATTCAGCCTGGCTCGATTTTGATCAGGCCAAGGAACTGCAGGCTATTGCTGGGCTCCTCGACCAGCATCCTACGGTGTCGGAACTGGTCTGGCAAGATCTGACGCCACAAGGGCTGCTCAAAGACACGGGAGCCCAGGGTCTGAGCGCCGAGCAAGTCTTGCGGGCACTACTGATCAAACAGCTCAATGGATTCAGTTATCGCGAGCTGACCTTTCACTTGGCGGACTCGGTCACCTACCGACGATTCTGTGAGCTCGGCTGGCACCAGACGCCGTCCAAATCCGTTTTGGCAACGTGCATCAAAGCGATTCGGGCCGAGACGCTCGAGAAGATCAACCGGCTCCTGATTGGGATAGCAGCGAACAAGAAGATCGAAGACGGTCAGAGAGTGCGCGTCGATACGACCGTCGTCGAGTCGAACATTCATCCGCCGCTCGACTCGAACTTGTTGTGGGACAGCGTCCGTGTGGCGACGCGGCTGATGGAGAACGCTCAACAGATCCTCGGAGCGGAAGTGAGCTTTCCGAATCGAACACGACGTGCCAAACGGCGAGCGCTGGGAATACTCAACGCTCGATCCAAAGAGAAGCGAAAGCTGTTGTATCGAGATCTGCTGACCGTCGCGAAAGAGACACTTCAATCAGTAGAGCGAGTTGTCGAAGTGATCGACCGAGCCATGGCAAACGGTTCGATGGCGCAGCCCCGTGGATTGGCAATCTTATGCGTTCGTCAAGAACTGATTCATTACACGGCGCTGGCGCGGCGAGTGATGAATCAAACCGAGCGTCGCGTGTTCAATGAAGAGAGTGTTCCGGCGAGCGAGAAGGTGGTCTCGATCTTCGAGGAACACACCGACATCATCGTCAAAGCTCAGCGTCAAACGCTCTATGGTCACAAGATCTGTTTGACGAGCGGACGTTCATCGCTCGTCACCGATTGCACCGTGCTTAAAGGGAATCCCGCCGACTCTACTCTCGCCGAACAGATGATCGACAGACACATCGAGATCACGGGAAAGGCGCCGCAGCAGGCTGCATACGACGGTGGGTTCACGTCGAAAGCAAACCTCGCCGCGATCAAAGCGAAGGGAGTCAAAGACGTCGCGTTCTCCAAAGCTCGAGGGCTCCAGATCACCGACATGGTCCGCAGCAGCTGGGTCTACAAAAAGCTCAGAGACTTCCGCGCCGGGATCGAAGGGACGATCTCATTCCTGAAGCGAGTCTTTGGTCTCGACCGCTGCACGTGGCGCTCGTTGCCATCGTTCAAAAGCTACGTGTGGAGCTCGGTCGTGACGTTCAATCTGCTGGTCATTGCCCGGCACGAACTGTCCTGAGCTTGACGCTCGCGTTCGAGTCAAGGACCTTCTGCAAGTGAGGTGTGCCGCTGCATCTCCGCGTTCGGGACGCGACAGCTGCCGAGCAGGCATTCGACTTCTGCCCGCGGCATTCACTGCCGCTCTCCGGGCGGACTGCCGACATGCTACCCATACATCTCAACCTTGGACGACGATTTCGACCATTTCAGGACAGGAACTAACTAGCCTGAATTTCCACGGACAACCATTCACCTAAGATTTAGGGAGTGACGGCCCGTTGTAGGTAGTCAGTCGGAGGTTCAATCCATTCCACCAGGGAACAGAGACAGGTTTGTCGAGCAGGCCGGAAGCCAAGAGGATGGGCAGGTGCGAGCGGCGATGGAAACTGACTTGGACTTCGTGCTCAGTGATGGTGACATCGGCGGGGATGTCGATCAGATCGCGGAAGATTTGGCGGGCCTGAGCGTCGGAATAGCCGCGCATTGTTTTGGCGAGGATGCGATAGAGGCCGCTGGCGATGACGAGAAGGACCATATCGAAATCGATCTTGAGACCGACAGTGGAAGACAACGCATTGAGGTGAAAGAAGCGGACAGCATCCGAGAGCGCGTTTTCGATAAGCATGCGCTGGGCGTAGCGCGTGATCAGCGTCTTGGCCGATAGGCGGAGTTGGTTGGTAAGCAGAATCGTGGGTTTATCGTGGCCCAGATCCTGAATGAACAGTTGGCGGAAGGTGCGACCGGCAAGAGCGATCTTCTGTTCGTAGACGCGAGGAGTCCGAAACTTGCGAGTGACGGCATCGAGTTCGACGGTGCGCCAAGCCGAACGCGGGAGCAAGACGATTTCTTTCAACAATTCGGGAGACCTGCGGCGGAGAGTGATAAAGGGAATCTCCATCTGATCCAGTCGCGCCAGATTGGCCTGAGTGGTAAGGCGGGAGTCAAAGACCAAATGGCGGGGCAGTTGTCCGTGGGTGCGCTTCCAAAAAGAAATGAAGTTGAATATCTCCTCGGCTTGCTCACCCTTGCGCAGGTCAGCATTGGAGTAACAGAAGGCGCGGCCGGCAGCGTCCTGAGCGAGGAAGACGAGGATGCTGGGCTGACTGCGGCTGCGCATCGAGACATAATGGTTTTCGACGACGGGATGTTCGCCATAGTAGGGCACGGAGTGGAAGTCGAGGTTGAAAGATTCCCCATCAAAGAGACGATCCGGATTCACCTGATCATGCCAGGCGGCGAGCAACTGGGTGGTCTTGGTGTGATGAATGCGGGAGGAATACTCCGACAGGTAACTTTTCTTGGGAAACGCATTCAGTCCAGCAAACAACGCCAGTCCTTCGTCGGCAACCAGCGCCATGACGTGACTGTGACGCTCGATCGACCACAGCTTCAACGCCAGGCAAGTCCGCAAGGCGTGAGCGGCCGGGATCATCTTCGAGCCCGGCAAATGCGCGGCTTGGACCAATGAATCCACTTTCAGGCGCACCAAATCGGGAACAAACAAAAAGAGCCCGCCACAGCGGGTGGTAAATGTGCGCGGAGTCAGCGACATCTGGCGGACATCCGCAACCGGCTCGGTGGTGGGACGGGGCCGCTGGGGCCGCTCGGAATCCAAACGCCGGGGCAGCGGCGCAAATCCTTCCTGTTTGAGAACCTCACGGACGGCGGTTGGACTGAGTGGACACTTCTGCTCTTTTAAGGCCTCGCTGATTTCGTAAACCGAATGATTCTGTTTGCGTAACCTCACAATGAGATCTCGAGCGGCGGACTTCTTGGGCTGAGAGCGGGGGCCGGGGCGTGTCGAGACAAAGAAGACGGGATCCGGATCGCGGCGGAAGTGATGGCACAAGACTTGAAACGATCCCGGCGAGTAATTGAAGTCACGCGCCACCTCGGCCGAGGGGCGCCCTTCAACGAAATAGGCTCTCAACGCCTCGTACATACGCTGCTTGGAGCTGGCAGGCACAAGAAAGAAGTTACGGCAATCGCTTAGGTCATTTAGTACGCCTATACCCATATCGACATGTTAATACATACCACATATCGTGTCAACACCATTAAATGGACGCAATCGGTAGATGCCGACAATTGCATATATTATGGCCTATCTAGAGCAGACACCGTTTGATCAGCATTTACACGTCGAGAGTAAAAAGGCGATGAAGCAACCGCAAATAGTTCTATTAGAGCACCATTCTACTAAGCCCGTGGAGCGTTCGACGTGACACACTTTTCGGGATTGACCCGCTGAAAAGGCAACGTGACTGCGGCGCCTGACTATAATGGCATGTTGGACAACAGAACTTTCAAAACAAGCCTGATCTTAGGCGAAATGTGTTCCGTGGAAATTCAGGCTAGTATCACACCCGATAACAGGGCCTTCGCGCTGG
>CAZNSG010000110.1:0-38327 GCA_964575715.1 uncultured Hyphomicrobiales bacterium | reverse complement strand
AGAGCATGATCCCGAAAAGTGGGAACCGGTTTTCGGAAAAGATCATGCTCAAACAAAAAGCCAGAACCCGGCTCTGATTCCACCCAGACCGATAAGGCTCTAATGCACGGCATTCGGATCGGCGGCATCTCTTGCGACTTGGACAGGCGTCTTCCGGTTAAACCGGTCCCGTCATCGGCGCGACCAGCGCGTTCACGGGCAAGGATGTCGCAGGCCGTCGAAGCCGAGATAGGTCCCTGAGCGCGGGTCATACGAGCGAAACCGCCGCATGCAGTAGGCGACCGCGTCGCTGGACGGCGCGCTGTAGTAGGATGGCCCGCGATAATAATACGGACCCGGGTAATAGGGGCCGGAAGGATAGTAATAAGGTGCGCCGTAGACCCCACCGATGATCACACCGGTGCCGAAGCCCGCGCCATAGCCCCAACCCCGCCTGCGCCACTGTACCGTTTCCACGTCACCGGGGGCGGCGAGCTTGCTGGCGAGGCTATCGATATTCGCGGCAGGCGCTGCCGCCGCCGGCAGCGCGACAAATGTAAATGCGAACGCGGCGGCTGCCGCTAGCTTGATCGAATAGGACATGAGTTTTGCTCCTTAGCGGGCGACCCATCGCGCAATGCGCCATGGAATTCCGCAGTAGCCTGTTGATCGCAAAGCATGAACCTTTCCACTCATCACGGCAAGCCAAAGCGCCCAAAGACGCCTATGCCGAGCGACCGGCGCGGATCAATTCAAGGAGCTTTTCCGGCCTGATCGGTACCTGCGCGATATGCACGCCGAAGGGTTCCAGTGCGTTTTCGATGGCGGAGACGATCGCCGCCGCCGCCGGAATCGTGCCGGACTCGCCCACGCCCTTGACGCCAAGCGGATTAAGCGGCGATGGCGTCTCTTTATACATCGTCGACAGCATGGGCACGTCGGTGGCCGTCGGCAGCAGATAATCGGCAAGCGTCGTGGTCACCGGCTGGCCGGCATCGTCGTAGCCCATCCATTCTAAGAGCGCATTGCCGATGCCGTGCGCCACGCCGCCGTGGACTTGGCCATCCACCATCATGGGATTGATCAGCACGCCGGAGTCTTGCAGCGCCACATAGCGCAAAATGCGCACGCCGCCGGTTTCCGCATCGACCTCGACCTCGGCGACATGGCAGCCATTCGCATAGGAAAGCGCGTCGGTGCGGTGATTGACGTTGGCTTCCAGGCCGGGATCGACGCCGGGCGGAAAGCCGTAACCGGGCGCACCCTGCAAAATGCGCGCGATCTCGGAAAGTTTCACCGCGAGTTGCGGCGCGCCGGCAACGCGCACTTCACCATTGGAAATCTCCAGATCGCGTTCGTCGGCTTCCAGCATGTGACTCGCCACTTTGCGCGCCTTGGTCGCCACCGCCCTGGCCGCGAGCAGCACCGACGATCCCGCCGTGACGGTCTGCCGGCTGGCAAACGCGCCCAGTCCCAGCGAGACGCCGGCGGTGTCGCCGGCCACCACCTGCACATCCTGCGCCGCGAGCCCAAGCTCGCTCGCGCAAATTTGCGCCAGCGCCGTCTGCAGCCCCTGCCCGATCGCGGCCGCGCCGGTGAACACGGTGACGCGCCCGGTGCGCGAGATGCGCACCAATCCCGACTCGAACGGCCCGCGCCCGGTGCCCTTGACGCCATGCGCAAGCCCGATGCCGAGATAGCGGCCTTGCCTGCGGGCATCCGCCTGGCGCTGGGGAAAATCATCCCAGCCCGCGGCTTTGAGCGCCTCCGCTTGGCAGGCGGGATAATCGCCGCTGTCGTATTGGATGGTGACGCCCGAGCGCGCCTTGATCGGCTTTTGGTAAGGCATCTTCTCGCTGGGAATGAGATTGCGGCGGCGCACTTCGGCGCGGTCAAGTTTAAGTTCGCGCGCGATTAGATCGAGCAGCCGTTCCATGGCGAAGGCTCCTTGCGGATATCCCGCGCCGCGCACCGAGGACACCGGCGTCTTGTTGGTCATCGCGATGGTGACGTCGATGGCGAGCGCGGGAATGACGTAGGGACCGCTCATGGTGGAGGCGGAGTTATACGGAATGTTCGGATCTTGTATCGTGTAGGCGCCGGTGTCGTGCAGCAGCTTTCCGCGAATGCCGAGCACCTTGGCGTCGGCATCGGTCGCGATTTCGAGCGTCCAATACTGGTCGCGCTCGTGCACGGCGTTGGTGCAATACTCGCGCCGGTCCTCGATCCATTTGAGCGAGCGCTTGAGCAATCTGGCCGCCGCCACCACCGCGACATCCTCGGAATAGACGCACAGCTTGGCGCCGAAGCCGCCGCCGATATCGGGCGCGACCACGCGCAGGCGCTCGTCGAGATCGAGCAGCGAGGTCAGCGTCTGCTGCAGGTCATGCGACTTTTGCGTCGAGGCATGAACGGTGATGCCGCCGTCGCTGCCGCGCAGCTCCGCCACCAGCCCGCGCGTTTCGATGGAGTGCGCGGCGCCGCGATGCTGCCACAGCTCTTGGCGAAAGACATGCTTGGCATTCTTGAACGCCGCGTCGGTGTCGCCAAAGCCGACCTTGTAGGTGGCGATCACATTGGATGCGAGCTCGCGGCGGATCGGGGCTGAGTCCGCCGCCTTGCGCACATCGGCCACATAGGGCTGCACGTCGTAATCGACCGCGACCAGCGCGGCGGCGTCTTCCGCAATATAGCGATCGTCCGCGACCAAGAGCGCCACCGGCTCGCCGACATAGCACACTTCGCCATCGGCGAGCGCGAACAGCCATGCTTTCGCAAGCGGCAGGCCGGAGTTGGAGTGCCGCACCATCCGGCGCTGGACCATGACCTTGGCGAGGTCGTCGAGGGTGAGCACCGCATGCACGCCGGGCAGTGCGAGTGCCGCGTTCTTCTCGATGCCGCGAATGAGCGCGTGCGGATGCGGGCTGCGCACGAAAGCGACATGCCACATGCCGGGCAGCGCGATGTCATCGACAAAGCGTCCGTGGCCGCGCAACAGCGGCTCGTCCTCGAGACGGGGGATGCGCGCGCCGATCAGGGAAGGCATGCGTTCACTCTCATTTTCCCTAGAGCGGTATCGAGCTGACCGTCGGCACCATTCCCTCCCCCTGAAAGGGGGAGGGTCAGGGAGGGGGTCAATACAGAATCGATTTGTTGCACTGCTTTCGACCCCCACCCGGTTTGCTGACGCAAACCGACCTCCCCTTTTCAGGGGGAGGTAAATCAAGCAGATGCGGTGTACGCTCTGCTCGACGCTGCTCTAATCTACACGAACGATGAATCTTCGCGATCCCGAGCGTCATGGGGAATCGAAGCTCATCACACCCACAATTGTTTCGAGCACCGCCAGGGCAGCGGCGGTGCCGTCGGCCTCGCCCTTCTCGAAATCGCGTCCCGCCAGGCCCATTTTGTTCGTGACGTGAGCGAGGCACAGAACCTGCGCGCCGGACTTGCGCGCGAAAGCGTAGAGCGCGGCGGCCTCCATCTCGACCGCGAGCACGCCCAGCGATCGGCTGGCTGCTATCGCGTCGGCGGTTTCGCGAAACGGGGCGTCCGTGGTCCAGCTCGCACCGACAACGACGCGCTGATCCTTCCGCTTGAGCGCGTCGGCGGCCAGTGCGACCAGGCGCGGGTCGGCTTCGGCATAGTCGGCGGGCGCGGCGTAATGGTAGCTCGTGCCTTCATCGCGCAATGCGCGATCGATGATGACAAAGTAGGGCGTCGGACCGGCCGCCGTAATCTGGCCCGCTGACGTGAGACTCAGCAAGAATCGGCAGCCGCTGGCAAACAATTGCTCAGCGATCAAAACAGCAAAGGGCGCGCCAACCGCGCAGCCGACAATTCCGACACTGCGGCCGGCAAGCGAGAACGTATCGAGCTTGGTGTGGTAGCACGGCCAGTTTGCGAAGGGCGTCGCCTGCCCGGTCTGGCGCAGGCGGCGGACGAGATCGCCGTCCGGATCGAGAATGCAGACCGGCGGCACGTTGTCGGCGGCAAGGCCTTTCTGCCGGCGCGCTTCGCGCAGCAGCGCCGCCGGCAAAAAAACCGATGGAGATGAAATATTCTTCTTATCCTGGATCGACGGCATATATGTTCTCAGGTCCGCCGCCGCTCGAACACGGCGCCGTAGTGATAGGGCGGCACTTCGACCAGTTGAGCAAGTTTCAGGCCGCTCGGTTCGATCGCTTCTATCGTCTGTTGCGGCGACATTCGCAATTCCGTTCTTGGTCCGCGCGGCTCGCCCAGGATTGTGGTTTCCTCGCGCCGGCGCCGGTGCCAGTTGACGACGGCAAAGTGGCCGCCTGGCTTTAGTACGCCGTGCACGGCGCGGGCAAGCCGAGGCTGGTCGGGAACGCCATGAAACGCATTCGCCAGGAAAACAAAGTCGGCCGGGCGGGGCGCGAGCTTGACGAGGTCGTAGGCATCGCCCACCACCAATTCGCAATTGGTCATGCCGCTTTCCGCAAGACGATGCCGCGCCACCTCCAGCAGTTTTGCATCGATGTCGACCGCAACGACGCGACTGGCGATCTTGGCAATTTGCAGCGTGAACCAGCCATCGCCGGAGCATAGATCGATCACGTCCATGCCGCCTTTGATGCCCACTGCGGCAAGCACCCCGGCGGGATCGGGCCAGAGCGCTTCCCACCATCCGGCGTCAGGCATCTCGGTGCCTTGGAAAAATCCAGGATGATTGCTGCTCATATTCCGGTCGATTTGATGGTCGGCGCCGCATGCATCCGAAACAAGTCTTCCGGATGACGGCGAACGATTAAGGGATGCACGCGGCCGCTGCTACCTGGCGGCAGCCTGCCCCGCCTTGGCGAGAACATCCTTGGGCGTGGCGTAAAGCTCGGCGAGAAGCTTGTCGATCGCCTTGCCGTCGACCGGATTGACGTCGATGTTGAGTTTTGCCGCCTCGGCCAGGTATTCCGCATCCTTCATGGTGGCGTCGAACGCCGCGGTCAGTGCGGCCTTGCGATCGTCCGGGATTCCGGGCGGCGCCGCGAACGGCCGCGCCATCTCCTGCGCCGCCAGGAACAGCTTTAGAATCTGCAACTTCTCCGGATCGCTGGTCTGATCGATCACCAGCGGGATATTACCGAGCTCCGGCTCCTTCTTGAACGACGCCTGCACGATGATGTTGATCTTCTTATCCCGCATCCATTGCGCATGCCGGGTCTTGAGCGTGCTCCAGGACAGTCCGCACAGGCCCTCGACCTCGCCGCGCTCCATGGCGAGCGCGATCTCGTTGGTGCCGGGATAGCCGGCCACCAGCTTCACCTTGGCGCCGAACACATTCTTATAGAGGTTGGCGAAAATGTCCGGCTCGGAGCTTGGCGCCTGCCCGCCGAGCGTCACCGGTTTCTCCAGAAAGTCCTTCCAGGTTTTGACCGCCGAGGTGTGCCAGGTCACGCAGGTGCTGATGTCGTTGGTTACGCTGCCGAGCCAGGCGAACTTGGTGCCGTCGAAGGTCGCACCGCTCTCCAACAGCGGATTGATGCCGGTGGTGCGGGCGAACGTGCCGAACACGGTGCCGTCCTTGGGCGCCGCCGTGTAGATAAAATTCGCCGCGCGCAAGCTGCCGGCGCCCGCCATGTTCTGCGGCACAATCGTGGGCTTGCCCGCAATGTGCTTGCCCATGTAGCGCGCCAGATGCCGCGCATAGAGGTCGTAGCCGCCGCCGACCGAAAAGCCGATCAGCAGGTTGATGGTCTTGCCCTTGTAGAACTCCTCGACGCTCTGCGCATGTGTAGATCCAATAACTGCAATGAGGGTAACAGCTGTAGCAATTGCAAGGCGGCGCATGGGTTAGCTCCTTGGAAGCTGAATTGATTCGCCCTCATCCTGAGGAGCGCCCCATAGCAGGCGCAGCCTGCGTATACTTGGCTGCGATGGGCGCGTCTCGAAGGATGGGGCGGCCACCGATCTCGGGTTTACCCGAGATCGGCATATTTGAGTGCGCAAGTCGGCTATAGCCGACTTGCGATGCTTCGAGACGCCGCGCTGCGCGCGGCTCCTCACCATGAGGCCGGGAGAATGTTGCATTTGCATCTCACATCGGCGGAAAGATATGCGGGAACTTGGCGCGCAGCTTGGCGCGCAGATCGCCGCTCACGTCCACCACGGCGGGGAACGTGCCGGCGAGCTTCTTGTCATAGGGAATGCAGGCGTCGACTAGAATCCGGTTGTTGAAGTTACCGGGCAGATAGAGCGGGTCGCGTTTGGATGCCCAGGCTTTCTGGATCAGATCGATGTCGGTCTTGGGATCGAAGCGCGTGCACATGGCCCACAGCACCTGGTCGAGCTCGCCGGCATCGATGTCTTCGTCCACCACCACGGTCCACTTCCCCGCATAGGCGCCGCCCTGGCAGGCCGCCGCCACATGCAGCACCTGGCGCGCGTGGCCGGGATAACGCTGCTTGATTTGGATCACGGTGAAGCGCGTGGCGGGACCGGCCTCGTGGTTCCACACCCCACGCACTTCCGGCACGCCGCAGGCCTCGAGCGCGCGCCAGATTTGAGCGGCGCCCGCGATACCTTTGAGCAGCCCGGTCTCGTCCACCGGCTTATGCTGCGGCGCGCAGCACAGGATCGGATCGTTGCGGTAGAGGATGGTTTTCACATTGACATAGGGCCGCGGCACGGTGTCGTCGGAGTAGTAGCCCATCCACTCGCCGAACGGCCCTTCGGGACGCACTTGGCCGGGCACAGTTTCGCCTTCGAGCGCGATCTCGCAATCGGCCGGGATTGGAAAGCCGGTGTAGGGACCGCGCACCACGTCGACCGGCTCGCCGCGCAGGCCGCCGGCAACGTCGAGCTCGCTCACTTCCGGCAGCGGGCTCGACGCCAGCATGAATAAGAGCGGGTCCTGGCCGCACAAGATCACCACCTTCATGGGCTGGCCGCGCTCGAAATATTTGTCGCGGTGGATGCGGCCGTGCTTGCCCTCGGTAATCTGGCAGCCCACCGTCTTGCCGTCGTAGACCTGGGCGCGATAGGCGCCGAGATTGAACCAGCCGTCGTCGGGATCCTTGGTCATCACGCAATCGCCGGTGCCGATGAAGCGCGCCTTGTCGAGTTCGTGGTGGCGCGGCACCGGGAATTTCAGCACGTCGATCTTATCGCCTTCGATCACGTTCTGCAGGACCGGCCCGTCCTTGACGAAACGCGGCGCCAGCGTTTTCAAATTCTGCATGCGTTGATGATAGCGATTCACGATATCGACCTTGCGGTCGTATTTGAGCGGCAAGCCGAGCGTGAGCGCAACGCGGCGGATCGAGGAAAAGTGGCCGTAGAGCGTACGGAAGCCCTTTGGGTATCCCGGCACCTCGTCGAACAGAATCGCGGGCGCGGTGCCGCCGCTTTTTTCGGTGAGCATGTGGGTGATGGCGCCCATTTCGACGTCCCAGTGCGCGCCGTTGACGTGCAGCAATTCGCCCATGCGCTGGACTTGGTCGAGCCAGCCGCGCAGGCCGTCGCGGTAGGCGACGCGCGGCTCATGGGCGGTGTCGGTCAAGGCCATGCCGGTCTCCCTGGCGAAGAGGCGGCGATTTTATTCTCAAATTGAGGGCATTGTCGATGCGAACGAGACCGGTAGAAAATCGCTACCAGCATGAGTGGCATCAGGATTGGATCAGGATAGGATGATGCATGATACGGTGCTTCCGATTGGATATCGCGCCTTCGTTATGGCGATCGCTAAACCGCCTGGCGGCGATGCTGGCGTGCCTCGTGATGCTCGCCGGCTGCCGCTTCGGCGAGGCGGTCAGTTACTTCGACGAGGACAACGCGATCGAGCAGGCGATCGGCACATTCCGGGAGCGCATGGGCGCGCCCGTGCGCGTGCTCAACATCTCGATTGCGCCCGATCAAATCACGATCAGGGCGCAGGATGCTGCCAATCGCAGCCGCGTCAATGAGTGGCGCCTGGTCCGCATGCACGTTGCCGCGCTCAATTGGGAGCGCGTGTCGGGCCCAAGCCCGCACGAGCTCACCTTGATCAATCCCGACCTCGAGGCCAATCTGTTCGAGCTCGGCGAAATCGACCTTGCCGCAGCAAGCACGCTCGCCCGCGCGGCGGTTGAGCACGCAGCCCTTGCCGACAAGGCGCGCGTGACCCGCATGGAGATCGCGCGTCAGCTCTTCGTTGTCCCGCGGCCGTCGAGCGGCGAAATTCGCTGGACGGTCGATGTGAGCAGCGATCGAGAATCGGTGCAAATCTTCGCCGACGCGCGCGGCACCATCGTGGGGATGAATGTCGACGGCACTCTGCGCGCGAAGAATCTCGATATGCTGCGCGAGTTCAAGCCGGTGGCGGACGCGGTGCGCGCCTTCCGCTTCATCCTCGGCCCCGACCCGGTACTGACCCGCGTCATTATCGGCTCGCGCTCGGTCGGTTTCGAGACGATTCTTCCGGATTCTTCATCTCCGATACCGCTCGCCGGCAGCGCGAGCGCGCGCCGGGTTTACACCTGGAACCTCAACGGCCTGCAGCGCGCGCTCGACACAGTGCATGCCGGCGCCGCTTCGATCGCGCCCAGCGCAACATTTGGCATCGACCATGTCGACTGGACGGCGCTGCCCAATCTCGCGGCGGCGGCGATGGAGCAGCTCGCCATGCCGCACGGCCGCGTCACCGCCATTGAGCTCTCCAAAGAGCTCTCCAAACCAGCGAGCGGAACTGCCGCCCCGGTCCTCTTGTGGAGGATCGAGGTCACGGATCGGAACGACGACAAAGGCTTCATCCTCGCCGACACCGCAGGCGTGGTGAAACAGGTGATGCCGCCGCAACGCCGGCGTTAGCCGTTCGGGCGCGCCGGCCGCGTCAATTATGAGCTAGATGGAACCGTGATCCGCGCCTACGTGACGTGACGGCGCCGACGTAGAACGTGCGACATACTTATTTCTTCAGCGCTTCCTCGCGTTTTTTGCGGATTGCGGACGCTGCCACGACGATCGACAACGCCGCCTCTTGACAGGCTCAAGGCTATTTGAAGGTTTAGCGAGCTTACGGACATTTGCCGCCAACCGGCAAGTGCGGGAGGAGAAAACGTGGCCGGCAAGCAATGGGATGTGGTGGTGGTCGGCGCCGGCAATGCCGCGTTTTGCGCAGGCCTGGCGGCACGCGAAAAGGGCGCCAGCGTGCTGATGCTCGAGCGCGCGCCCAAGGAGCTGATGGGCGGCAATTCGCGCTTTACCGCAGGAGCCTTCCGCTGCGTCTATGACGGCGTCGACGATCTCAAGGCCATCATGCCGGAATTGACGGCGGACGAGATCGCGCGCAGCGATTTCGGCACCTATACCAGCGATCAGTTCTTCGACGACATGTTTCGCGTCACGCAATATCGCACCGACGGCGAATTGTGCGAGCGCCTGGTCGGCCGCTCGCGCGACGCCATGCGCTGGCTGCACGGCAAGGGCATGAAATTCGCGCCGATCTGGGGCCGGCAGGCCTACAACATCGGCGGCAAATTCAAGTTCTGGGGCGGGCTGACGGTGGAATCCTGGGGCGGCGGGCCGGGATTGATCGAGCAGCACCTCAAGCTCGCGGAAAAAAATGGCATCGAAATCCGCTGCGGCGTGCGCGCGCTCTCATTACTCTACGACGGCCATGTGGTGTCGGGCCTCAAAGTCAAAGCCAACGCCGCGCTGGAAGAGATTAAATGCAAGTCGGTGGTGCTGGCCTGCGGCGGGTTCGAGTCGAACGCGGAAATGCGCACGCGCTATCTCGGGCCGGGCTGGGAGCTCGCCAAGGTGCGCGGCACGGCCTTTAACACCGGCGACGGCATCCGCATGGCGCTCGACATCGGCGCTTCGTCTTATGGCAATTGGTCGGGCTGCCACGCGGTGGGCTGGGACTACAACGCGCCGGAATTCGGCGATCTGGCGGTCGGCGACAATTTCCAGAAACATTCGTATCCCTGGGGCATCATGGTCAATGCCACGGGGAGGCGCTTTGTCGACGAGGGCGCGGATTTCCGCAACTACACCTATGCCAAGTACGGCCGCGTGATTCTGATGCAGCCCAACAACTTCGCCTGGCAGGTGTTCGACAAGAAAATCATCCCCATGCTGCGCGACGAATACCGCATCAAACGCGTCACCAAGCAATCGGCCAACAGCATCGAGGATTTGGCGAAGAAACTCGAAGGCGTCGATCCGGCGGGTTTCCTCGATGAGATCAAAAAATACAACGCCGCGGTGCGCAAGGATGTACCGTTCAACCCCAACGTCAAGGACGGCCGCTGCACCGTGGGTCTGCCGGTCAACAAATCGAACTGGGCCAACACCATCGACGAGCCGCCGTTCGAGGCCTATCAGGTGGGCTGCGGCATCAGCTTTACCTTCGGCGGCGTACGCATCGATCCCGATTCGGGCCAAGTGATTGACGGCGATCGCGCGCCGATCCCCGGGCTCTATGCGGCGGGCGAGCTGGTGGGCGGCATTTTTTATTTCAACTATCCCGGCGGCACCGGCCTGATGTCGGGCACGGTGTTCGGCCGCATCGCCGGCACCGGCGCCGCCAGCGCGCGGAATGCGTGAGCGTCAATTCGCATGATTCGTCATTCCGGCCGAGCCGCTTTAGCGGCGAGAGCCGGAATCCATAATCACAGACTGTGAGTATGGATTCCGGGTTCGCGGGCTTCGCCCGCGCCCCGGAATGACGAGTCAAAATCATGTGGGTGGGCTCAGCCATTCCCCATCGTCAGCACAATCCGGCCGCGCACTTTGCAGTCCTGAATTTCGCGCAGCGCGGTAGAAAATTTTTCGAACGGATAAAACGTGGTCGGCGGCGGCTTGATTTTTCCCGCTTGCCAGAGCGCGCTAATCGGACTTTGGGGCGTCGATCTCAGACTATGGTTTACGGCTACTTTTTTCCCGGCTTCGGCCAGCGCCAGCTCCGGAAAAAAATGATCGCAAGAAATAACGCCATGAGGAATAGAAAGGGTAGCCAAGCTGACAGCCAGTTTGGCAACCAATTCGAAAGATCGGGAAAGGGGAAAGATGTGGGCAAATACGCGACAAAAGACAGAACCGCCACGAGAAGTAGCCAAAACCCAGGATTCTTCCAATTACTTTTGCTTTCGATCTTGGCAATCAACTCGGCATCTCCGGGTCGCACCACTACTGCCGCACGCATACCATCGCTTTCTGCAGACTCGATCATAATTGGCCATCGCAACAGCAGAACCATACCCATCAAAACGAGAATTACTCTTCCTGTCCATTCCATTATTTCCAGAATTGCGGATTCAGAAAAAAAAGAATGCTTGTAGCCGATTAAAAATATTTGGACTCCGACGTAATCAGATAGAAATTGGATAAGCAAAAAGAAACCGCATAGCAGCGCCACCTTGCTCGCAAGACGCAGCATGGTTGCGCGATCCACCGCCGCGGCGAGTGACAACAATCGCTTACATTCATTTTCGTCGAGATCGGGCCATGTTTTTGAAATTTGGCGACTGGGAATGAACGAAAGCCTGAACCTCATGCCGATGGCGAATCGCGCCAGGACCTTGTGATCGAGGTTCGCCATGCTCCGTTCCTTCGTGCTCGTAACCCAATAATAATTGCATAAATTTGCCGTTACGGACATCTGAGAATTGGTCGCGCTGGCAATTACCCGCCGTCATCAATACTTTTCGTTAACTTATTGCTTTTACTGCGCTCAACCCATCCCTGTGTTACGCGCCCCACATTCGGTCAGTCATTTGCATGAGCGATCGATGAGCGCCGCGATCCGCGCGCTGTCTTTTTGGTGGCGAGGCGCGCCGCTTTCGCATTCTCGGATTCGCCCAAGGAGGACAACACCGCAATGCTGTCGGGGAACTCGACCACGAGTTTGAGCGAGCCGCCCATTGCTTCCACATAGTTCCGCAGCGTCGATAGCAGCAGGTCGCTGCGAGTCTCGATGCGTGAGACGCCGTCCTGGCCGATGTCAAGCAATTGCGCCATTCGTTTCTGGGTGAGCCGCCGGGCCTTGCGCAGATGCTGGAGTGCCACTTCCTCGGCGATCAATTGTTCCGCCCGCGCCGCGATCTTGGTACGCCGCGCCGCCGGCAACTTCGCAATGATGCGGTCGAGCGTCTTCATGGCATGTTCCTTTCATGTCTAAGTTTTGAGGCGCGCGATGTGTGCCGCGAGCCGTCGATCCGCAAGCTTGATCAAATCGCGATAGAAACGCGTTTGATTTTTTCCGGTCTTATTTCCTCCGACGAGCACGATGGCATGCCGGACGGGGTCGAACGCGAAGGCAAAGCGCCATTGCCCATCGAGCCGAAACCGCAGCTCCTTCATGTTCGGGAATGCCGATCCTTCCAACGTATCCACATTCGGCCGTCCCAATGCCGGGCCAAACACTTGCAACAGCTTCAGACGCGCCAGGAGTTCGTCCTGCACCGCGCGCGCCAGCGCGTCGAACTCCGGAGCGAATTCCGGATGGAGGGCGACATGCCAGAGCATAATTTATTATGGCTTATAAGACATATGGTTTCAAGTCCATAATTAATCGATACTCTTCTCTAAATATGTTCATATTCAAGCCCAGCGATGACAAATGAAAGGTTCAGCCCTTCCCCATCGTCAGCACAATCCGTCCGCGGACTTTGCGATCCTGGATTTCGCGCAGCGCGGTAGAGAATTTTTCGAAGGGATAAACTGTCGTTGGCGGCGGCTTTATTTTTTCGGCCCGCCAGAGCGCAAAAATCTCGGCAAAGCAGGCCTGCATTTCCTTCGGCATGCGCTTGCGATAATCGCTGATCTGCATGCCGCTGATCTCGATGTTTTTTAACAGCACGTAATTGACCGGCAGCGCCGGAATGCGGCCGGCGGCAAAGCCAATCACGATCAAGCGCCCGCGCCAGGCCAGCGCGCGGATGGCGGCGTCGAAAAAATCGCCGCCCAGCATGTCGAGAACAATGTCGGCGCCGCGCCGCTCGGTCTGCGCATAGACCTGCGCACGCAAGGCTTCGTTGAGGTCCGCCGCGGCAAGATCGATTATGGCGTCGGCGCCGGCCGCGCGCACGATGCCGGCCTTGTCCGGGCTGGAAACCCCCGCCAGCACCTTGCCACCCATCGCCTTGGCGAGCTGGATGGCGGCGAGGCCCACGCCGCCGGTCGCACCAAGCACCAAAACGGTTTCTCCCGGCGCAATGCGCGCGCGCTCGCGCAACGCAAAGTAGGCGGTGTCGTAAATCAGCGCCATGGCGGCGGCTACGGTGAACGGCAGCGCGGCGGGCAACGGGATACATTGATTTTCCGGCACGGCGACGAATTCGGCAAATCCGCCGCGCTCCGCCATGGCGATCACGCGATCGCCGGCTTTGAAATTCCCCACGCCATCGCCGACGGCGGCCACCACGCCAGCCGGCAGCTTGCCCGGAATGTAGGGCAGCTCGGGCGAGAACTGATATTTGCCGCTCATGGTCACGAGGTCGACGAAATTGGCAGCGGTGGCGTTGATCTCCACCAGCACCTCGCCAGGTTTTGCTTGCGGCTTCGGCATCTCGCCCAATTTTGCATTTTCGATTGGCCCGAATTCGCGGACGACGACGGCGCGCATCTTCTGGTGCTCCTTCATATCGCTGAATCGCTCCGCCTCATCCTGAGGAGCGATCCCATAGCAGGCGCAGCCTGCGTAAACTTGGCTGCGATGGATCGCGTCTCGTCCGCCTTCGCGCGCACGCGCTTCGGCGGATTCAAACCCGCCGTAGCTCGCGCAGCGAGCGGAGGCGGGAAGGATGAGACGGCCAGCCTCATGGTTCGAGACGCGTCGCTTCGCGACGCTCCTCACCATGAGGCCGATCGGCACGCACAAACCGCACCGGCTCAGGTATCACGCGGCCTTGCGCAATCAACTCTGCAATATCGCGCTTGCGCATCTTGCCGTTGGGCGTGAGTGGAATTTCTTCGACCTTGAGGAAATACTCCGGCATGTCATATTTCGAGAGCCCCGCGGCGTCGAGATGAGCAAGCAGCTCCGCCGGCGCGACGCTATAGCCCGCACGGAACATCACCACTAGGCAAACTTTCTCGCCCAGCCGCGTGTCCGGGATCGGCACGGCGGCCGCGCGCGCGATGGCTGTGTGTTTCATCGCAAGCGCCTCGATGTGCGCGGGATGAATATTATGCCCGCCGCGAATGATGATGTCTTTGAGGCGGCCGGTGATGCGCAGATAGCCGTTGGCGTCGAGTTGCCCAAGATCGCCGGTCATGAACCAGCCGTCCCGGTTGAAGGCATTTTCGGTCGCGGCCTGATCGTCGAAATAGCCCAGCATCAGGCTCGCCCCGCGTCCGCCGATCTGGCCGGTCTCGCCCGGCGGCGCGGGCATGTCGGAATCGCCGGTCTTGAAGATGCGCAATTCATAACCCGGGCAAGTGCGGCCCGAGGTTTCGACAATGAGTTTGGGATCGTCGTTGGGCAGGGTGTATTGGTGCGAACAATTTTCGGTCATGCCGTAGCCGCTCTGCGGGATGATGCCCTGCCCGATCAAGCCCGCCACCACCTCGCGCGGCGCGGCCGCGCCGGAAATGCGGAAACCCTTGAGCCGGCCAAGGCCATTGAGCCCGCGCTCGCGCATCTCGGCCAGCAGATCGACGGCATGCGCAGGCACGCCGACCAGAAAGCTCGCACCCGTGTCGAGGATGCGATCGACCAGGCTCGCGCCCTTTGGCAGATCGTTGATGACAAGCTCGCCGCCGACCGCGAGCGCCATCACCTGGGCGCCGAAGCCGAGATTGTGGCTGAGCGGACTCAGCGAATAAATCACCGAGTCCGGGCCGATGCTCCAGTCCATTGCGAGCTGGCGCGCGTTGGCGAGCAGCGTGTTATCCGAATGCATCACGCCCTTGGGCTTGCCGGTGGTGCCGGAAGTGAAGGCGAGATAGACGATCTGATTGGCGTTCCGTGTTGGCACCGGCTCGTATGCCGAGAGCTGGTCGGAAGGCGAAGCGTTGCCACTCCCCTCCCCCCGCGAAGCGTAGCGAAGCGGTGGGGAGGGGTCGGGGGTGGGGGGCACTTGCAGTGATGAAAGTTCCTCCCACCCCGGCCCCATTCGGCGCCGACCCTCCCCACCGCGCGCTTCGCGCGCGGGAGGAGGATAATGTGGCGCAAAGCGATAAACGTGCCGCATAAAGGGAAACACGGCGAGCTCTTCGAAAATATCCCGCCGGTCTCCATCGGCGCCAAATCCGGCCTGTCCGATGAACGCCGCCGAGCGCGTGCGCACGATGAGTTCCACGACTTCGCCCATCGTATGGTCGCGATGCAGCGAGGGGCAGCACACATAGCCGTTGCGCGAACAGGCCAGCAGTGCAATCACGCCTTCGATGCGGCTCGGCAGCCAGACCGAAACGCGCTCCCCCTGCTTGACGCCATGGCTCGCCAGATCGGCAGCGAGCGCGTCGGCGGCATGGCTAAGTTCGCGATAGCTGACGCGCCGAAAGCAGTCGCGCACAGCGAAACTTTCCGGCGCGCGCACGGCATGGCCGCGCACCAATGAATAAATTGTGTCGTCGCGCCAGAACCCGGCGGCGTAGTATTTTTTGATCAGCTCGTTACTGAGCAATGTGAGCATGGCATTCATGCGTGTAACGCAGTCCTGGTTGGCGCGCCCCTATAATACGCAAAAGCGATTGCTTGTTACACTGCGCAACTGCCATCATGCATCGTAAACTGAACGCTGAGTACGGAAACGTCATGATCATCGATTCTCATGTCCACATCTTCAGCTATCCCTCGTTCCGCGACCTGAGCAAGCACATCCGGACCATGGAGGACGCGATCGCGTTTCGCACACGCTACCCTGCGCTCTACAACTGCAACCTCACGGAATCACCAATCGACTCGACCGACGAGCTGGTCGCCGACATGAACATGAATGGCGTCGACTTCGCGCTTGTTCAAGCCCGCGCCGGCCATGTTTCGAACGATCTCGTGGCGCAGGCGGCAAAGCGGCATCCAAGCCGCATGGCCGCGCTCGCTCGCGTCGGACACGATCAGGAAGCGGCCGGTTATCACGATGACCCAGGCCCAGTTCGCGATAAAGCCCCGGCCGAGCTTGAGCGCGCGCTGACTACGCTCGGCATGCGAGGCGTGGGCGAAATTTTCGTGCGCTCACTGACGAACGACGTAAACCCGGAAAAGATTGCCAAGGATCTCGCTGGCATCATGCGCGTGGTGGAAAAGCACCAGGTGCCAATTCAGTTCCCAACCGCCTGGTCGCAGTTCCCGGGCGGGCTGTTTTATGGCGATCCGGTCTGGGCCGACGAGGTGGCCGGGCGGCATCCCAGCGTGCCGGTGATCCTGACCAAGATGGGGCGCAGCATCGGCCGCTACTTCGATACCGTGATGTCGGTCGCCATGCGCAATATCAATGTCTATCTCGATGTTGTCGGCACCAACCCGCAGCATCTGCGCTTCGCCGTCGACAAGCTGGGGCCCGAGCGCATTCTGTTCGGCACCGATTGGTCGACGACCTGGCGCTGGCTGAGCGTGCCGGCAACGCTGCATCAGATCAGAATGAAGGTGCTGGACGACGCCAAGCTCACGCCTATAGAACGCGAGCAGATTCTCTGGAAAAACGCCGCGACATTGTTTAAGCTTGATGGGCTGCTCGATAAGGCGCAGCCTCGCCGGCGAACGGCATCGGCGTAACTCATTTTTGGATGGAAGCCATGAAGCGGCGCGAACTTCTGGCACTCGGACTGACCTCTCTCTCGGCGCAAGTGCTTGCGCCGTTTACGGCATTTGCCCAAGCGACATATCCGGACCGGCCGATCAAACTGATCGTTCCGTTCGCGCCTGGCGGCGTGGTTGACACGGTCGGTCGGTTTTGGGGCGAGAAGGTCAAGTCGCAGCTCGGCACCATCGTGATCGAGAACCAGGGCGGCGCCGGCGGCGTGATCGGCGCGCAGGAAGTCTCCCGCGCGGCGCCCGATGGCTATACGCTCCTGCTCGGCAACACCAGCACGCAGGTTCTCGTTCCCATTGCGATGGCGAAGCCGCCGTACGACACGCTCAAGGATTTCGCGCCAATTTCGATCATTGCGATTTCGGCGATATCGATTGTCGTGAATCCGGCCGTGCCGGCCAAGAACCTCAAGGAGCTTATCGACTACGGCAAGGCCAATCCCGGCAAGCTGTCATACGGCTCCGCCGGCGCCGGTACGCTCGTCAATCTCGCCGGTGAGATGTTTAAGCAGCTCACAGGACTCAAGGACATCGTACATGTCCCCTACCGGGGCGCCGGCCCCGCCATTGCCGACGTCGTGAGCGGGCACATTCCGATTGTGCTGCCGAATGTCACCGGACAGGTGCTCGAATTGCATCGCGCCGGCAAGATTCGCATTCTGGCGGTGGCCGCGCCGGCCCGCCTCAAGGGCGCGCCAGACATTCCAACCGCAATCGAATCCGGCCTGCCGAACATGGTGGCGCAGCTATTCACCGGCGTATTCGCGCCGGCGGCAACGCCGAAGCCGATCATCGACAAGATCGCGCAAGCGACCAAAGCGGCCATGGCGGACAGCGAGTTTCAGGCCAACCTGATCAAATCTGGATTCGAGCCCGCAACCGAAACCGACCCCGACAAGGCCCGGAAATTCATCAGCGATGAACTGCAGCGCTGGCCGCCAATTTTGCAGGCTGCCGGCATGATGGGGAAATAACCGCCTTCCGATGTTGAAGGCGGATTTCAACTCTGCTTTTTTCAGGGCAGTTTAGGTCCGGCCCGTGTTAGGATCGGCATGACGCGACCCCTATTACATTTTACATTCTGTACAGACTCGCCATGCTCGATCAAGCCGCTCTTCCGCACTCCGGCAAAGCGCCGCAATCCAAAACCCCACGGCACGATTTTCAGGAACACCTAGCCGATCTCGAAGCCGCCGGCCTCTTGGTGCGCATTGACCGGGCGATCAACAAAGACACCGAGCTGCATCCGCTGGTGCGCTGGCAATTCATCGGCGGCATGCCCGAGGATGAACGGCGCGCCTTCATGTTCATGAATGTCGTCGATTCCAAGGGCCGGCGCTATGACATGCCGGTGGTGCTCGGCGCGCTCGCGGCTTCGCCGAAGATTTACGCCATGGGCATGGGCAAGCCGGTCGACGAGATCGGCGAGGCCTGGATGCGCGCGATCGCAAACCCAATCCCGCCGGTCCTGGTGAACGCAGGCCCGTGCCAGGAGATCGTAATAACCGGCGACGAGCTGCGCGCGCCCGATGGTGGGCTCACGCGCCTGCCGGTGCCGGTCTCCACGCCCGGCTTCGATGCGGCGCCTTACCTCACCGCAACGCTGTGCATCACCAAGGACCCTGAGAGCGGCATCCGCAACATGGGCACTTATCGCGCGGCGCTCAAAGCGCCCGACCGGCTCGCCGTGCGCATGGTGGCGCGCGAGGCCACCGGCGCGGGCGGCTATTTGCACTGGCTGAAATACCGCGCGCGGGGCGAGAAGATGCCGATCGCGATCGTGATCGGCTGCGCGCCGATTGTCGTGTTCACCGGTCCGCAAAAACTCGCGGTCGATGTGGACGAGATCGCGGTGGCGGGCGGCGCTGCCGGTGCGCCGATCCGCATGACGCGCTGCCGCACCATCGACCTCGAAGTGCCGGCCGACTCGGAAATCGTGATCGAGGGCCTGATCGATCCGCAAGTGCTCGAGCCGGAAGCGCCGTTCGGCGAGAGCAACGGCTATGTCGCGCTCGAAGCCTTCAACATGCCGATGCAGGTCACCGCCATCACGCACAAGCGCTCAGCCGTGTTTGCCTCGATCATCAGCCAAGTCACGCCGAGCGAATCGAGCGTGATCAAGAAGGTGGCCTACGAGCCGCTGTTTCTGGCGCACCTGCGCCATCAGCTCGGAATCAAAGGCGTGCGCAAGGTGGCGATGCACGAGCCGCTCTCAAACCTGCGGCCGGTTATCTTTCTGCAATTCGACGCCGGCACGCAAAGTTCGGAAGTATGGCGCGGCTTGCACGGAGCATCGACCCTGCAATCGAACTGCGGAAAAATCGTCATCGCGGTGAGCGAGGATGTCGATCCGGCCAATCTCGACGCGGTGATGTGGTCGCTCGCCTATCGCAGCAATCCGGCTGAGGACGCGCTGATCGTGCCCCATCGCGGCGGCGTGCAGGGCGCGCAATATGGGCCGCGCCAGATCGACTCAGGGCTGCTGATCGACGCCACGCGCAAGCGCGCCATGCCGCCGCTCGCGCTGCCGACGCGTGAATACATGGAGCACGCGCGCGCGCTGTGGGAGGAATTGGAGCTGCCGCCGCTCAATGTGCGCGCGCCCTGGCATGGCTACACGCTGGGCGAATGGACCGACGCGTGGGAGAGCTTCGCGCGCCGCGCGGCGGCCGGCGAGTGGCAAGCGAACGGCAAGGAGACGCTCGCGCGCCAGCAAAAAGGCCTGCTGCCGGAGACGCCGATCCGCCCCGGCGAAGCGATGGAAGACTGATGCGGCATCGAACTCGCCTTGGGCAGATTTCTGCTGGGTTGAGTCGCTCCTCCTTCTCCGCTCGTCCCCGCGAAAGCGGGGACCCAGAAGAAATTGCCGTCACGAGCAGGCGCATCGACCAATTCTGGATTCCCGCTTGCGCGGGAAT
Organism: uncultured Hyphomicrobiales bacterium; assembly: GCA_964575715.1. Classification (GTDB taxonomy): domain Bacteria; phylum Pseudomonadota; class Alphaproteobacteria; order Rhizobiales; family Xanthobacteraceae; genus PNAI01. The sequence continues at coordinate 18,737 of CAZNSG010000110.1, read as the reverse complement.
GAGCGGGAAGTCTTGATCGGCTGGGGTGGAATCGGCTCTGGTCATCGCGTTACACCGCAGAAGCGCCAGACGATGGCATCGATACGCCATTCCTCTCCGATGGCAAAAGTGATAATCTAAACTTTATGTGGCTGCCTTGCGGCATCATCGCCGCCGCGCCGCCGCCGAGAAACGTTCATCCATGGGAGGTAACTTCTATGTTGAAACATCTCGCAATCGCGGCGGCTAGCGCTGCATTATTGCTGGGCATTTCCGCGGGGGGGTATTTGTTCGCCGCGATTAATTTGAATTCAAGTAGATCCAACAATTACAAGCTAGAGAACGGAACAACGGTGCAATACAGCTACACGTTCAATATCACGGTCGACCCCGCTATCAAGGCCCTGACTGTGGCCGAGCGCAAGAATTTTCTCGCGCAGGCCTGCGCGCAGGCGGCGCAAGACATCGCCCCAACCAGCACCCGCTGACCGCGCGCTTGCTAGGCCGGGATCAAGCCCTACCCTGGCGCTCTCGCGCGTGACGTTAGAGTCTGATTCAGCAGCATTGAATCAGACAGTGCCGCATACTCGCATCACCTCTCCCGCTTGCGGGGGAGGTCGCCCGCCGTAGCCCGAAGGGCGAAGGCGTGGCGGGAGGGGGAAATACTTCACAGAGCGAACGTTTTTCTCGTTTTACGGCACTGTTCCCCCTCCCCAACCCTCCCCCGCAAGCGGGGGAGGGAGCGCGCTCCCGACGCGGCAGCCGCTTCACGCTCAATGGATCAGACTCCAGGGATTCAATTTCCCTTGATCCCTGCCGCCTTGATGATGGGCGTCCATTTGTCGAGCTCGGCCTTGTGGAATGTGTGCAGGGCCTCGGGCGTCTGTTCGCTGCGCGAGGGCAGCGCGTGGCCGATTTCGGTGAAGCGTTTCACAATCGCCGGGTCGGCAAACGCCTCCACCACGGCGGCGTTGAGCTTGGCGACGATGGCTTTCGGCGTTCCCTTCGGCGCCCAAAGACCATGCCAGAACGTAATATGGACTCCCGGCACGCCCGCTTCATCGAGGGTCGGGACGTCGGGGGCCGCAAACCAGCGCTTGTTCGCCGCAATGCCGAAGACCTTGATCTTGTCGCCGCGGTAGAGCGCCAGCGTCTGCGATGTTTCCAGGCAGGAAAAGTCGACTTGCCCGCCCGCCACGTCCTGCAAGGCCGGCGCGCCGCCGCGATAGGGTACGATCTGGAAGTTCGTGCCGGTCTTGTTCTGGAAGTCGACGATGCACAGATGCGCCGCGCTGCCGACGCCGACCGTGGCCGCCGACGCCTTGCCCGCATTGGCCTTCAGCCACGTCACCAGCTCTTTCAAATTCTTCGCCGGCAGATTCGGCTTGCCGACGATCCACAGATAAGACGTGGTCAGCAGCGACACCGGCGCAAAATCATTCAACACGTCGTATTGCAGCGGATAAATCGCGGCGGGCCCCACATTCGAGGTCCATTGACCGACCGATAGCGTGTAGCCGTCCGGCTCCGCGCGCGCGACCTTGGCGCCGGCGATGGTGCCCGATGCGCCGCTCACGTTCTCGACGATGACATTTTCGCCCAGCGATGCTTTCATGCGGTCGGCCATGACGCGCGCGACCGTATCGGTCGGGCCGCCCGGCGGGAATCCGACGACCATCGTGATCGGCCGCGTCGGATAGCTCTGCGCCTGTGCGCCCGCGACGCATCCCACGACAACAAGCACGGCGGCGAATGATAATCGTTTCATTTTCTGCGTTCCCCTTGATGGCGAGGCTCTTCGTGCCGCAATCTGCCCATTCCTGAATACCCCAAACCCTCTCTCTTTCAGGGGGACAAAATCAAGTCAGCGATGCTTACGTGGACTTGGCGCTTGCGCCTGCCGCACGCCATACCGACAGTCGGCACAACGGCGGGCGCTCAATTGTGGAAATTCATAGGAATTGATCATGATGGAAGGCTTCAAGCGCAGCGAGATCAAGACTTCGGGCGCGCGCATTGTCACAGTCGTGGGCGGCAAGGGGCCGCCGCTTCTGCTGCTGCACGGCAATCCGTTCACCCATCTGTCGTGGCACAAGTTTGCGCCAAGATTGGCGCAGGAATTTACCGTGGTGGCGACCGATCTGCGCGGCTACGGCGATTCCGAAAAACCGCCGGGCGGCGAAGATCATGCCGGCTATTCGTTCCGCGCCATGGCGCAGGATCAAGTGGAGGTGATGGCGGCGCTCGGTTTTTCCCGCTTTGCGGCCGCCGGCCACGATCGCGGCGCGCGCGTGGTGCATCGCATGTGTCTCGATCATCCGGAAAAAGTAACGCGCGCGGCGATCCTCGACATCATCCCGCAGCATCATCTCTTCAATCATGTGACGCAAGGCTGGGCGACGGCTTCGTATCACTGGTTTTTCATGATCCAGCCGTTCGACATGCCGGAGCGGCTGATGAGCGCTGACCCGGATTTCTACATCGCCAAGAAGCTCGCCAAGACCGCCCAAGGCCTGAGCTTCTTCGGCCAGGAGGCGCTGGAGGAATACAAGCGCTGCTTCCGCAATCCGGCCACCGTGCACGCCATGTGCGAGGATTATCGCGCCACCGCCACCGTCGATCTTGCGATGGACAGCAAGGATTTCGCGGCGGGAAAGAAGATCACCTGTCCGGCGCTGATCTTGTGGGGCGCGACCGGCGCGGTCGGGCGCCTGCACGACTCGGCGAAAATCTGGGCGGACTACGCCAGCGACATCCGCGGCGCCAAGGCGCTGCCCTGCGGGCACTACCTGTCGGAAGAGGCGCCGGAGGAAACCTATGCGGAAATGCGCGCGTTCTTTGCAGGACCGTAGCCTGTGTATTTTATGAGGCCGCGAACGGCGCGGGCGCTGTCCGCCTCATACCAACGGCAGCAATCACTGACTCATCTCCGTCACCCTGAGGTGCTCGGCCGAAGGCCGAGCCTCGAAGGGCGACGGCCCGGCCATTGCAGTATCGGGGCCGTTCATCCTTCGAGGCTCGCTTCGCTCGCACCTCAGGATGACGGGTCAAACATTAGGGCCGCTGGTATCAATCGCCCGCGCCGGGATTTGGTGAGAAATATTGGAGTTTGTCCGGCTTCCCCTCCCACTCCTTCCAGTCGGACGGGGGCTCTTTTTTGACCGTAATATTGGGCCAGATTTTTGCGTATTCCGCGTTCAGCGACAGCCATTTCTCAAGACCTGGTTCAGTGTCAGCTTTGATCGCCTCGACCGGGCATTCCGGTTCACAGACCCCACAGTCGATGCATTCGTCAGGATGGATGACGAGCATGTTCTCGCCCTCATAGAAGCAGTCCACGGGGCACACGGCGACGCAGTCCATGGTTTTGCAGCGAATGCAGCTATCGTTGACGATGTAGGTCAATTAGGCGTCCTTCCAGCAGGTTGCAGAGGTCGACTCATTCACCATGTGCGCCATCGCGGTGCTCGCTCTTTGGCTGAAAATGGACGCACAGAAGACCTACGTCCTCTGGCTGAATCGGAACACCGAGGAGCAGGCATTCAGCGGCCGAGGGGCCCGTGCTCGGTAGGTGGCCGCAAAAGTTCGTGCAGTCCTGGCAAACACCGAAGTGCCGATGCGCCCCGCTCGCAGCTACCGTGGTCAGCACTTGGTGCAGCGCGTCGTGCATCGCGGTTTGCTCTTCCGCGTCGAGCGAGGCCACGGCGCGCACCAGGACTTCGAACGGATCGCGTGCAACCGCTTTATTACCCTTCTTTGTCAGTCGCAGACTGACGCTTCGCCCGTCCGCCTCGGATCGCTGTCGGACCAAGTACCCGCCTGCCTCAAGTGCCTTGATGGTCTGCGTGGCGGTGCCGCGCGTGGTCGCTTGAAACTCGGCGAAGGCGGAGGGCGTCCGGGAGAACGAGTTCGCGCGGGCGAAGTAGCGCAGCGCCATCCATTGGGCGGGGCTGAGGTCGCCGTGATAGCCCTCGGCTTGCACGAGCCGGCCCAGCAAAAGCAGGAGTTCCGCCGTTTCGCGCGCCGACATGATCGCCTCTTCAAGATATAATAGTGTTTTGAAATCAATTTGACAATGCGGCCAGATGCTGATAATTTTGTTTCGAAACTAGTTAGAGGGCTTGATCATGGCCCGCACCGCGACCCTGCCGATCCTTACGGCCGAACCCGGCCTCACCTGTTATCTTGAGGAAATCCGGCGGTTCCCGCTGTTGGAGCGCCAGGAAGAGTACCTGCTGGCGAAGCGCTGGAGTGAGCATGGTGACCGCGAAGCAGCGCACAAGCTCGTCACCAGCCATCTGCGGCTCGTAACCAAAATCGCTAGGGGCTATGGCGGCTACGGCCTGCCGATCTCCGAGGTGATTTCGGAGGGCAATGTCGGCCTGATGCAGGCGGTCGAGCGCTTCAAGCCAGAGAAGGGCTTCCGGCTCACGACCTACGCCGTGTGGTGGATCAAGGCCTCGATCCAGCAATACATCCTGCGCTCGTGGTCGCTGGTGAAGATGGGCAGCACGGCCAACCAGAGGAAGCTGTTCTTCAACCTGCGCAAGGCCAAGAGCAAGATCTCCATCCTCGACGAGGGCGATATGCGCCCGGACCAGGTGAAGACCATCGCCCGCTCGCTCGGCGTCACCGAAATGGACGTGATCGATATGAACCGGCGGCTTGGCGGCGACGCCTCGCTCAACGCCACGATCCGTGAGGACGGCGATTCCGGCGAATGGCAGGACTGGCTGGTGGACGAATCCCCGGACCAGGAGACGACGCTCGCCGCGAGCGAGGAGTTCGATAACCGCCGCAAGATGCTATTCGATGCGCTCGGCGTGCTCAACGAGCGAGAGCGGCGCATCCTCGAGACGCGCCGGCTCGCCGAGGAACCGATCACGCTCGAGGAGCTCGCCGAAAAGTTCGGCGTGTCGCGCGAGCGTGTGCGGCAGATTGAAGTGGGCGCCTTTGAGAAGGTGCAGAAGGCGGTCAAGAACCGCGTCGCCGCGATCGAAACTCCGGCATCCCTAGGGAACTGCGCCGTGCGCCCTCCTCTCAGGCCAGCAAACATTTCAATTGGCGCGATCGCTGCGACGAGATCGTGATTCACAATTAATTCCGCCACATCGGCGGATCAGCGTTTCCCCTTGGAGCGCTCAGGCTTCTGTTGCACGACTGCAACCGGGTCGGATGCCGGGAAGGTCTCCATAAGGCCTTCGTCGAGAGCCTTGTCGAGCCGCTCGTACTCCGCTTGATCCTCGCGAATGCGTTTTGCAGTCTTGGGATCTGCTCTCTGCAACAGATATGTTTTGTCGAACATGACCATTCGTCCTTCCACGTCGCGTGCAACTATTTCAGCCGCGACGCACCGAAGACTCAGAGCGCAGACAAGATTCCGATCACCGTAAGCCCGACCACCGCGCCGACGAGCCCAAAAATGAGAACGTAGCGCACATGGTGTCCCGTAACGCCTTGTCTCGCCTCGTCTGTACCGAGCACGATCGGGGTGCCGGACACGGATGTTGCCCTGTCCCTTTCAAGAGTTCGCATTCGCTCCCTCCGTCGTTAAACACACAATGCCGCACGAAGCAGTATCGCAACCTAAATTGAGCTACCCGCACACCGGCCGCCTGTTCAAATCGTAGACGCGGCCTACGCGGCGGACAGCGAATGACACTGCCCGGCCGAGCGATCAGACGCCCCAATAGTGCGGCGTCTTGTAATATCTATGAATCACAATCTCTTCGCTGCGGTCGCCCCAGTCGAACTCCGTATCCGCCTCGTAGGCGGGCGCACAACTGAGCTCATCGTCCGTCAGATCGAGCACATAGGCTTCGTTGACAATCTCGTATTTCAACCGGACCCACGGAACGGGCAAGTGCTTCTGTCCCATTCCCAGAAAACCGCCAAAGCTCAGCACGGCGTAAGCGACATTACCGCTGAGCTTGTCGATCATCAGGCGCTGAATGGTGCCAATCTTTTCACCATTTGAGCGGCGCACCGGCGTTCCCTCGACCCGGTCGCTCGCGATCAGGTTGTGAGTTTTTGGACTCGTCTTTTGCGCTGTATGGACTTCCGCTGTCTGCACTTGCATGGTCACCTCCATGAGGTTTTTTTTCGAATGATCGCTACAGCCCGTGCTTGGCCAGCTCCTTGTCGCTGAGCTTCCAGTCCTGCCATAGCTCCAGCACCGCGAGCAGCACGACGATCGAGCCAAGAGCGTAATGCCAGTACAGGAGAGTTCCGCTGTCGGAGTAGCCCAAGACGAATGGCGATGCGATCAACCATAAGCCGCAAACCATCAAGCCGGCTTCTTCCGAGCGTTCCAGATCGACGAGCTGCAATCCCGCGAATTGCACCACCCAGATGCCGACCGCGATGGTGATCCACATCACCACTTGATTGTCCGTTTGTCCCGCGAGCCATGGCGATAGCCCGATCAGTACGCCAAGCGCGACGCCAAACCAGTCTTGCCAAGTGAGGTGGGCGTTGAAAGGCCGCATAGCTACCACGGTAACCTCCCAAGAATGAGGTCACCTCAGCGGCAACGATGGGGTCACGCACGCCGACAGTTCCGCGACCCATCCGGCCGCCTCGGGGCGTATATTTATTAAATTATGCTCCCCTTCGGCATTTGCAAGAGGAAGATCATGACGCGGCGAGGCCACCCAGCCAGCAGCCAAAATCCTCAAAAACTCAAGGATTTCCCAAGAGCGCCACCGGCGCCGGTACGATGATCGGTGCGGGCGGCAGCCCGTTGCGGCTGGCCGCCTCTCCCGGCCCGAACGCGAGTTTACCCGAATAAGGAACTTAAATTGACCGAAGTCGGATAAATCTGACTGCCCGATCTCGGGTTTACCCGAGATCGGTATTTAAATTGGCTGAAGTCGGATAAATCCGACTTCAGTGGGGGGAGATGAAAACTCAGCTTGTCACCACCGGCGCGGGCGCGGCCAGGAAGTTGCGCATGGCGTACCACAGCAGATGCCGGTTCTTGCTGTAGCCTATGCTGTGCGCGGTATGCGGCACGATCACGAATTGCCGGTCGCCGTTCGGCAGCTGCATGTAGAAATCGATCACATCCTCGTTGGTCGAGTTGCCGTCGTAGACACCGCGCAACATGAGCACCGGCGCGAGCACCTTTTTCGGATCGACCAGCGGCAGATTGGCGGCCATGTCGAGATAGGTGCCGGTCGGGATCGTGTCGCCGAATTTGAGCTCCGCGGCGATGAGCGCCTCGATCATCGCGGGCTCGTAGGCCGAGGCATGGCCGTCGCGCGTGAAGATCGAGCCGATCATGGCCGCGTCGCGCTTGCGGCGCGTATTGGCGCGCAGTTCATCGATACGCCTCTGCCGCCGGCCGATCTCCGGCGAGCCTATGCCCTTGTGCGTGAAGGCGGCCAGCACCAGCCGGTCGACGCGCTCAGGGCTCGCCTGCGCAAACGCGCCGGCGCGGATCGCGCCCGACGAGGTGCCGTAGAAATGCATTTTCGCCTGGCCGGTTTCTTTCACCACGACCGGGATTGCGGCTTTGAGGTCCTCGACGCCGCTGGCGATATCGGAGTTGTTGCCGGAGGAGCCCGAGCGGCCATAGCCGTCGTGGTCCATGGTCCACACGTCGTAGCCGTAACGCGCGAATGTGTTCATCAGCGAATACTCGCCCTTGCCCGGCACGTGCAGGTCGTATGACGAGCGCGAGGAATTCGACGAACCGTGCACGAGGAACAGCACCGGCAGCGGCTCCGCGCCGTGGCCTGTTTTGTTTGATCGTGGCGCGCCGATGCGCTTGCGCCACAGATTGAGCTTCACGTCGCCCTTGTTGGTCCAGTATTCAGAACTCCAGATTTCACCCGCGGCCTTGGCGGTACGCTTGCTGCCCTCCGCCTGCGCGGACGAAACGCCGGACATCAATCCCGCGCCAATGCCGAGACCTGCGCTTACAAGCACCGTGCGCCGCGCCATTCCATCATTGCTGTCGGTCATTGCGATCTCCCCTTGCCTCACCACCTCGAAAACGGCCTGCACGATTGGATTCGGCGAGTAGTTTAGCTAATCCCCGCGGCTCTTGGCAGATGGCCGCTGAACATTGGATCACCTACGGCGCCGCGCGCATGCGCTTGGCCGCATCGAGCGCGGCCAGCACGATGCCCTGATAACCGGTGCAACGGCACAGATTGCCGGCAATCGCGATCCGCACCTCCTGCTCGGTCGGATCGGGATTGTCGCGCAAAAATTCGATCAGCGTGGTCAGCATGCCCGGCGTGCAGAAGCCGCATTGCAGGCCGTGGTTGTCGCGAAACGCCTCCTGCAACGGATGCAGCTTGTCGGCGCTGGGCGCGATGCCTTCGATGGTGAGGATTTCGTGCCCGTCGGCCTGCACCGCCAGCATGAGGCAGGAGCGCGCCGAGCGGCCATCGAGCAATATGGTGCAGGCGCCGCACACGCCATGCTCGCAGCCCAGATGCGTGCCGGTGAGCCCCAGCTCATGGCGCAGGAAGTCGGCGAGCGTCAGCCGTACCTCGACATCTTGCTTTTCGTAGCGCGTGCCGTTGACGGTAACCGCGATGGTGCGCTTGCTGCTCATGGTTTAATGCACGCTGGTGGTGGATTTTGGTGCAATACCTGACGCCTGCTCCAGCGCGCGGCGCGACAGCACGGCGGCGAGATGCTGCCGGTAGGAGGCCGGCGCGTGGATGTCGCCCATGGCGTCGAGCTTGCGGCAACTCTCGCAGGCCGCGCGGAACAAATCCGCCTGCGCAACCTTTCCGACAATCGCTTGCTCCACCTCCTTCGCCCTAACCGGTGCCGCACCAATCCCGCCGATGGTCACCGACGCGCGCGTGATTTTCCCGGCGCCATCGCGCGCGAGCAGTACCGCCGCCGAGACAATGGCGAAATCGCCGTGGCGGCGCGCAAACTCAACGAAGGCCGCACCGTGTCCGGCGGTCCAGAGCGGAAAGCGCACGGCAGTGACAATTTCATTGGGCTCGATCGCCGGCGTCATAAAGGCGGCCGGAAAATCGGCAAACGTGATCTCGCGCCGGCCGCTTGCGCCGGCGACGACGACGGTGGCATCGAGTGCGGCGGCGACCGCGACCAGCTCGGCTGCCGGATCGAGATGACAAAGCGAGCCGCCGATAGTTCCGCGATTGCGGGTCTGGCGATGGCCGACCTGCAGAATGGCCTGATGCAGCAGCGGGCAGCGCTTGCGCACCATATTCGAAAACTCGACCTCATACTGGCGGGTCATGGCGCCGATCTCCAGCACGCCACCGCTCTCCTTGATGTAGGAGAGCCCCGCCACGCGATTGAGGTCGATGACGTGGTCGGGCAGCACAAAGCGCATATTCAGCATCGGCATCAGCGACTGGCCGCCGGCCAGCAGCTTGGCGTTTTCAAGCTTGCCGAGCAGCCCCACCGCCTCGGCGACGGTGCGCGGATCGTGATATTGAAAGGGCGGGGGTTTCATGGCGGACAAACCTGATGCGAAGCCTCAAGTATAGGAAATAGCAAAAGATTGCCAGACGGGTTTATCGGCATATAACCATGTCCAGATCAGGCGCCGGTTGCACCGACCCGTTGAAACTTGGCCGGCCATAATCTAGACCGGCCAGCGCCATGCCGCCCATTATTTCCATTTCAAATCTCTGCAAGACTTATGCGTCGGGTTTTCGAGCGCTGAACAACATCAATCTGGACGTTCACCGCGGAGAGATTTTCGCGCTCTTGGGCCCTAACGGCGCCGGCAAGACGACGCCCATCGGCATCATCTGCGGGATTTTGCGGCCGACCGCAGGCTCTGTATCGGTCGACGGTCACGACATCATCAGGGACTATCGCGCCGCCCGCTCGATGATCGGCTTGGTGCCGCAGGAGTTGACCACGGATGCTTTCGAAACAGTCATAGCGACCGTGACTTTCAGCCGCGGCCTGTTCGGCAGACCGCCCAATCCCACACACATCGAAAAGGTGCTCAAAGAGCTGTCGCTGTGGGACAAGAAGGACAGCACGATTCGAACGCTGTCCGGTGGCATGAAACGGCGCGTTCTGATCGCCAAGGCGCTTTCGCACGAACCGCAAATTCTCTTTCTCGACGAGCCGACTGCGGGCGTCGACGTCGAATTGCGCAAGGATATGTGGCAAGTCGTGCGCGCATTGCGCGCGTCGGGCACGACCATCATCCTGACCACGCATTACATCGAAGAGGCGGAAGATATGGCCGACAGGATTGGCGTGATCAATAAGGGTGAAATTATTTTGATCGAACACAAGGCCGAACTCATGCACAAGCTCGGCAAAAAGCAATTGACGCTCCAGCTGCAGAAGAAACTTGACGTCATCCCCGGCGATCTTGCCCCTTATCGCCTGACGCTGGCAGCAGACGGCGGCGAACTGGTCTTCACCTATGACACGCAAGTCGATCGCACCGGCATCACCGCGCTGCTTGGCGATTTGAATCGCGCCGGAATCCGGTTTCGCGATTTGCATACGACACAAAGTTCGCTGGAGGACATCTTTGTCGGACTGGTGGGACAACAAAAATGAATCATCGCGCCGTTCTGGCAATCTATATGTTCGAAATGGCGCGCACCGGACGCACGCTGATGCAAAGCATCTTGTCTCCGGTGCTTTCGACCACGCTCTATTTCGTGGTCTTTGGCGCCGCCATCGGTTCGCGCATTACCGAGATTGAAGGCGTCAGCTACGGCGCCTTCATCGTGCCCGGACTGATCATGCTGATGCTGCTCACGCAGAGCGTCATGAACGCGTCATTCGGTATCTACTTCCCCCGCTTCACCGGAACGATCTTTGAAATCCTATCGGCGCCGGTATCCTTTTACGAGATCGTGCTTGGCTATGTCGGCGCGGCCGCAACCAAATCGATCATTCTCGGGCTGATCATTCTGGCGACGGCATTCCTCTTCGTTCCGTTGCAGATCGCCCACCCGGTATGGATGCTGGTATTCCTGGTGCTGACCGCCGTGACATTCAGTCTTCTCGGCTTCATCATTGGCATCTGGGCGGATGGCTTTGAACAGCTGCAGATCGTGCCGCTTCTTGTCATCACGCCATTGACGTTCTTGGGCGGCACATTTTATTCCACCAGCGTGCTGCCGCCGTTCTGGCAGACGGTTACCCTGTTCAATCCGCTCGTCTATTTGATCAGTGGATTCCGCTGGAGCTTTTTTGAAATAGCCGATGTGCACGTGGGTATCAGCCTGGCGATGACCGTTCTGTTTCTCGCCATCTGCCTGACAATTGTGTGGTGGATTTTCAAGACCGGCTACCGGATCAAGAATTAGTTTCGTAGCAACCACCGATGGATCAGACGCGGCACCCGGACCAAGGGTGAGCGACATGCAGCAATGGATTGTCTGGAGCCTGTGCGCCATTGCACTGCCGCAGTTTTCGTCAAGGCAGAGCGCCGTGCGTCGTTGGTATCAAGCGTCGGAATGTTCGCGCTCACGCGCGGGGTGCTGGATGGCAAGAATGACGATTTCTTCAGCCGCGCGATCCACTGTGTAATAGACGAGATAAGGATATTTCCGTGTTACGAGCTTGCGCACCCCCTCGACGGTTTGCCGCCGCCCGACCTCGGGAAACAGGACGAGATTTTGCAATGAATCGAGGATGGCGGCCCGCACGCGTACAGCGGCGGCGTAAAGCGCAGCTTCATCGATCGAAGCGGCGGAACGCGGCTTCCACTTCAGCATCGGTCGCGAACTCGCGGCGCTTGGCTTGTGCAAGGCCTTCGAGCACGGCAGATAGATGCACCGGGTCGACCGGCTCCGGCTCGCCGCCGCTCGATGCAAGCTGGAGCATCGCGCGCGCGATTTCGTCCTGGCTGTCTGAGGGCAACCGGCGAACGGCTGCAAGCGCTTGTTCCAACAGTTTTGTCATCTTGCAAGAATATGCTGCTCCTATGGCGGGCGGAAGAGGGTTTGGTCAAAGCCTTGCGCGTGCTTGAATAATTCAGCCGCTATCGACGCTTCATCTCCGCCCGCGCGGCCTGCACCGCCTTGACGATGTTGCCATAGCCGGTGCAGCGGCACAGGTTGGAGGCCAGCACGTCGAGCAGTTCCTCGTCGCCGATGTCGGGCTGTTTCTCCAAAGTGTTAGCGGCAAGCATCAGAAATCCCGGCGTGCAGTAGCCGCACTGCAGGCCGTGATGGGCGATGAACGCGCGCTGCAGCGGATGCAGCATATCGCCATTGGCAAGACCCTCGACGGTGCGGATGCTTTTGCCCGCGGCCTGCACCGCGAACATGAGACACGAGCGCACCGCCTCGCCGTCGATGATAATTGTGCAGGCACCGCACACGCCATGCTCGCAGCCGAGGTGCGTGCCGGTAAGCCCGCATTCGTCGCGGATGGTGTCGGCGAGCGTGCGCCGCGGCTCGACGCGCACCGCATAGTCGTGGCCATTGACGTTGAGAGTGAAGTTAATTTTCTCGGTCATCGCAAAGTCAATCACGAACCCTTCGGCAGCACATGCGCCCATTTCGCCCGGATGCGTGCGTCGAGCTCCTGGCTCGGACGCGCCTCGATCGGAAAAGTATCGCGCCGCGACCACGGCCGGCAGGCGTCGATCACCACACGCGCGTTGCGCGGATCGTCGGGCGCATAGGCCATGGGATCGAGCGCCGAACTCCAACAGCCGCGCAGGGTTTCCAAACCCTCGCGCGGATCGAAGCGCGTGCACATCGCCCAGATCACCTTGTCCATGTCGGCGGGATTGATGTCGTCGTCCACCACCACGACAAAGCGGTTCACATAAGCGCCGGCATGACACTGCGAGGCGATCAGGCCGGCCTGCTTGGAATGGCCGGCGTACATTTGCTTGATCGAGACTGTGAGCCACAGCCGGCTGCCACCGGCGGCGTGCGACCACACGCCCTTCACCTCCGGCACGCCCGCGGCTTCGAGCTGGTTCCACACCGCGCCCGAACGATAGGTGCCGCGATAGAACGAATCGTCGTCCGGCGGAATGCCCGGGATGGCGCCGAGCAGGATCGGGTTGTCGCGATACATCATGCTCTCAATGCGGATCGCGGGTTCTTTCTTGAGGCCGCCGGCGTAATAGCCGGTCCACTCGCCGAGCGGCCCTTCGTCGATCAGATCGTTGGGATGCACGAAGCCCTCGAACGCGATCTCGGCGTGCGCCGGAATGGGCAGGCCGGTCTTCGGCCCCAAAATCACTTCCACCGGCTCGCCGAGCAGCCCGCCGGCCGCGTCGTATTCATTCTTGCCGTAGGGAATTTCCAAGCCCGCGATCATGAACAGCGCAGGATGCATGCCGCACACCACCGCGATCGGGCACTTCTCACCGCGCTCGTGGTATTTGCGCATGATGATGTTGCCGTGCTTGCCCTTCGATGCCATCACGCTCGCGAGCGCGCGATCGTGCGCCTGCACGCGGTAGGCGGCATAATTGATCCAGCCTGAGTCGGGATCGCGCATGATCACCATGCAGCCAGTGCCGATGTAATAGCCGCCGTCGTGCTCGTGCCATTTGGGGACCGGAATCTTGAACAGATCGATGTCGCCGCCCTCTTTCACATTCTCCAGCAGCGCGCCGGTGGGCAGCGTGACCGGAGGAATCGATTTCGCCTCTTTCATGTAGCGCCGCCAGTAGCGCACCAGTTCCATTTCGCTGCCGTCGGCATCATTGCCCAGCGTGAGATTGATGCGCCGGACCGAGGTGAGAATGTTGGCCAGCACGCGATGCCCGCGCGGATAGCCGGGAATGTCGTCGAACAGCACCGCTGGGTTGCCAATCTTGCGCTGATGAAAATCGACGATGCCGCCGATTTCCTCCTCGCGCCCGGCGCCGCCGATGTGCTTGACCTCGCCCGCGGCCTCCATCTGCGCAAGCCACGCGCGCAGGTCCTGCTTGGGTGCGTTGGATTTCGCGGTCGCGGCGCGCGGTTCGACTTTATTCATGGCGGACTCCAAAATCCTCGCGACATTCATTCTCTACACCCTCCCCTGGAGGGGGAGGGTCGCACGTCTGAGCGAAGCGAAGACGGGCGGGGTGGTGTGACTAACTTCGAGACAAATACACCCCACCCCGGCTCGCTACGCTCGCCGACCCTCCCCCTCCAGGGGAGGGTGAAGGGAGCAGGCTTCAGCGCTTGCGCGTTCCGTCAATCATAGCCTTCAGACGCTGCGGCGTCACAGGCAGTTGCGTCACCGCGCCTGGGATGCCGATGGCGTCGTCGATGGCGGAGGCAATGGCGGCGCCGACGCCATTGATGCCGCTCTCGCCCGCGCCCTTGAGCCCAAGCGGATTGAGCGGGCTGGGTGCATCTTCCGTCAAAATGATTTCGATGTCGGGGACGTCGCGCAACGTGGGCAGCAGATAATCGGCAAACGTTACGCTAAGCGGATCGCCGCGCTCGTTGTAGGTGAACTCCTCCAGCAGCGCGCCGCCCAGGCCCTGCGCACAGCCGCCCGCGATCTGGCCCTTGACCAGCGCCGGATTGATGGCGCGGCCGATGTCGTAGGCGATGACATAGCGCTCGACCTTGACGCCGCCGGTATCGGGATCGACCTTCACCACCGCCAGATGATCGCCATACGGATAGACTTGATGCTCGGCATGAAACCAGCCTTCGGCTTCGAGCCTGCCGTCCTTGGCGGCGGCGAGCTGGCCGAGGCCGATCGAGGGACCGCCGGCACGGTCGGTGCGGATCACTTCGCCGTTGACGATATCGAGCGCCTCGGGCAGCGCTTGCAGCAATTCGGCTGCCGCTTGAAGCGCCTTCGCGCGCAAATTGAGCGCGGCGACTCTTGTGGCGGATGCCGTCATCACGGTCGCGCGCGAGGCGTGCGCGCCGATACCGTGTGAAATTCGATCGGTCTGGCCGTGGATCACGCGCACGCGCTGATAATTAAGCCCAAGCATTTCTGCCGCAACTTGCGCCATCACGGTCTCGAACCCCTGCCCGAGCGAGGCGCCGCCGGTGACCACCTCGACCGCGCCCGCGGTATCGACGGAGATGTTCACGCCATCCTTGGGGCCTAAGCCAGCTTTCTCCACGAACATCGCCAGCCCCACGCCGACCATCTCGCCCTCGGCACGGCGGCGCGCGAGATCGGCATTGAGCTTTTCCCATTCGACATGATCGAGCAGCTGGTCGAGCAGCGCATGGTAGTCGCCAGAGTCGAAGTGGATCTCCTCGCCCAGCGCTTGCAATGGCCGCTTGAACGGCATTTCCGCGGCGGTGACTGCGTTGCGTTTGCGCACCGTGATCGGGTCGAGCTTGAGTTTATGCACGATGGCATCGACCAGCCGCTCGCGCACAAAACTGGTCTCAAAGCGCCCGGGCGCGCGATAGGTCGCGGCCGGCGTCTTGTTGGTCAGGCGGAAATGACAGACCGCGCGGTAGGCGAGCGGCACGCGATAGGGGCCGGGCAGCACGCCGCAGGTCATCATCGCCACGCGCGTGGCATGGGTGCGCACATAGGCGCCCTGGTCGTGGAAAATCTCGTCATCGATGGCGAGAATTTCGCCGTCGGCGGTGACCGCGGCGCGAATTTTGTGATGCTGGTTGCGCGAATGGTTGGCAGCGATGAGGTGCTCGCGCCGGTCCTCGATCCATTTTACCGGCCGGCCGAGCCGCATGGCAGCAACGCATACCAAGATGTCCTCGGGGTAGAGCTCACCGCGGATGCCAAACCCGCCGCCGACGTGCGACTCGAACACGTTCACCGAGGTTAGTTTGCGATCGAGCATGCGCGCGATCAGCTCTTGATTGCGGTGCGGCACCTTGGCGGCGCCGTGCAGCTCCAGCATGTCGCGCGAAGCATCGTAGCGGCCGATGGCGCCGCGGGTTTCCAGCGGGACGCCGGAATGCCGGCCGCAGGTCAGCTCTAGCTCTACGACGGTGTGCGCTTTGCTAAACGCCGCGTCGATGTCGCCATAGCCCTGACGCAAAATGTCGGCTTCGGTGTTTTGGCCGGGCGAGAATTCGGCAGGCGTAAGCTTTGCGGACAGCAGCGGCGGCAATTCCTCGATCTCCATAGTGACAAGATCGGCCGCGTCCTCCGCGACATAAGCGTCTTGCGCAAACACAGCGGCGACCGGGTCGCCGACATAGCGCACCTTGCCGATGGCCAGCACCGGCTGGCGGTAGGGCGCGAGCTTTTCGATCGGCCCTTCGCGAAAATCGACCGGCGGCACATCGGGAATGTCGGCGGACATCCACACCGCGACAACACCGGGCAGCGCGCGAGCGGCTTTTGCGTCAATGGAGAGAATTTTTCCGTGGGCGTGGTTGGAGCGCACCATGCGCATGTGAAGCTGGCGCGGAAAATTGATGTCGCCAACGAATCGTCCATGTCCGGTGACCAGCGGCGGGTCTTCCAGCCGCTCGACCGACTGGCCGATCCATTTGGTGTTAGCGGTCATCGCGTGAAGTTTCTTTCGTCAATAACGGAATTTGGTTCACGTGATGACCCCCCGACGCTCCCTCTTGCGGGGGAGGGTCAAGGCATTATTCATCGGGCGGCAGCATAGGGCGAGCGGCCCCCGGCATCAATCGTGCAGCATGCTCTAGCAATGCCCGCCGTCTCGACGATATGCTCCGCGCCCGCTCCAAATCGAAAGGCGTTTGCATGTCCGACGATATCCTGACCCAGCAGGTCGGCCCGATCCTGCGCATCACACTCAACCATCCCGAACGCGGCAATGCCGTCTCGGACGACATGGTGGCGCGGCTCACGCGCCTGATTAACGACGCGCCCAAGACCTCGGACATCGTGGTTCTGCGCGGCGCAGGTCCGGATTTTTGCGTCGGGCGCGCCGGCATGGGTTCTCGCCCGGCGGTCGAACCGACCGCCTATGCGCGGCGAAATTTTTCCGACGTGGTGTTCGATGCCTATGGCGCGCTGCGCAATTCACCAATTCCGGTCATCGCCGTGGTGCAGGGCGGCGCGCATGGTTTTGGCTGCGCCATCGCGGCGGCTTGCGACATCACGCTCGCCAGCGACAAGGCGACGTTTTCGGTACCGGAGATGGCGCACCAAATCATGCCGACCATGGTGATGTCGTCGCTGGTCGACCGCGTACCGCGCAAGGCGATGGCGTACCTCGTGTATTCCATGTTCGAGGTGAGCGCCGAGCGCGCGCTCTCTTACGGCATCGTCAGCGACGTGGTGCCGGCGGCGCAACTCGATGCAACGCTCGACAAGCTCACCGCCGCCATGCTGAAAGCGCCGTCCATCTCGCTGCGCGCCGCCAAGGAATATGTGCGCACCGCGCCCGACATGCCGGTCGCCGGCGCGGTCGAATACGCGCGCAACCTGCACGCCACCATCAACTCCGCAGCCGAAATCAAGATGAGCCGCACGTGAGAGTTTTTATTTTCGACCTGTTGGCCTATCGCAAGCATTTCGACGACTACAAGCAAGCCAAGTTCATGCCCTATCCGCTGCCGCGGGATCACTTCGATCCCGAGACCGCGGCGCTCACCTATGCCGAACATCTCGACGCCTGGGCGGAGATGGACCGGCTCGGCTATGACGGCGTCGGATTGAACGAACATCACACCACGCCGCATGGGATGATGAATTCGCCCAACATGATGGCGGCGGCGGCGGCGCAACGCACGACCAAACTGAAATTTCTGATCCTCGGCAATCTGCTGCCAATTCATAATCCGCTGCGCATCGCCGAGGAGCTCGCGATGGCGGATTGTCTCTCGCGCGGCCGCATCATCTCCGGTTTCGCCCGCGGCGTGCCGCGCGAATACAATGTCTATAACGTGCCGATGGCGGAATCGCGCGCGCGCTTCGAGGAAGCAGTCGAGGTCATTCTCAAGGCCTGGAGCGAGCCCATGTTCTCGCACCAGGGCAAGTTTTGGAAATTTCACGACATCGCGATCTGGCCGCGGCCCTATCAGCAGCCGCGCCCGCCGGTCTGGATTCCGTTCACGGGTTCCAAGGAAACGATCGAATGGGCGGGCAAGCACAATTTCTGCGCGGTGCTGCCGGACTTCAAGCGCGGCTTGACCGAGGACATCGTCAGCCATTTCGCGAAGTCGCTTCAGCAGCATGGTCACAGCATCACGCCCGAACATCTGTGTTTTTTCACCGACGCCTGGGTTGCCGCCGACAAGGCGCAGGCGCTTAATGAATACGCGCCGCACTACTTTTATTTTGTCCACACGCTCTGGCATCACGGCTCGACCAGGGAAAAGGAGGCCGCGGTCAAGGCCTCCGGCTATGTCAATCCGTCTTCCTTCGACTATGTGCGCCCGGAAAATCGCGCCGCCGCGGGCCTCGACCGCGAAAAGATGAAAGCCATGACGGCTGCCGACGTGGAGCGGCGGATCGACAACAACGAACTGGCGTGGGGGCCGGCGAAACACGTCACCGAACGGCTGATTGACGCGGCCGAGCATTACGGCGCCAACGCGCTGCTGCTCAACATGAATCTGGGCGCGCTGCCGCACGAGCTGTTCCTCGAGCAGATCCGCCGCTTCGGCCGCGAAGTGCTGCCGAAACTGCAAGCCCATCAGGTCAAGCGCGTGCCGGCTACAGCATGAGCGCGCGAAGAATTCAGCGTTGCTCCTGTTACCTCCCCCTGAAAGGGGGAGCATAGGCGGCCTATGGCCGCCGTTCTTTGCGCTAGAGCATTTTCCACCTGGGATGAATCGTAGGGGATTCCCAAGCGGCCGCGAATAAGATTCTGTGATCTCCTCAATTCGAGGAGGCCGGCGATGGGCTTGGGCTATTCGAACGATCTTCGGGCGCGAGTGATCCGGGTT